>JACVXU010000034.1 GCA_015661185.1 Bacteroidota bacterium
GATGCACCGGGGGCCGCCGCTACACCGCGATCCACATCCGCACGTGTATCGAAGGATTAAGAACCTCGACGATGGCTCAGCGGTGATCGCAGTGAAACGGTGGAGATTTCAATTTCGAATTGAGGATATGGCAGTCAGGGTCTTTGGCATTGAGCGAGCGACAGACAAACGATGGAAATCGTGAGTTCTGTGCGAACACGACTGGAACTCCTGGCTCCCGCCCGTGATCTCGAGTGCGGCCTTGCTGCCATCAATCATGGCGCGGATGCGGTGTATATCGGCGCCCCAAAATTCGGCGCCCGCGCCGCTGCAGGGAATTCACTGGAGGATATCGCCAAACTGATTTCCTACGCCCACAAGTATTGGGCCCGTGTTTACATCACGCTCAACACAATTCTGTACGACAGCGAGCTGGAAGAAGCCGGCTCCATCATACAACAGGTGTACGATGCCGGAGCGGATGCACTGATCATTCAGGATATGGGGCTCCTGGAACTCGACCTGCCTCCGATCCCTCTTTTCGCCAGCACGCAGACGCATAACTACAATCTCGACCGGATTCAATTCCTGGAACGTGTTGGCATCCAGCGCATCATCCTTGCCCGCGAATTGTCATTGAGGCAGATCAGGGCAATCAGGAACGCAACGAACGTCGACCTTGAGTTCTTCGTCCACGGTGCGCTGTGTGTGAGTTTCAGCGGACAGTGTTATTTCAGCCAGGTGGCGCAGGGTCGAAGCGCCAACAGAGGCGAATGCGCCCAAATGTGTCGGCTCCCCTATACGCTTACGGACGGCCGCGGGAATGTTCTTGCGGGCAATCAGCATGTGCTTTCTCTCAAAGACCTGAATCTGTCGGATTACCTCGCTGATCTTGTCGATGCCGGAGTGACGTCATTTAAGATCGAAGGACGGCTGAAGGAAGTATCCTACGTCAAGAACGTCACCGCTTTTTATCGCGCGAAGCTTGACGCATTGATTGAAGAGCGCGATGAATTCCGCCGTCCGGCCTCAGGAAAAACAGTATTTTCGTTCAGTCCGGATCCCGAAAAGACATTCAACCGGGGAACCACCGACTATTTCATTCGCGGCCGGAGGCGGGCAATCGTTTCGCTGCGCACCCCGAAGTCTGTAGGCAAATTGCTCGGCACGGTGCGATCCGTTGGCGCCGGTTTTTTTGCCCTGGACAGTGCCGAGGAGCTCCACAATGGCGACGGCATCTGTTTCTTCAATGACGAAGACCAACTGACGGGCGTCAATATCAATCAGGTCGAAGGAAGCAGGATTTTTCCTAATTCGATGGAAGGGCTCCAGGCCGGGGTAGTCCTCTATCGGAATTATGACCATGAATTCGTCCAGCTATTGAAATCGGACACTTCAATGCGCAAGATCGGTGTCAGTCTCTTCTTTGACGAGAATGAGGAGGGATTTGAATTGCGCGCTATGGATGAAGACGGGAATGAGGTGGCGCATCGTATCAAGCATGTGAAAGAGCTGGCAAAGAAGCCCGAAGTGGCGCTCGAGACCATCCGAACGCAGCTGTCAAAACTGGGCGATACGGCATTCTATGCCGAAGGTGTCACTCCTGGATTGAAGGAGGCGCACTTTCTTCCGGTGGGGGTGCTTAATCAACTCAGAAGAGACTGTATTGCTGCACTCGAGGCGGAGCGTGCCCGGAATTTTCCGCGGGAGACGAAGACCGTTGTGCCGAACGATGTCCCCTATCCTATCACAATCCTCGACTATTCGTCGAACGTGGTCAACGAGAAAGCCGTGCAGTTTTACAAGCGCCACGGCGTGAAACAGATCGAGAAGGGATTGGAACTGCAGAACGATGCCGCGGGGAAAGTCCTCATGACAACACGGCACTGTTTGAAATTCGAGTTCGATCTCTGCCGCGGAGAACAAGGAAGTGCAGAGGAGCTGTATCTGTCGGACGGGAGGATGAAATACAAGTTGGAATTCGATTGCGACAAATGCGTCATGAAAATTGTCTCACCCTGACGTGCCGACTACGATGTGAGGTTTGCATCCTGATGTCGGGATCTCTACTCTTCCTCGCAGTGACTTCCGGAAAGGTGACCTATGAACGCAATGCGCCACAGGAATCCGCTTTACTCGTTATGCGCAGTAATCTTCGTTCTCTTCTTCGTTGTTGATCAATGTACGGGACAGCCAGCCGTTGCCAAAGGGAAACCCGGCACAAGCCTCGATATTATTTCTCGGCCTCTTACTTATCCTGATGGTCGGCCCTCGGCGCGTTATTGGCTTGCGGCGAAGGATCAAGGGATTGTGTTCAAGCACGGCAGCGGACCCGGGGGTTGCGACTCTCTGGGAGCACGTGACATCTGGGTCTGGCAGCACAAAGGCACGTACTACATGCATTACGATGGCGCGGGCGCAAAGGGATGGCTCGCCTGCCTTGCCACCAGCTCAAATGCAACCAGCTGGGAAGCGCGGGGACCCGCATTGAACTTCGGCGCCGCAGGCCAGAACGATGCAGCTTCGGCCTCCTATGGTGTAACATTCTTCGACGGGCGGATGTGGCATATGTTCTACCTGGGCACGCCACACACTTCTCCCCCGCCAGACCTTGTGCCGGCATTTCCCTATCTCACGATGAAAGCCGAAGGCTCCACTCCAAACGGTCCATGGAAAAAACGTTATGACATTACCCCATTCAGTCCCAGGCCCGGCACATATTACTCCGCCACTGCCAGTCCCGGCCACGTCATACCGGGCAAGAGAGAATTTCTCATGTTCTTCAGCGCTTCGACGGACAGTCCGATCCTGCGCACACTGGGCATCGCCCGCACCCGCGATCTTGACAAACCGTGGACCATCGATCCTCGACCGATCGTCCCACCAGCCGAGCAGGTTGAGAACACATCGCTGTACTACCAGGAACAGACCCGAACCTGGTTCCTCTTCACCAATCACGTCGGATTGAAAAACGGACTGGAGTATACAGACGCGATCTGGGTGTACTGGACGAAGGACCTTGAGAAGTGGAATCCGAACCACAAAGCGGTGGTTCTGGATGGAGCGAACTGCACGTGGTCGAAAGAGATTATTGGACTGCCTTCCGTGGTCAGGGTCGGCGATCGTCTGGCATTGTTCTACGATGGCTATGCAGGAAAAGGGATACCGGAGGGAGCCGCCAGCCACATGCGACGTGACATCGGCCTTGCGTGGATCGAACTACCGCTCAGCACGAGGAAATGAAACCTCAGGATTGTCTTGTAAGGACCGAGAACCGAGGATCGCCTTCGCCGCATCGTCGACACATCGGGTTGAGGGGACACGGCTACTTGCCGGGGACGATCTACGTCGGCATCACGGGGGTGGCGCTCTTTCGAATCCATTCGCGCGCCATGTCGGTGAAACGCCCGTCAGCGTGTTCGAAGAACATGATGTACGATTGGCAGAAGTGATTCAGATTATTGTCACGAGGATCTCGTACACGATCTTTCGTGCAACCTCCCCGACAGGGACGCAGCCACTGGCACTGCAGGCATTTCTCCGGAAGATCCGCCTTCCACTCTCCGAACTTTGTCTGAAGCGGCGAATTCAGCATCTCAATCAGACTTCCCTGCATCAGGTTGCCTAGTTTCCACTCTGGTTCGACAAAGAAGTCGCACGAATAGACATCGCCGTTGTGCTCCACAACGACGTACACGCCACATGTTTTGAGCAGCGTGCAATCGGGAGCGTTCAAGCCGACATACTTATGCATGATTGAATCGAAGGAGCGGATGGAGGTTGTGGCTACCGGCCCATCGAAATCAGCCTGCCAGAGATCGAACAGCCTCACAAGGAACTTCCCGTACGCCTCCGCAGAGACAGAAAACGGCGCGGCTTTCGAAGGATCGGACAGATCTGTCTCAACGCAGGGAATGAACTGCATGTAGTTCAAACCCAGCTCTTTGTGAAAATTGTAGATCTCGTCGGGAAATTGGACAGAATAGTCGTTGACGACGGTGAGAGCGTTGACCTCAACGCCGGCATCGAGCAGCAACTTGGCGCGATCGACGACTTCTTTCCACGATGTCTGTCCGCCTTTGAAATACCGGTAGTGATCGTGAACGTGCTCGGGTCCATCCAGCGACAATCCAACGAGAAAACTGTATCGCTTCAGGAAGTTCGCCCAGTCCTTATCAAGCAGGATTCCATTCGTCTGCAGACCATTGCCGACAGACTTTCCATCACCATACTTGATCTGAAACTCGACGGCCTTTTCAAAAAACGGGAGTCCAGCAAGAGTTGGCTCTCCCCCTTGCCACCCAAACGAGACGTGGCGACCCCCTTGCTGCAGGACTTGCCTGACCGTCTCCTCCAGAATCTCTTCACTCATTCGATGAATTTTGGAACCTGGGAATTGACTGGCCCGGTCAAGATAGAAACAGTACGTGCAGTCGAGATTGCAGTCGGGACCTGCAGGCTTTATCAGAACAGAGTCGAGAGTTTTCCTGGTTATCTGCATATCGTCATTCACGATGTTGGTCGGCCCTGCTGGTGCAATTTCAAGCAAATCATCTTGTAGTTTTCATCGCAGAGAGAGATTTCAATACCTCTGCGTTTCTCCGCGACCTCCGCGACTCCGCGTTAAGAACCAATAACAAAAGCAACGCAATATTGCATTCTAGCAGTGGCACTTGATCTTCAGAGGCGTTGGGAAAGATACGGTGTTCGGAGGACTTCGCTGCATCGATCGGACCCCCGCACCTTCTACGCGTTCCGGCGAAAGAGCCTCTTCCACATCGTCGTCGGCGCATACAATAGAGTAAAGACCGCCGCGTAGACGGGAAATGATTCGAGCCCCAGACCGTAGCAAGCTCCTAATCCCATTACGATGAAATGAAGCTTCAAGATCGCGAGGTAGGGGCCAACATCCTTGGTGTCCGTGCCGTCAGTCAGCATTGTTCGTCGATCACCCAATACGTTGAGAGCGGCGACCGGCCAGTACTGTGTCATCGCAAGGGCCAGCGTTTCCCAGAACGAGAACGATATCCCTCCCGACCACGTGAGCCTTCCCACATAGACCCTGTCAGGATGCGCCATCAACGGCATCAGCAGATCCAGTATCGAAGCATAAACGTAGTGAAACGAGCCAAAATGAATTGAAAAAAACAGCAACGCCCCGATGCCGCCGACCAGAGAGAATATCCGCTCGACCACCATAGCATCGCGCCGGACAACGCGGCGCGCGGCGCTCGCGGCGACACTCAGAAATCCGATACACAAACTGGACAACCAAAGACTCCAGATGAGGTCCTTGGTAGACCAACTGAACCAGTAGGCGAGAGCGAGCGTTCCTATGAAGGCTACAGTTTCAGGCACCATACCCGACGGACCGGGTGGCTTTTCCGGGGTTCTTTGTTCCGCGGTCTGTTTCGTTGTTTGCAGGGTTTTTGCCTCAATGTCAAAAGTGCCCACGATTGGGCGATTGCCGGACGGTCTCACTGAGCCTCCTGTGAGTCCGCCTTTCACTCATACGGGCAAGTGAATCCTCATCCGGGCAGAAACTTCTTTTCATCCGTGTCACCGTATTGCTTGCGCAGCCGTTCCAGTTCGGTCTTCAATTCCCGGACGGTACCCGCGTAGAGTGGGTCATTGTAGACATTGTTCAATTCATGGAGATCGACCTCCAGATCATACAGCTCCCATGCGTCGATATCATAATAGAAGTGAATAAGCTTGTAGCGATTCGTACGTACTCCATAATGCCGTTTGACCGAATGTTCGGCGGGATATTCATAGTAATGGTAGTAGATAGATTGGCGCCAATCGTTTGGAGCATCTCCGCTCAGGATCCCCTTCAACGATCGCCCCTGCATATCAGGCGGGACTAGAATGCCCGCAAAATCCAGGAACGAGGGGGCAAAGTCCAGGTTCATGGCCATCTCGTTCATGACTCCGGGACGTATTGCTTGAGGATATCGAATGATGAGGGGCATGCGCAGTGATTCTTCGTACATGAAGCGCTTGTCAAACCAACCATGTTCTCCAAGATAGAATCCCTGATCAGAGGTGTAGACAACAAGAGTATTCTCTGCCAATCCGGTTTCATCGAGATAGTCCAGAACTCTGCCGATATTGTCATCAACGGAAGCAACACATCGAAGGTAGTCCTTGATGTAGCGCTCGTACTTCCACCTGGCAAGGTCCTTTCCTTTCAGCTCCGACTTCCGAAACGCCTCATTGCTCCGGGCATACCCTTCCTCCCAGGCCTTTTTCTGATTCTCATCGAGTCTGCCAACCATCGCATTCCAATCTTGACGATTGGCCTTCTCCCCCGGCGTATCATCCTCAGGCGTGTCGTCAGGCGGTAGTTTCAGATCAGACGCCATACGCAGATCATCGGCAATGCTCATCTTTTGCTGACGGGCGGCGTCGCTGCGCGTGGCGTAGTCGTCGAAGAAGGTCTCGGGGAGCGGTACGTCTGTCTCCTCATACATGGACAGATGTTTCGAATCCGGCATCCAGTTACGGTGGGGTGCTTTGTGATGCAGAAGAACGCAGAAAGGTTTTTGGGATTTGCGTTTCTTCAGCCAACCCAGACAATCATCGGTGATAAGGTCCGTGGCGTAACCGGTTCGCCTCTTCCTCACCCCCATATCAATGAAGTCAGGATTATAGTACTGCCCCTGTCCTGGCAGAATATTCCAGTAGTCGAATCCTGTCGGATCGCTCTTCAGATGCCATTTCCCGAAGAGAGCCGTTTCATATCCTGCACCCTGAAAGAGTTTTGGAAAGGTCTGCTGGCTGCCGTCGAATGTCCCCTTGTTGTCGATGACGCCGTTGAGATGGCTGTATTTCCCCGTCAACAGCACAGCACGGCTTGGCCCACAGATCGAGTTCGTGCAGAAACTCTGGGTGAAGCGAACGCCCCCCCGGGCGAGCCGGTCGATATTCGGCGTCTGGTTGATGCGGCTTCCATAGCATGAAATGGCCTGATAGGCGTGATCATCGGTCATGATGAACAAGATATTCGGGCGGGTGCCTGGCCTTCCTAAACTGAATGGCCAGTTCGTAGCTGCGATCGCGGCCGCTCCGACTCCCATCACTTTGATGAAATCACGGCGAGACTTCTTTGTAGGATTCGCAGGACTCATCTGGAACCTCCTTCGTATTTCCTTTTACTTATGACAGAAAGATCATCGCCACGCGTGACCGGACTCAGCCTGAATTGAAAGGAGTAGCTGACACCCAACAGACAGTACTGGGCATGCGGCTTCGCTCCCCAGGAATCATCTCCGCCTACGCCGCGTTGCTTCAGATCAAGATTCAGCGCAACGAAATCCTTCTTCTGTAGATCAATCGTATGCCGGGTGCCGCGGCTTTCCTGCGTCAAATCTTCTATTGTATAGTGTAATGCCGACAAACTGAGCAGCGGCATGCCCACCACCATCAGACCATTCCCTTGTTCGTTGGTGAATGCAATCCATCGCACGTCGGTTCTGTTGCCGTTTTCCTGCGGGCTCACATACGGAAAGTACTGCTCCGTCACGGTGCTGCGATAGACTCCGACATGAGCGGCAGTATTGCGATCAGAATAATTCTCCTGAGGACCCCGTCCGAGATACTCGATCTTCTCGAAAGCCTTCGGCAATCGCATCTTCACACCGAACCGCGGTAACTCCGGCAGATTTCCTTCCCTGGTAATGAAATGATTTTCCACGACGAGCTCGCCGTTTCCCAGCACAGCATATTCAACTTTGAACTGCGAACGAACATCCGGCAGGTCGAACACCGCCGTCACTTTCACTTCACCTCCGTTGATCTTCTTTGACGTGAAGCTCGTCAGCACACGGTTCTCAGCCGCTTTTTTCCAGACACCCGAGGAGACCTGCATACGGTTTCCGAAATCATTATCGGTCGGCGGACGCCAGAAGTTGGGCTCCATGCCCCGCTCGATGAGCTGCGTTCCATTCGATTGATACGAGGAGAGAATTCCTGATGTCTTATCGAATGAGACGCGGAAGTCTTTCCCTTCAACCGAAAGCATTGCTCCCGCTTCCGTGAGCGTGAGTGGAGGAAGAACCGCTGTCGTTGTCAGCGTCACCGGCAGGGGCGCACCCAGAGGATATTGATCCATCGCAATGACGTACCCTTTGGGTTTGAACGGCTCAGGCTCGCGAATAACGGTCCGGAACGTAATGAAGTACTCCACTCCGGGCTCCTGCTTTATGGGCGGATATTCAATGGAAACGATGCGCCCCGAATGTGGTGGAACAGAAGGCTTCTCAATCGAGCCGGCGGCAATCCGCTTCCCCTCTGCCGAAATCTCCCACTGAATATCATACCTCTCAAGGTTGATGAAATCGTATTTGTTCGTGATCTCAAACTGATTGGCACTGACAGGCAGCGGCCTCACCTTCACATATTGAAGCACTTTTTTTACCTCCGCCAGTGCCGGGTGTGGTGTCCGGTCAGGCAAGACGAGGCCATTGCACATGAAGTTCTGATCCGAAGGCGTCCCCGCCGGGCCCCAATCGCCCCCGTATGCCCAGTACGTTTCACCATTCGGTCCAGTTTTGGCAAACCCCTGATCAACCCAATCCCAAAAAAACGCTCCTTGAAGCTGCGGATAGCGTTCGATGAGATCCCAGTAGTCCTGGAGGTTTCCCGTGCTGTTGCCCATGCCATGCGAGTATTCGCACAGAATCAACGGGCGCGTATTCACTCTGCTGCCGTACCCTTCCAGGTAACTCCACGAATACATAGGGCAGACGATATCGGTGTTCGCCTGCTCTCCTGCACGCTCATATTGAACAGGCCGCGCGGGGTCGCGCTTTTTGATCCATTCGTACGTAGACACGAAGTTTGGTCCGTTGCCCGCTTCATTGCCCAAAGACCAGATGATGACCGAGGCGTGATTTTTATCGCGCTCGACCATCCGCGCTGTTCGGTCGAGATGCATTTCCTTAAACTCCGCGTCTTTTGCCAACGTCTTCTCACCATAGCCCATACCATGCGATTCGATGTTTGCTTCATCGACAAGATAGATTCCGTACTTGTCGCAGAGATCGTACCAGCGCGGGTCGTTCGGGTAATGCGATGTGCGTACCGCGTTGAGGTTATGCTGCTTCATCAGTTCAATATCTTTCAGCAGGACTTCATCCGAGAGAACATGGGCAGTCGTGCCGTCGTGCTCGTGGCGATTCGTTCCTTTGATGAGGATCGGCATTCCATTCACCAGCAACTGGCCGGCTTTGATTTCCACTTTCCTGAAACCCGTCTTGCAGCCTGCCACCTCATGGACTCCAGCCCCCTTCAATTCCAACACCACCGAATACAACGTCGGTGTTTCGCTGGACCATTGCTTCGGATTGTCGATTGTTGCCGTGAACGACATGGTGACCTTCCCGACGCCATTCATCGTAGCGGCTTTCTTCTCTTGAGCCACCACCCGATTATTCTCATCCAACACCTGAAGCGTGAGGTCCACGGCGCTTGATCGAAGATTCAGGCTGTGGTTCTTCAATTCAACTTCGACTGTGAGCAATCCATTTCTGTAATCGCTGTCGAGATCGGCCTTCGCCCAGAAGTCACGGATACGAACTTTAGGCGTGCAATAGAGATAGACGTCGCGCGAGATACCGCTGATGCGCCACATATCCTGAGCTTCGAGGTACGTTCCGTCGCACCAGCGATAAACTTCGAGCGCAACAGTGTTCTCCCCTTTTTTCAGGTACTTCGTGACGTCCCACTCGGCGGGCAGTTTTGAGTCCTCGCTGTAACCAACTTTTTGACCGTTGATCCAAATGTAGAATGCCGACTTCACGGCTCCGAAGTGGATGAAAATTTGCCTGCCATCCCAATCTTTAGGGATAGTAAATGTCCGTTTGTACGAGCCGACAGGATTGTAATCATGCGGTACATGCGGCGGCAGCCACGGTTTGGGGAATTCATAATCGGAGTTGACGTAGATGGGAATCCCGTATCCCTGAAATTCCCACATCGACGGAACCTGAATTTCTTTCCATCTGCTGACATCGAACCCGTCTTTATAAAAGTCAACCGGACGATCATCCGGCTTGTTCACCCAGTTGAATCTCCATGTGCCATTCAGTGAGTATCGGTGAGGTGATTTGCGGGGATCGAGATTCAGGAAACTCTTCACATCGGGAAACGGGACGAATGTGGCATACGCCTCCTCTTTGTTGATATTGAAGACCCTGGGATTTTCCCAATCATGGACGCGGCAGGTATCCTGTGCCTGTAGAAGAGACTGAAGAGCCCATAGCGCCATCAGGAGAAACGGTAATCGATGTGTCATTGCATTGACTCCTTGGTGTTACACAGAGAAAGTTTATCATCTTGAGCGCCCGCCAGACCGCACGGCGGGCTGGCAGTCCAGCTCTCATTGCGCAGGACGAATCTTCAAGCGTTGGGAAGCATACGATCACCCTTCGACTCCGTCCTTCGACTCGCTGCGCTCGCTCAGGACTCCGCTCAGGGTGTCTTCGCCTTACTTGTTTGTAGAAAAGCTACCAGACATCCTGAGCGCCCGCCTGTGTCCCGAGGGACTTCGGCGGGCAGGAAGGGAGTGTTTTGTGCGACCCCCGACTTCGTCGGGGTAAACTCCGTCGAAGGATGCACCAAACCGGCTCAGCACAGTCTTCGACTACGCTCAGACTGATGTATTTTGTTTTTGGGGGAAAGGGATAGGCGGACAACCCAAAAAGTTATCGCCATCCTGAGCGCAGTGTCCGCCGTGAGGCGGACACGAAGTCGAAGGATCGAAGGATGTCACAAGCCTCTTACAGTCTTCCCTGCCCGCCTTTCAGTATCTATTGAGGCAGGCGGGGACTAAGCTCGCGAAGAGTGTTCTCTTCGCTCAGACTAACGCCGAATTGTTTTGAGATAGCTTGTACTCTCTATCCGACCACATAATTCATCTCTCGGAGTTTTTCCGCTATTCGTTGACGTTGGTCCCCCTGGATCTCAATTTGTCCCTCCTTCACAGTGCCACCGGCACCGCAATACTGTTTAAGAATCCGGGCAATCTCCTCCATTGTTGCGGGATTGTGCTGGAGTCCCTCGACGAGCGTCACGGATTTTCCCTTCCTTCCCTTTGTATCCAGTCTGACCCGAACGGTTTTGCCTTTTCCGTCATGCCCACGTTTGCTTGTTTCGGAAAGAAGTTGACTCCGTTCAGAGGTCGTCAGAAGCTGCCCGAGATCAGAAAGAGACGATAGCTTCTTTTGCGGCCTCATTGACTTATCCTCTTTGCAAGATTGAAATACGGAAGACGATCCCCCGGCGGGGCACAGTGAGGCATTTAGCCCTAAGCTACCACAGACAAAGATGAAAGGCAATGAACGGGACGAGGCTCATAAACCAAGGCTCATAAACCGGTGGCGTAGCGGGATATTCGCAGGTGAGCCTACCTGCTACTCAATGTGACGGGAAAGACGGCGGGCAGGCGGAACAGCAGGTCTTGCCGATGCAAACAGAAAATCGTTGCCATTCTTAGGAACGCAAACCCAAAAGGCTGTGTTATATGGGCAGTCGCCGATTCCCAATACCAGGGATACCCCATCTGATCTCTCAAATAGCCTCACGCGTCATAAACACAGCAACCACAGAGGTCGGTTTTTGATTGCTGCCTCCACCGCCTAAGGAGCTTGCCCCCATGCGTATCGAGACACACATCCTTCGTGACGTTTTGTCTGTGAGGAGATCTTTTCTTGCTTCGATCTTGCCGATACTTCTCCTTTTCGGACTCGTCGCCACGAGTTCCTTCGCTCAAAAAAAATCAATCAAGCAGTACGTGCACGACAGATGGACGTCTCAGAACGGTCTCCCGCAGAATTCCGCCTCCGACATTGTTCAAACGAAGGACGGCTATCTCTGGTTCGCAACCCAAGAGGGACTGGCCCGCTTTGACGGTGTCCAGTTCACCGTGTTCGATCGCGCAAACACCGATGCACTCCCTGGTTCGTGGCTTCTTCGTCTCATTGAGGACAGCACAGGCGCCCTCTGGATCAGAGTTCAAGGACCTAATCGGGGCATCACACGCTATCAAAACGGCGTCTTCACGCTCTTCACAACAGCGAACGGACTTCCGAGCAATAATCTCTCATCTGGAGAACCGGATAAGCAGGGAGGCATTTGGTTTGGCACAAATCGAGGGATCAGCTATTTTAGAGATGGTAAGTTCGTCAACTACTCAGTGAAAGACGGTCTGCCCAGCGACACGGTATTCGCGTTGAGTCTCGACAGCAGGAACAATCTTTGGGTAAGCACGGCGAGGGGGTTGGCACGATTCAGCGATGGAAAGATCGAGACTCTCACCGGCACGAGGGCTTTTCCCGATACCGCTTTCTACCGTGTGCATGGCATCAACAATACGTACGAGGACAAGAGCGGGACGCTCTGGATGGCCACGAGCCGCGGCGTCATTTCCCATGGGAACGGATCGACGAATCTTTACACAAGAAAAGATGGGTTGTCCAGCCTCACCATCAATGACATCTATCAAGGCTCCAAGGGGGATCTTTGGTTCGCCACGACAAGCGGACTATCCCGATTCGCGAATGGAAGATTCGTCACCTATCAGGCATCGACCGATACCGATGAAAACACGATTCTCGAGATCCACGAAGACAACGAGGGAAGTCTGTGGTTGGTGACGGGCAAAGGTATCAAGAGATATGCTGAGGGCAAGTTCGAAAGTTACAAACAGGAGGACGGCCTTTCCGACAACGTGGTCCAGAAGATGATGATCGACAAAGAGGGGAGCGTCTGGGTGAGCACATTCGGCGGAGGGGTCGATCGATTCAGGAGCGGGAAATTCATAACATACTCCGCCCGCACAGGTCTCACCTTTGACAACGTTCAGCCCATGCTGGAGGATAGCAAGGGGGTTCTCTGGATCGGCTCCAACTCCGCCGGATTGAACAGGATCAAGGACGGTGTTGTCACTAGCTTCACGACCAAGAATGGACTATCCGGCAACGACGTGCGCGGCCTGGCAGTGGATAAGGATGGAACCATTTGGATCTCCACGACCGGTGGTCTCGACACGTACAAAGACGGCAAGTTCTTCTCTCGATCAAAAGTCACTCCGCTTAATCCGCTACCGCGTGGGAACGGGATGGTCCTGCTGAAATCGGGGGACTTCCTTGCGCCGAGCGCCAACAGTGTCGACGTCTTCAGGGACGGCAAATTCTTCCCCCTCTTCAGAATCGACAGCATTCCATCACGTTCGAATTTCATCAGTTCGATCTGGGAAGACAGAAAGGGGACTCTCTGGGTAGCCACTTTGACGGATCTGTATTGGTTCAAGGAGGGAAAGCTCAAGAAGGTGACGGCAGATGATGGTTTCCAGGCGGCCTGGGTTCAATCGTTTTATGAAGATGGAGATGGCGCCATTTGGCTTGGCGTAAGCAGCAAGGGGCTTGCGAGGTACAAAGCAGGTCAATTCCGATTTATTGACCCAAAGCAAGGCCTTTTTGATTTCAACGCATACGTATTGTTCGAAGACAAGTCCGGATACATCTGGTCGTCGTGCAACAAGGGCGTTTTCCGTGTGAGCAAGAAAGAGCTCAACGACGTTGCAGACGGAAAAGCCAGCCTCGTGCATTCCACTTCATACGGCGAGTCTGATGGAATGGAAAACCGGGAGTGCAATGGCGGGTATTCTCCCTCCGGCTTCCAACTCCGTGATGGACGAATCGCCTTCTCTACTGTAAAAGGCGTTGCGATCGTCAATCCCACCGATATCAAGCTCAATTCAGTGCCTCCCCCTGTCGTCGTCGAAAGGCTTGTGGCTGATGGAGTATCAAAGAACCTCGCGGAAACCGTGACTCTCGCGCCAGGGACAAACCGACTCGAAGTTCACTATGCAGGGTTGAGTTTTGTCGGGGGTGACAAAGTGCAATTCAAGTACAAGCTGGAAGGGGAGGATAAGGATTGGATAGATGCCGGTTCACATCGTCAGGCGTACTACACAAACCTCTCGCCCGGTGACTACACATTCAGGGTCCTTGCCGCAAACAGCGACGGGATATGGAATGAGACAGGTGCATCCCTCGGCTTCCAGCTTAAGCCATTCTTCTATCAAACAACGTGGTTTCTCGCCCTCATCGTCATTGGGTTCCTGGTCACTGGTCCGTCCATCTATCTCTGGCGTGTGCGCAGCCTGAAGCAGCGCGAAGCGGAGCTTGAATCCACTGTCAGTAAGCGGACGGAAGAGCTCCAGCGCACCCTGAACAACTTGAAGGAGGCACAGCATCAGCTTGTGCTTTCCGAAAAAATGGCTTCCCTGGGCCAGTTGACCGCAGGTATCGCCCACGAAATCAAGAACCCGCTGAATTTCATTACGAATTTCGCCCAGCTCTCTAAAGAACTCGCGCACGAACTCCGACACGAGCTTTCACTTGAGAAGAACCGCGTCGAGGATAAGCGGGCCGGAGAAATCAGGGAGATCATCGACAACCTCGAGCAGAACGTAACGAAAATCAACGAGCACGGCAAGCGCGCGGACAGCATCGTCCGGGGTATGTTACTCCACTCACGCGGGAAAGCCGGTGAGCGGCAGGAAACCGACTTGAACGCCCTGCTCGCGGAATACACCAACCTTGCCTACCACGGTATGCGAGCTCAGGACCAGTCATTCAACGTGAAGATCGAGACGGATTTCGACCCAACCATCGGCAATGTCAATATCGTGCCGCAGGATCTCAGTCGAGCGTTCCTGAACATGGTCAACAATGCCTGTTATGCGGCGAATGAAAAACGCAAGTCAGCGACAAACGGCTTCAGCCCGACAGTAAAGGTGAGCGCCAAAAACCTGGGTAGCAAAGTCGAAATCCGAATTCGCGACAACGGAAACGGAATCCCCAAAGAAGTCATCGACAAGATCTTCAACCCGTTCTTTACCACGAAGCCGGCCGGCGTCGGGACAGGGCTAGGGCTCTCCATCACCTACGACATCATCAGAGATGAGCACAAGGGTGAGATAAGGGTCGACACGCAGGCGGGAGAATTTACGGAGTTCATCATCTGCATACCGAAGGACTCGACCAAAGGAGATGTCGCATGATGAAAATCATGATCGTCGACGACGAACGGGATGTTGAATTCCTTTTTCGGCAGGAGTTCCGGAAAGAGATCAAGCAAGGTCTTGTTGACTTATGCTACGCGTTCTCAGGTTCTGAGGCGCTGGAGTATCTCAACAGCCACAACCCTCCGGAAGTCGTTTGCATCCTTTCCGATATCAATATGCCTGGGATGACAGGGCTGGAGCTTCTCAAAACTGTCAAAGACCACTTTCCCAACATCAGGGTTTCGATGATCACCGCGTATAGTGATGAGTACAACTACAAGATGGCTATGAACACGGGTGCCGAGCACTATTTCACCAAACCCATCGATTTCAGCAAAGTCAAAAAAGAAGTTTTCAATTTGTCCTGATTTCGAATTCCGAAACTAGCGTGAAGGAGTGTTGCATGACGCACAAGATTCTGGTTGTTGATGATGAACCGGATTTGGAAGTACTGATCAAACAGAAATTCAGGAAGGAGATCAAAGACAATTCCTTCCAGTTCGTCTTTGCTCAAAACGGCGTGCAGGCGCTGGAGAGACTGGAACAGCATGAAGATGTCAGCGTCGTCCTTTCGGATATCAACATGCCTGAGATGGATGGACTTACGCTTCTGCAGAAGCTCCATGAAATGAACAACCCCCTGCTGAAATCGGTTATTGTTTCTGCATACGGGGATATGGAGAACATACGGACGGCCATGAACAGAGGCGCGTTCGACTTCCTGACGAAGCCAATCGATTTCAACGATCTGGATCTTACCGTTCGGAAGACCATGGATCACCTTGAGGTGATCAAGATTGCCGTGAACGCACGCGATGAACTTGTCGCCTTTCAGCGCGACCTGAGCACTGCCGCACGCATCCAGCAGTCATTGTTACCCAGCATCTTCCCGGCATTCCCCAAGAGGACAGAATTCGAAATTCATGCAGAAATGCGCGCGGCAAAGAACGTCGGCGGCGACTTTTACGACTTCTACTTCCTTGACGAGGACCGCCTCGCCTTTGCGATTGGAGATGTATCAGGAAAAGGTATCCCGGCTGCCATCTATATGGCGGTCTGCAGGACACTGCTCAAAGCGACCGCACACCAGGTGGCACATCCGGGCGAAGTCCTGCGAAGAGTGAACACATTGCTGATTCCCGAGAGTGAAGCATCGACATTCGTCACGATTTTCTTCGGCGTTTTGAACACCCGTACCGGTGAAGTGCAGTACAGCAACGGAGGACACAACCCGCCCTCTCTCGTGCGCTCCTCAGGGGATGTTGAGCAGTTGCCGCTCACTGATGGATTTCTGCTGGGGAAAATGGAACACCAGGATTACGACACGAAGAAGGTGCAGCTTCAGAAAGGCGACACACTGTTCTTGTACACTGACGGCGTCACAGAGGCGATGGATTCCGAGATGAACATGTATGAAGATGAGCGGATGATTTCGTATCTCAAGAGAACGAACGGATCATCCATCCAGGAACTCGCAAAAGGGAGCATCGCCGACCTCAGGAGTTTTGTCGGGGGTGCACCTCAATCCGACGATATCACCGTGATGACATTGCGGTACCTCGGGCGGAACGGTTCCTAGGAGGATACGGAAAGACGGTTTCTCCACGCCATCCGACTCGCCCCGCCACGCGGGGTAAACCCCGTTAACGGGGTAAATCGGACGGCTCGCTTTTCACGAAACCCGGAGGGTTTCGTATTTTCAAAGACGTCCCCGCCAGCCTCATAGGATGCATCGAGGCGGGCTGGCCCGCCAGACCGACTTGGATCGGCGAAGTCGGGCTGGGACTTCAGTCGATGGCGTGCTTCTTCAGCAACCTCCTGGTCAACAAGACCTCGTTTTAGCATCTTTCGAGTTGGGATGCTCACCCTCCTGGAGTGCGATGGCAACATACTTCCGTGTCTGTTGACAATCCGCATCCGATGGAAACATTCGTCCAAGGTCCAAGATCGCCTTTTGCTACGTGGACGACTCATTTTGATTACCCTACATCTTGCTAGCTCGCCCATATCAATTCGCGAACGTCGCCCTGTAGACAGGATCAACCCTTCGTTTGGGTCTTTCCTGAATTTTTCTTATCTTTTATGATGATGAACGGCTTGTCATTCCAAAAAGCTCCCACCCCGCCCTAGCATTATCCCTGTTTGTCGGGGCAAGCGGCCTACGCCCCACTCTCCAGAGTATCGAACCACCACAATTGTCAACCAGGAATCGCGTTTTCTCTCAATGAACCAATGGCAATGAAAACAAACGAACTCACCAGACGCCGAACATTCGGCATCATAAGTCACCCCGACGCAGGAAAGACCACGCTCACGGAGAAGCTCCTGCTGTTTGGCGGTGCAATCCACACAGCAGGCGCGGTGAAGAAGAACAAGATCCGGAAGTCCGCCACCTCGGACTTCATGGAAATTGAAAAGCAGCGTGGCATCTCTGTGGCAACCTCGGTGATGGGCTTCGAATACAAAGACTACAAGGTCAACATTCTGGACACACCGGGTCACAAGGATTTCGCTGAAGATACATACCGGACGCTCACAGCAGTTGACAGCGTCATCCTCGTGATCGATTGTGCGAAGGGGGTGGAAGAGCAGACGCGGAAGCTGATGGATGTGTGCCGGATGCGAAACACACCGGTGATCGTGTTCATCAACAAGCTGGACCGGGAAGGGCGGAATCCATTCGATCTTCTGGATGAGCTGGAACGTGAGCTCGGTATTCATACGCGTCCTCTCACCTGGCCCATCGGCATCGGCCCGCAGTTCCAGGGGGTGTACAATCTGTTCGAACATCAACTGGAGCTTTTTTCCCCAAACAAGACGACCGTCCCCGAAGACATTGTGTCCATCGACGATCTTGCGAGTCCGCTACTCGATGAACATCTCGGTCCGGCCTCAGCCGCTCAACTCCGGGAGGACGTTCATCTGATCGAAAGTGCCTTCGAATCGTTCGATGAAGGACACTACCGCGAGGGGTACCTTGCGCCGGTTTTCTTCGGCAGCGCCATCAATAATTTCGGAGTGAAAGAGCTGCTCGACACGTTTGTTGCGATCGCTCCGCCCCCTCAATCGAGGGAAACAGCTACTAGGAAGGTCGATCCGGCGGAAGACGCGTTCAGCGGTTTTGTGTTCAAGATCCACGCCAACCTCGATCCCAATCACCGTGATCGCATTGCATTTTGCCGGGTGTGCTCGGGAAGATTCGAGCGGAACACATTCTACTATCATACGCGCCTTGACAAAGAACTTCGTTTCGCGAACCCCACGAGTTTCATGGCGAACGAGAAGAGCGTTATCGAGGAAGCCTGGCCGGGTGACGTGGTGGGACTCTATGACACGGGCAATTTCAAGATTGGCGACACGCTGACGGCAGGCGAAGTTCTGCATTTCAAGGGGATACCCAGGTTTTCCCCCGAGATCTTCAGGCAGGTCGTCAACAGGAATCCATTCAAATCCAAGCAGCTGAACAAGGGCATTCGCCAGTTAACCGATGAAGGGGTTGCGCAACTCCTCATCCGCGATCATGGGAACGCCAAGATCATCGGCGCCGTCGGCGAGCTCCAGTTTGAGGTGATTCAATTCAGATTGCTGCACGAGTACGGTGCGGAGTGCGATTTTCAGCCGATGAATGTCTACAAGGCTTTTTGGTTCACCTCTGCGGATGACCGACAGCTTGAGCGTTTTCTTTTGCTCCAGAACCATCACATTGCATTCGATAAGGATAATCATCCGGTGTTTCTCGCCGAGGGAACGTGGTCGCTCAGATCGGCGCAGGAATTGTTCCCGGAGATTGATTTTCATCTTACATCGGAGTTCAAGACCGATCCGGATGCCGTTCAGAGCATCGGACAATGGGGAAGGAGTTAGAGCTTCTTTCAGAATACTGGCGCTTCGTCGAGGTTGGATCAGTCCGACATGCCTTGAGCAACAAAACCTTCTTCAAAGTCACCGCCTTTTCCCGCAAATCATCAATTGACGCTGGACACTGAAAGTCGGCACTGGAGATCATGGCCTGCGTTCAGCCCACCTGGGTGCAATCTCGTCGCCGCAAGTCGGTTGGCGGATCATGCTTGGCACGGGATCAATGATTTGATCGACCCCACAGGCCTGCCCGCCTCATTGATTTTATTGCGGCAGGCGGGGGTCGGATATCCCAGGTCGGGGCACCCGCCAGACCGCATGGCGGGCTGGTCGCCCCGACCCAGATTGTTCAAGTGCTCTCCTAACACTGAAAGGGTGAAATACCATCAGTCCCAGACATACCTTTCATCGTATTCAACCCCAAACTCTTTGAGGAATGATCGATACTCATCCTGAAAAGTCTTTTTCCTGTGGTGATCTTCCTGCCCTACAATGTATTGCCTCACTCGTTCGATCTCTGACTGTCCGACTGAAAACGCGCCATACCCGTTTTGCCAAGCAAACTTTGTGAGCATTCTCCCTTTTGTTTTTATCCATTTGGAAGATCCCCGTTTGATATCGCCGATGACCTTCGCGATTGACAAATTGCGCGAAAGGGCGCAAAGAATGTGCACATGGTCGGCAGCTCCTCCGACGGTCAACACCGGACACCCCAGTTCATTGCACGTCCCGCCAAGATACGCGTGCATTTCGCTGCGAATACTCTTATCTGCAAGAAATGGGTGCCGGGTTTTTGTTGAAAAGACAATGTGGATCAACACCTTGGCAAGTGATTGTGGCATACGCTCCTCAGGTATTCAACCCCTCCAGGGTTGATGTCGCACTTGGTAGATATCTATGCCCTTCGGGGATGAGTTGAACCAACTGAAGCATCTGAGCTGGGTGTCCTCCGCCTTGCATGCGACACGCACTCCTCCGCCACCAACATCCTCAAAGATCGTGTAATGTGAAATCTTCTTGCCGATCATCGTTCTCTCGGAATAGTTGCCTCATCGCGGCGGATCTGGTTTTTCGACCGCGATACGAACAATGGAGGAAATCCGAACAAGGGGGACAAGCGCCTGGCCTTCCGCCGGCGACTTCTGAATCCGACGAACCACATCCATCCCTTGAGTCACGCGACCAAACGCTGCGAATCCCTGACCATCCGGATTTCTTTTTCCTCCAAAATCGAGTTCAGGTTGATCGCCGATGCAAATAAAGAAGGACGAAGTGGCTGAGTTCGGTTCCGCTCTCGCCATCGAAATTGCCCCATCGACGTGCCGGATGCCCGTCGCGTTAGTCCGTTCGAGCGCAACTTGCGGAAAACTATTGTTCTCTTTCCAGGGATGAACGACTGCCTGGATCACCTGGATCTTCACGGGATTCTGTTCGTTGTCCGGGCGAACTGTTCTCATGAAGCATCCCCCGCTGAAGGAGCCGCCGTCCACATAGCG
>JACVXU010000035.1 GCA_015661185.1 Bacteroidota bacterium
AGTCATTAGATCGCGAAAGCTGACATGGCGGCACGCATGAAGAAGCTCTCTGCTCCGTTCATCGGCCGATGGCGTATCGTCCAGATGGAACAGTGGGACTGTGAGTTCATTGACCTTGAAGGCCCAGGGCAAATAACGTTTGCGAAAGGTGGTAACGGCTCGATTCATTTCGGCGCCGTTCACGGTGAACGTTAGGCGGCGCTAAAGTCTGTAGTGCAGAAATCTAGTAAAGGAGTAACAAATGTGAAAAAGTGTATGGAGATTCTCATAATAACCATCCTTATCATCACACCTTCTTTGATGTTTGGCTGCCAGACCAAACAGGAGGCGACTACAATGGCGGACCAGCAACAACCCAGCAATCCTTATTACTCACACACCGATACGTCGGTTTTGAATATCCCTAACTCTGTTTGGAAAAAAGTACTTTCTGCAAGCGTCTACGCCGTCGCTCGCAACAAAGAAACCGAACGTGCTTTCACGGGAAAATACTCGGACTTTGAAAGCCTTGGTACATACTATTGTGCTGCATGCGGCAACAAGCTTTTCCGATCCGATGCTAAGTTTTCAAGCACGTGTGGCTGGCCAAGCTTTTTCGAAACTGTTCGGCAAGGGGCCGTTGTCTATCAGCCGGACGGATCGTATGGAATGAAAAGAATAGAAGTGTTGTGCGGACGTTGCGGAAGCCATCTCGGACATCTTTTCGATGATGGTCCGCCTCCTACTGGAAAACGGTATTGTATGAATTCAATTGTGTTGGAATTTGTGCCTGATGATGCAACTCATCAGCAGGGTCAATAAAATATTTAATGTTTAGCTTGGTGCAGCCTGACCAGTCGCTACCCGCTAATCCTTCGACCCTTCGGGATCGCTCAGGACAGCGGGGCCCCGACAGAATGCGTCGCGACAGGTCGGGACGAGTCGGGGTAAACAGGCTCCGAATGAATCGGGGCGAGCAAGCTGACGCCGACTTTGTCGGGGCAATCAGATTCGGCTTCGGCGACAACCAATGCCGACGCGCATGAATGAGTGCATAGTAGCCAGCGCTCGGGGTGGTACAATCCAAGGCATTTTTCTCCATAGCTATTCCACGGCTATACGGATCGCGAACCAGCGTCCGAGAGAATGGACGGATTGTTCTATTCAATATTAGGTGGTGAGACAAATGTCCAACAGCTTTGGACTGACATGACTCGTAGGATCACACGATCTCCCGTTCGTCTTCGTCCAGCGAAGGATGCGTTGTCGTCCGATGAATTGAAAACGATCCTTCGGGGAGCTGATGAACTTATCGGGAGCGGAGGTCGAACGCTGCTTGCCAAGATTCTCAAAGGCTCGAAGGACAAGAAGGTCCTGGAACTTGGGCTTGAGGATAGTCCCGTGTATGGCGCGTTCGATGAGATGAGTGCCGATGTTGTTCACGCAAAGATTGACAGAGTGATCTCTGAGGGCTACCTTTCTTACGAATACAGCGGCCGGCTGCCTTTGCTGGTGTACACTGACAAGGGTTGGGAAATTGAGCGAGAGACCTACGCCGAGGAGTTGTTCGACAAATTGCGTGCTATGGCAGAAGGCGGCGAGTCTGCATTTGATGTCGCCGCCCTGAAGGATCGCAACCGCGGGATGATCATGCTGTTGTTGGACATTCTCGAGGCTCAGGCAGATGAGCGTTTCATTCCTCTGCTGCAAAGGTGGTACGACGTGGAGTACAAAAAGGTTCGTCAGAGAATCGAAAGTGTGATTCGGACCATAAAGACTATACCGAAATGAGAATTCGGGGCAAGTCGGTAGTGACAACGATTCTTTCCAACCGAACGAATTACATCACAAACTGGAACGTCAAGTCGTAGTATCGGACAATCTGAGTTCACATCGTTCTATTGCAGAGCCAGGCTCTTTATCGCCGGGCAATTGTTGAGCCTTTATTGCACGGATTAATCTATGAGAAAACAATTACGAAGTGAAAGGAGTCTCCAATGCCCTCAACCATGAAAGAGGTCAGCACTTATTCAGTGTCTGTCATCTCAGACGCCGAACCCAACAAGCTCGCGGCCACCATCTCGCTCTTCGATACCAGCGGGAAGGGAATTGCCTTCTTGAGGTTTTATCTGCCTGGAAGTCCGCTGGCGCCAAATGAGTTCCGGACGGATTTGGGTCATCCCCTGGTCAGCTATCCCTACGCCGCATTGACATCAATGGTCGATATCCTTCGAAACGAGAAACCTCTCTACTTTACCTGGTATGATTCCATGCCCACTCGTTGTTTTGGGGCAGTTGGGACATCGAGGGAACCCGTAGGTGAGTCGGAGCGGGTCTGAGGCTTCATCACCGCCAAAGAGGCTCATTTCGTGCAGTACAATTTGATGGTTGTTGTCGCGGCCGCACACCGCCATCAACTGATGTCATGATCATTCGACCCAGGCCACCTGATGCGACAAAGCACAGGGGTGCAATATGCGACGAATCCCTCTGTTCCTAATGGCTGTAGCTGTTTGTCTGCAACTGGATTGCACTGAATCCACCCAATCGACTGCGAGGTGGTTCCGTTGGATGTCTTTCTGAAACTCGCTAGTGGCCAATCACCGGCTTGCGGAGAACGGCGCCGCTGCCGCTAATATTATGGAACGAGAATAATCGAATGAACAAATTACTGACCATATCCTCGGAAGGCGACATTCTGCCTGAATATCGTGGAACCGCCATCGGGCTGTTGCTTGAATACCATAATCTGGGGCGCCAGTATGATTCATACTCAAACGCTCAGTTGCTGATTGGAATGTGTATGGATAATCGAAAGCATCTTCACATTCCTGACAATTTCGCATTCATAATCCGTTCTGGTGGCGCAAACTTGCGTCATAGCGAGTTCAAAGTCTCCTATGCCGTCGCCGTTGGTAATGTTCGCTGCATTGCACTCGTTGGCCACAATCAGTGTGGGATGGTCAATCTCATCAGTCGCAAGGAACAGTTCATCCGTGGTCTTGTGGAAAGTGCAGGGTGGCAACCTCAGGCAGCAGAAGAACATTTTCTTCAATTCGCTCCAATGTTCGAAATCGGTAACGAAATTGACTTTGTCCTCAGCGAAGTTAAACGGCTTCGTCTCAGGTACCCCAACATCCTTGTCGCTCCACTTCTGTACCAAGTGGAAGACAATCGTTTGTACTTGATCCAGGAGAACACGGACAGCGACAGATAGCAAGTCGCTCCCCGATAGAAAGCACAATGCGCCCTAACTCCGCCAATCCTAGAATGGACAATGCTCGGGTGACGTGGCAAATCATGAAGTAACAAACAGAGCAGGAATGAAAGGAACTACAATGAAGCCATACCGTCATGTCCTCTCCGCACTCTTGTGGTCGGTGTTTCTTCTCACGGCGCTCATCCTGGTTTCGGGAACGGAGGCTGCGGCGCAGGGCGAATGGAAAAGCGTCGCCAGCTCCTTTGGTGAGTAAGGAGACCATAGGATGAAGAGGAGCAAGTGGTTGACGGTTGTATCACCCGGAGGATCAGAGGATATAGAGTTGGTTCTTGAGCCAATGGGCTTTCCCCCCGCCAACATCCGCCAAGAGAAAGGCCCGGCGATCGCCGGGCCTTTGTCCCAAGAACAACATTTCCCAAACTTCAGCGGAGCAAGATCATCTTTTTCGTTTCCACGAATTCCCCTGCCTGCAGGCGATAGAAGTAGACGCCACTAGGAACCTCTGCCTGCCATCCAACCGTGAAATAGCCGGCTTCGAGTTCCTGGGCGACCAACGTTGCAACTTCTTTCCCCGATGCGTCGAATACTTTCAGCGTCACGTGGTGGTTTTTTGGCAATGCAAACTGTATGGTTGTCATGGGGTTGAACGGGTTGGGATAATTCTGAGAGAGACCAAAATCGGTAGGAATGATGTCTCCGGTTTTTTCCACGAGCGTTGTTGCCCGCGTCGTGAAGGTCCAGACCGGGGAGTATGCACTGGCGCCATTGGCGTTTATTGCACAGACGCGCCAGTAGTACTTCATGCTAATCTGCAAGGACGACACAAGGCGCGAAGTGGCAGCAATTGTTGAATCATCAACAACGGGCGGTTGAAAGTTCGAGTTCGTTGAGACCTGCAATCGATAAGTATCAGCAAATGTCGCCACGTTCCAGCTCAGCATCAATGTGATAGGCACATCCTTCACTCCGTCGACCGGCGCCACGAGCACAGGAGCTTGTGGCGCGGCCACAATCGTTGTAAACGATCTCGTTGCAGACCACCCACCCACTCCTGCACCATTCTTAGCGTTCACTCGCCAATAGTATCGCGTGTTGTTCAACAACGGTCCAATTTGTCGTGTATTTCCTGTAATGGTCGAATCGTCGAAAACCGTGCTGGCAAAGCTCTGATTGACGGACACCTGCAAGCGATACGAAGTCGCTCCGGTGACTGCACTCCAGTTCAATGTCGGACTGACCGGAACGTTTCTTGCACTGTCTGCCGGCGACGCGTGCACCGGCGCCGGAGGCGCTGCTACGATCGTCGTAAACGTCTGTACCGCAGAGAATTCGCCAACTCCAAGATTGTTCCTCGCGCGCACCTTCCAATGGTATGGAGTGGTGTTTGCCAGAGGGCCGATCGTTCTTGACGTCCCGACAAGACTTGTGTCATTCACGGTGAACGACACAAAACTCAAATCACGTGAGACCTGAAGATTGTATCTTACTGTAGCCGGAACGCTGTTCCATGTCAACGTGAGCATCGTTGCCTGGTTGATCGAACCATCAGCAGGCGAGAAAAGAATTGGGACAGTTGGCCCAAGAGAGAAAGAGCCGCCATAGACTCCCAGATCGTTTCGGCGCGTACCCTGGGAAGGCCAAAGCGCAACACCAAGGCCTTGGGGGTCTTCGGTGTCGTTGTAATCGGAACTTGGGTCGCCCGCGTCGATGCAAGGCGATCCGGGCTGGAGAACAAGATCGTTAGCCTGTGTTGGTCTGAACTTCGCGTCTGCGGAGATGTTCGAAGCATCACCTATGAGAGTCCCGCCATAGCTGCCGGATTGATTGCCCCATACATCGTTGTACTTGATGACTGCTGTTGAAGCGGCGTCGTTGCTGACGCCCGCTTGTCTATTTGAAATAATGATATTGTTCCTGATTATCGCATTCGATGAGTCAAGCAGCAGAATGCCATTGTGACCATTTCCTGAAATGACGTTGTTCACGATAGTAAGAGTGGAATGCGAGCTGTGAATGCCATTGTGTGGCTGGTCGACGATCGCGTTGTTCATGATTTTCACTGTCGCGGCATTGCAGTGAATTCCAGCTGTATTCGTGTCCTTGATCGTAAAGCCGCCGATCTGGGCTCCCGTGATTCCAAAAGCGTACACGTTGCCGCTGATTCTGCTTATGCCGGCACCGGCACCGTAGAGCAAAATTTCATTCGTGAGCGTAACGTCCTCCCGATAGGTCCCCTGAGCAACGCGCACGATGCTCCCGCCAAGAGCATTATCAACCCCCTCCTGGATTGTTCTGAACGGACTATCTTTCGTCCCACTACCCGACGCTGCGACTTTTTGATCGACGTACACCACTGGCCACCAGTGTGAGTCGTTTGGAATTTGTTCAAGACCGATCACAACGGGAGACGAGTTCGTCAGCGAGACTATCTTCTTCAGCTTGATCGCCGTGTCGGTGGCACTCAGCGTACACTCTTGTTGATATGTGATTGCATCAAACGTGATATCGAAGCGCGCCTTCCCGCCCGCATCCGTGGTTCCCCTCCATAATTCCGCTCCCATTCTCTTCAATACCAGGTTGATGCCTGCGATAGGTGAAGCGTCAACGCTTTTGATGACTGCGACTTCAAAATTGCGCGTCACGCGTGAGTCGGATGTAAAGAGCGGACCCGACTCGATCATCTTCACATTCCCCTCCATCCGGAACGCGCAGCTATCGAACATTTCAAACCCATTCGTCATCGTCGCGTTGTTCAAAACTAATGTGCCTGTGTAGTGTCTTGGATCGGTTTCGTTGATCTCCGAGTTATTCACCACGGTGTTCTTGTTTCCGACGGGCCAGATCCATACTCCTCTGCAATTGTCGAGCGTCGTCAATCCATTCGTGACAAAGATTCCCCATTGCCCCTGCACAACGGTGTTCGTGAGGCTAATGGCCTTCCTGCTGAAACTCGTTGGCGTACGGGTTGCCAGATTTGAGAACTGAACATCTTCGTTAGAAAACGATATCACGATTTTGTTCAACACCGAGTTGGAAACGGTGAGCGTGTCGGCTGATGACGCAAACAGATTCCACCCCATCTCGAAGCCA
The DNA here is from genome assembly GCA_015661185.1 of Bacteroidota bacterium. Classification (GTDB taxonomy): domain Bacteria; phylum Bacteroidota; class Ignavibacteria; order UBA10030; family UBA10030; genus UBA9647. Next base: position 6,290 of record JACVXU010000035.1, read on the forward strand.
CCCGAGTAACCAGGATTGTCTTTGACCTCGGTCTTGTTCAGCACAATGTCATAGCCGAGCTTGCTTGAGATTTTTTCTTTTGCAGACCAATGTTCGAAGTACCCCGGACGGAGACTATCGATCTTCACAGCGTATGTAGTGGGCAGGAAGAGTCCGATGGCCCCGACGACGGAATTTTCAATGAGAACGCTCGAGTTACCGTCGGCCTGCACCAACCCAAAGCGATCCTGGAAGATCGTGGAATTTCGAATTTCAGCCCTTGCGTTCGTGGTGAGAGCGATAAGGTTGATCAAGAAGCAGTTGTTCAGAAATATCTTCGACTTCCCGTCGAATGATGAATGGACGAACGTCTTGAATATTGTCGTATCGGCTTGAAGTTGCGCTGAATCCGATGCGAAGATCTCTTCACGTGGGTAATGATGAACTTCTATGATCGATTGACGAACGACGAGTCTGGCATTGCCACTCAGGTAGATGTTCCCGTTGACGATCAGCTTTGTGTTCTCGACTGTTCGTATCTGGCTTCCGCTCAGAGAAAGATCACCCTGTATCGTTTCTTCTCTCAGGATGTTGGGTTGAGGGAACGAGGGTGATTGGGCAAATCCCGGAGAAGCGATCAGGAGAAGAAAGAACAGTAACTGCAAAGGACGTTGAAATGCTGGGCGCATTTGATCCTCTCTCATTGGTCGGTGGAGAGTTCCATCGTTGTCTTAAGTCGTTGTCAACTGAGGCGGAGACGAGTTCTCTGCGTTCCATTTGATGCGGCGCTATTGACTGTATGCGCTTGAAACTATCTGACAACCCCGTAGATGAGGGAATGTTGCTGTACGCATCGACAATGGAATCTTTGAGAAGAATACATCACGCTCAAGGAAGAGAGAGTGGATTATGCGCAAGATAAGAAGCTGACAGCATTACTGCTGAGCGCAAGGTAGATGAATTCACGATGAGGGGCAAGTAAGGGGGTGCGACTCTCTTTCACGACTCTCTTTCACTTCAACGCCCCTCTGTCGATAGTCAATCAGGCAAGTCCATTTTTTCATTGATTGGCAGCAGCAGAATCGACGGGACCTACTATGGCTTATACAAGATCGATGAAACCGGAGGCGCACACTCGACCAAGTTTTGTCCACGATCAAAAAGCAGGTTAGTCCCTAGCGGTCCTCTGCAGAATCCCGGATGCGGCGTGCGATCACAGCTGTCCCTCGGGAACATAAAGTCTGGAATTCATGAACCCCGTTTTTCCATTAGAGCAACAAACCTTGATTTGACGGCACCGGGCGATAGTTGACCGGTTAGCTGGCCGTTGACCGCTGCCCCCCTTGTCTGTCCCTCCGTTCGGCGGAACTCCGATGCACCTGATGGCGTTGTTCAGCAAGACCCTTGAAATAAGGCCGCACCTCCTTTCTGAATGTCGTAAGCTCGACTCATCAGCCACCGGCTGATTAATGACTGACCAGTATCAATCAAACAAAGCTTTTGCTCTACCTAATCAACGATTCCCGACGTACTGGAACTGCTGCACGTGGCGTGCACTCCCTTGTTCTCTGAGTTCAAACGGGGGGAGAGTTACAGTCCGTCAAATCTCTATCTATGGAGGTGGATCCATCATGAATACAGCACAAAAAGCAGGTGCAGCAGGAGGAGCGGTGTCCGGAGCCGCGTTGGGAACAGCTGCCGCTCTAGGTGCCGCTATGGTTGCAGCGAAAGCTACAGCGGAGGTAGGCGCGATCATCGGTACGCTCGCAGGTCCCGGAGGCATGGTAATTGGGGCTGTGGCGGGTGCTGTTATTGGAGGCCTGATCGGGTTAGCGATCGGAAGCTTTTTCTAGACCCCGCATACTGAGTGGATTCGGCGCCGTCTTCCGGGCGCCGAAATCCGTTCCGACTACAATCCTTGTGCAAAGATAGCGGACACTCGTCGCCGCCGCTGAGCTACGTGCTTGACTATCCAGCGCATCATCGTGGAGAGGGTGATTGACCATTCACAGATTGCATCGTATGTGTCTATTGTTCTTCTGTTCTTCAACATGCTGCATGGCCAAAAAAAACAGCTCCCTGCGCCACGAGACTAATCCCCCCGGAAGTCCGCGTCGTCTCTGTCCTGAAGAGAAGTCTTGAAGCTATTCCCACGCGCTCTCGAACTTGTAGGTCCCAGACCCCACCTCGAAAACCGCACACCCCGCTTCTTGTCGCACATACTTGACTTCTGATAACTTCGTTTTCCCTCCTTCACGAACCGATTTCGGATCAGATGTCGGCAGATAGACGAGAGCTGTCGTGTTGGGCGGTATGATCACGTCGAGTTTGATTTTCCCCGACTCCTGTCTCCAGTTGGTCTTGATTAATCCATGGATTGAAAAGTATTCGGTGTTCGCGAACTTCAATCCGCGGTTCGGACGCGGGCGTATGACGATCTTTTTGTATGCAACTGCGTCGGGATCGAGGTCGATGCCACCGACATACCGATAAAGCCATTCTCCGACGGATCCCATCGAATAGTGGTTAAACGAGTTCATGCCTGCATCCTGAAATCCCTTCTCCTTCGTCCAGCCATCCCATCGTTCCCAAATTGTCGTCGCTCCATTCTGAATTGGATATCCCCACGATGGAAACGTCTTGTTAAAGAGAAGCTGGTACGCAACATCGAGGTAGCCATTCTCAGACAAGACCGGATTCAGGTACTTCACACCGATAAAACCCGTCGAGAGATGGCCGTCTCGTTTCTTGATATCATCGGCGAGTAACTGCGCTCCGCGTTTGCGTAGATTGTCAGGCATCAAATCGAACGCAAGCGCAAGGACATAGCCGGTCTGAGTCTCGGCGAGCAAATGGCCATCTGCTGAAACATACGCTCTCTGAAATGCCGATTTGACGGAATCGAAGAGTGCGAGAAAGGATTGATGATGTGCCGTTCGCCCGATGGCTCTTGCCATGTCCGACATCAGCTTCGCGTCGTAGGCCCAGAAGGCGGTAGCCAGAAGGTCTTTCGGCGTTTCTGCGTTGATGGAGAGCCAGTCGCCATAGTTATTGTTAAGTCTGTTCTTGCGCAGGAAGTCTGGGTTCGCCTCCGCGAGGTATCGCATCCATCGGGTCATCGCATCGTAGTGCCGGTCGATAATCCGCGTGTCCCCGTAGCAGCGATAGACATTCCACGGAACGATGATGCCCGCGTCTCCCCAACCGGGAGCGCCGAAGGTCCCGTTCTTGTCGATGAACGGCGATGTGTCCATGAAGGCGCCGTCGGGGGCCTGTGCATCCTCAACATCGGACATCCATTTGGTCATGAATGAAGATACATCCATGTTGAACGCGGCCGTCCGAAGGAAAATCTGGGCATCTCCCATCCAGCCGAGGCGCTCATCGCGCTGCGGACAATCCGTCGGCACGCTGATGAAGTTGCCACGCTGGCTCCACAGAATATTGCTTTGGAGTTGATTCACCGTACGATCCGAGCATGTAAAGGTGCCGGCAGAGGGGAGATCTGTGCTGACGACACACCCCCGGATTGCATCCAGCAGCGGCTTGCCGGGGTAGCCGGTTACCTCCACGTAGCGGAATCCGTGGAACGTGAACTGGGGCTCAAAGACTTCTTCCCGGCCGCCTTCGAGGATGTACACATCCGTCGCTTTTGCCCTGCGCAAGTTTTCCGTATAGATCGTTCCGTCAGGATTCAATACCTCGGCATGACGCAAGGTCACTTCGGTGCCGCCAGGACCTCGAACCTTCAGCAGACAGAAACCGGCTATGTTCTGTCCAAGATCGAACACATAGGTCCCCTTTTTTGGCTCCGTGACTTTCTTCGGTTTCAGGATGTGTGTCACGCGGACTGGCTCCGTCGGAAGCGCAACGAGTTGTGCTTGGGTTTCCGGCATCACCTGAACGGACTGCCATTGGCTGTCGTTGAAGCCTGGAGTGTTCCATCCCTTCGCTTCCAACCGGGCATCGTAGCGCTCTCCCATCAGAAGGTCGGAGTAGGAGAGAGGCCCGAATGCGCCTTTCCAACTCGTGTCGGAGCAGATGATCTGCTCAGTGCCGTCTGCGAATTCGAGATGAAGCTGCACAAGTGCGCTCGTCTGGTCGCCGTAGTTGTTCGGGAGCTTGCCGAATCCGACGTACCCTCTGTACCATCCATCGCCGATGGTAACCCCGAGACAGTTCTTTCCCTCCTTCACCCGATTTGTCACATCGTAGGTCATGTACTGAATGCGCTTGCGGTAGTCGGTCCATTCAGGCGAAAGGACGTCATTCCCGATGCGCCTCCCGTTAACGCTTGCAATGAACATCCCTCGGGCAGTAAGGTAGACGTGCGCCCGGTGAATTGGTTTGTTCAGGCTAAATTCTTTCCTGACATATGGAGAGGGGCGCAAATCGCGTGAAGTATCCCCGTTGAGCCCGATCCATTGTGCTTTCCAGTCCGATCTGGAAAGCAGCCCCATCCTCCACGTCGAAGGTTTGGAGTACGCGGACGTATGCCCGTGGTTGTCCCACGTGCGCACTTTCCAGTAACAGGTCGTCCGTGCGCGGAGCGGCTGTCCTTCATAGACTATTTGGATCGATTGATCGCTCGAGACCTTTCCACTCTCCCACAGATCGCCCTTGTCCTGATCGAGCAACTCCATACTGCTCGACACGAGTAGTTCATATGCAGTCTGCGTCACTCCGCGTTCTTTCGATTCTATGATCCAGCTCAATCGCGGTTTCTCAGCATCCACACTCAGTGGATCAGTCCGATATTCGCATCGAAGTCCTGTGACTTTGACTTGACGTTGGGCGGAGGCGGGAAGCATCATCGTGACCATGAGTATCACCAGTATAACGGTTGTTGTTTTCAAGGAGCACCTCTTTGCTATAGGTGATCCCCACGCGTTTCACTACTGCGATGAGAGGTCGGGATACATGGAGTGGGGATGTGAACGTGATGTCGTGGACATGATAATCAAAGAAGAATTCAATGACAATTCTGATACTGCCGATACTAATGAATCGAGCCAGTATTGCTTTTGACTGGGGTATACGATAGATTTCGCTTGTGATTTCGGGTGCCTATCCCGAAGTTGTTGCGTCAAATTTCGCGAACGTGGCGCTTCGGTGCATCTCAAGAGAGTACCCCAACAAGCCGGACCACGTTGTCAACATTGGCATTGCATCTGCATTGCCACTCAATGATCCGGCAAGGAACCGGCTCATCAAGTCGGCTGAAACGCATGCCAAGGATGGGCTTGCCCACGTGGCAAGCGGGAACGATGAAGGCGAGCATTGGCTGGTGTCGTTTGCAGTCTATTTATTGTCGCTGGCCGACCGGGAGGTAAAGTAGATGCCCGCCAGTTCAGCTCACTTGACAAGGAAGGGAATGCCATGATATCGAAAACGACGACACGACTAATCGCTGTCTGTGTCACAGCTCTTCTGGTCGTTAGCATTTCTGTTTCCCAGAAGATCAAAGTGTACCTGTCGGTTGATATGGAGGGAATCACCGGCGTCGTTCACACAGATCAAACCACGGTTGCCGGAGGTGACTATGGGATGGCGCGGCGATGGATGACGGAAGACGTCAATGCCGCGATCCTCGGGGCGATTGATGCAGGAGCGACCGAAATCGTCGTCAACGATTCTCATGGAGACATGAGGAATATCATTGCCGGCGATCTGCATCCCGCGGCGTCGCTCATTTCCGGCTCCCCCAAGCCGATGGGGATGATGGAGGGAATTGACGCATCATTCGATGCCGTGTTGTTTATTGGCTACCACGCGAAAGCAGGTTCGGCAGACGCGACGCTCGACCATACCATCTCAAGCGCAACCGTTTACTCGATCAAGATCAACGGAATTGAGATGCCGGAGTTGGGGATCAACGCCCTTGTAGCCGGATACTTCAACGTGCCGGTCGTCATGGTCTCAGGTGACAAGGCGGTTTGCGGGCAGGCGAAGGAGATTCTCGGTGACAAAGTGCTGACAGCGCAGGTGAAGGAGGCAATCGGGCGGGTTGCGGCCAAGCACATGCCCTTTGAGAGTGCGCGCACGTTGATACGCCAGCAGGCCAAATCGGCGATCGAGAAAAGGAAGGATGCAAAGGTGTACAAGCTTTCTGGCCCGTATGTTTTCGAACTGTCCTATCTCCGCACCTCACAGGCAGACAATGCGGTGTCGGTGCCGGGAGTGAAGAGGGTGGGAGCGAGGAGCATCCAGATGGAATCGGGAGACTACATAGCGGGCTACAAGTTCCTGCGGGCAATGATCTCGCTGGGGCGGGATAATTGAACCGACTAAGCCTCCGAAGCCTGACCGAAACAGAAGCGCCCGGCAACTTGCCGGGCGCTTTGTTTATGCAATGGTGAACCGAATGTCATTCGGCCCGCCGATTCTGGATCTCACTTCTTCAACTGTCCGGCTCGTTCAGGCTCGGTCACCCGCGGCCACGGCATCGGCTGTCCCGTCCGCTGGTTTACCGGCAAGGCACGCCTGTCGCGATTGACGAAGGTTGGATCTTCACTCGCCTGGTAAACAAGGGAAGCAGTCAGCGCGGCATTGTTCTTCATGTCGTCGAAAACAAGCTTGTCGTACGTGTCACGATTGGTGTGCCACGTGTAGGCGAAGTAGTCCCAGGAATTCGATCCGAGTCCGAATGCCGGCGCACCGGCAGCCACAAAGGAGGCGTGGTCGCTGCCACCGCCACCCGGCATCCCGGGGAAGGAAACTTTCAGATCGCGTGTGAGATTGTCTGGGACTCTTGACAACCATCGCCCGATGTGTTCGCCCGCATTGATAAATCCACCTGCACCAAGGTTCTGGATTCTTCCCGTTCCGTTGTCCTGATTAAAGACAGCTTGAGTCTTGGCGACGATTTCGGGATGGTCCATGACATACGCTCGGGAACCGTTCAGGCCCTGTTCTTCACTTCCCCAGTGCCCGGCGATGATTGTCCGCTTCGGATTCGGATAATACTTCTTCAGAATCCGCATAGTCTCCAACATCAAGATGGTTCCGGTTCCGTTGTCCGTCGCGCCGGAGGATGCCTCCCAGGAATCGAGGTGAGCCGAAAGAATCACATACTCATCCGGTTTCTCGGTCCCTTTGATCATGCCGATTGTATTGAACGCAGGAGCCGCGCCGAGGAACTTCGACTCGGTTTCTACCCGGATGACCGGATTGTCCCCGTACTCAATAAGTCGATACAGGAGATTATAGTCTTCCAGGCTGAGGGCAACCACGGGAATCTTCTCATTGGTGGTTCCGAAAACACGATAGACACCCCATCCACTTGACCAATCCGAAGAGAAGACGCCGACGGCGCCGGCCTGCTCAAGAATGAACGCGAGCGTATCCCGCCTGAATCCGGTTTTCCGGAGGCGCTTTTGCCAATCCTCGGTCATTTTCGTGCGAAGCGCTTTCAGGCTATCGAACGACTCTTTTGTCCCGAATTCCTCCCACACCTTGTCCGGTCTTCCCGTTGGCTGAGGCTGAGAGATCAGCACGAACTTCCCCTTGACGGCGGGGAGCCACTTCTGGAATTCGACAGAATCTGGGACATCCGCAATGACGATCAGGCCTGCTGTGACGCCTCCCTTTTTCGTCGCGGGACTCCAGGAAAGCATGGTGCCTTCAAGAGTTCGGACTCTGGGCTGCAACAGATCGATGTGGGTGATGCCCCGATCCCAGCCCCGCCATTCTCCGTATTTTTCATTCTTCGCTTCGATTCCCAATCCCTGATATTTCGCGACAAGCCAGTTGTTTGCCTTGATCATGCTGGGAGAGCCGATGAGGCGAGGCCCGATCACATCAAGAAGCTCGTGTGCATACACCGGCAGACGGGATGAATCCATCGCTTCCTTGTAGATGCTCTTGGCGACCTGATCGTCCGTGGGGAAGGTTGGTCCGAGGGTCTGTGGGCCAAAGCGCTGTGCGAGAACGGATACAGTGAAACTGATCCCCAAAAAGAAAAAGATGAGAACTCGTGAAGTGTTCTTCATGAAACCTCCTATAAGGTTGGTGGTCGACTCGGGGCAAGAGAGTTTCTTGGCCAAACTCGAAGTAAATCATGGTATTGCAAAATGAAGGACACTTCAAGTGAAAAATTGCAGGTGAAAGTCCGAAAGAAGCCGTGATGCGGTGAGCTGTGAAGAGGCACTCCTGTCTCAAATACCGCTTGAATGCTCGCATCGATGTTCTTACATTTGTCATCCAGCAGCCGATGCCTGTCGAGGGAGAATACGTTTCTGAGGTAGAAAGACAGGGGCGTTGTTGATTTTTAACTATTGAAGGAGATGGAATGTATGCGGGTGGTTCAGTTGCTGTCCGTTGTGGCTGTATTAGTGCTGTTCGTCTGCTGTTCCGATTCTGCAAGGGCTCAGGTCGCTTCTTGGACGCCTCAGAATCCGAAAACTGGTGATATCATCACGTTGACATACAATGCCGCGGCGCCCAATGCAGCCATTCGGAGGCCTGCAGGGCTGACGCTGCAAACTCTGATTCTCCGCGAAGTGGGCACAGTGCCCGTCCTGATTGAGACACCGATGACAAGATCCGGGAAAACGTGGAAGGCATCGTTTTCACTCCCTCAGAAAGACGCGCGCTTTCTGCTGCACCAGTTCGTTTCGGGAAATTTGAAAGACGACAATGTCGGCAAAGGGTGGGGGGCGATGGTACTCGGGTCCGACGGAAAACCACTGAAGGCAAGTCACTACTGGCGCGGGGCGGTCCTTGCGTCAGGAGGCAATTCGGGATTCGGGTTTCAGAAGGACGTCAAAGCTGCCAAGGCAGCGATCACCCTGGAGCGAAAGTTGTTCCCTGAGAACTACTCCGCCGCGAACCTTGCCTGGTATCTCGAAGTGAATCCGGTCTCGTCGAATGCTGCCAAGGCGCGGGTCAGGAAGGAACTGCGGGAAGCTCTCCGGCTCTTCCGTACGAACGAGGAAGCTCTCCCTATGCTTCTGATCTGGCTTGATGAGGTTGGGGAGGAGAAAAAAGCTGATTCACTTCGCAAGCTGCTGATTGCCGAAAATCCCAGAGGGAAAGTCGCAGCATCAGGAGTCTCGAAGGAGATTTCCCTCGAGCATGTGCCGGCGAAGAAGATTGCACTTCTCGAGCGCTACATCGCTGAGTTCTCGGTCAGAGAAGAAGAGCTCCTCGCCGCGAAACGTCAGCTCTTGATGCTCTATGTCCAGGCGCGTCAGTACGACAAGGCATACGCGGTTCTGATGTCGGCACTAAAGCTGGATGCTGATCTCTTCAGGACCATCGCATCTCCGAACATCGAGAAAGGGACCGGACTTGACACTGCCGCTGCTTGGGTCACAGACGGTATTACTCGCGTCCGAAAGCAGGATGAGCATGCAAAGCCACTCAATGTTGCGGTTGAAGAGTGGAGGAAGTCGAATGTCAACACACTCGCTTCACTTCTGAATGCGCGCGGATTGGCCCTCTCCAAGATGGGGAAGAAGGCAGAGGCTGAGACCGATTTCGTTGAAGCGTTTGCATTGTCGAAAGGGGATGACCCGCTCATCAATTACAATGTGATTGATGCGTACGTCACGAATGGGAAGTATCAGAAGGCAGTCGACACAGGACTGGAATGCATTCAAAAGGGAAAAGCGAATCTCAAGGCCGTCGAGAAACTCAAAGTGGCATTTGCCAAAGTGCACGGATCCTTGACGGGCTATGACAAGACGGTAAAAGACGCACGATCGGCGGCAGAGGCGATGCTTCTTAGGAATGGCATCAACAAGCCGGCCCCGGATTTCGCATTGAAGGATGCTCACGGTGCGACGGTTAATCTCAACGACTTCCGCGGCAAAGTAGCCGTGCTTGCATTCTGGTCCACATGGAGCGGGCCCTCCCGGTCATTGCTCCCGCAACTTCAAAAGGTCTTTGAGGGCTTCCAATACTACAGAAATGTGTCATTCCTCGCGGTCAACACCTCTGAAACCGAAACCAGTGCAACTCGTGATTCACTCGTCAAGAAACTCATGGCCGGACTGAAGTGCTCCATTCCTGTTGTCTATGACGAAGGTCCCATTCTCGCAGAGAAATATGAGATGGAAGGTATTCCAACCATGTACGTCATCGACAGGAACGGAAAGATTCAGTTCAAGCACGTGGGTTTCAACAATGGTGATGAATTGGTGAACGAGTTGACGGAGCAGATAGGTGTGCTGCTGAAGCACTGAAGAGTGTCGGGTCAGTCGTGTAAAGGCTCGATGACCCGAGGCTCGATGAGTCAATCCACCCCGCAACAGGTACTTCCGGAGGCTTGCATGCAGCTTACTCTTCTCGACTGGATTATTATCGTCGCATACTTTGCCTTCAATCTTGCGATAGGATTCTACTATCGGAAAAAGGCAACGAGCAGCGTCAACGACTACTTCATCTCGGGCAGAAATGTCACGTGGTGGCTTGCCGGCACTTCGATGGTCGCCACGACGTTCGCTGCCGACACGCCGCTGGCGGTCACCGGTCTGGTTGCGCGAAATGGAATTGCCGGAAATTGGATCTGGTGGAGCATGGTGTTCAGCGGCATGCTCACGGTTTTCTTCTATGCAAAGCTATGGCGCAGGGCGGGGATTCTGACGGACGTCGAGTTCGCTGAAATCAGATACTCCGGCAAACCTGCAGCCTTCCTTCGCGGATTTCGGGCACTGTACCTCGGCCTGCCGATCAACCTCATCATCATGGGATGGGTGAATCTGGCCATGATCAATATCCTCACATTGGTACTGGGTGTTGAGAAGATCTACGCCATTGCTATTCTTATCGGAATTATGGTCCTGACAGCATCCATCTCGACACTCTCCGGCCTCTGGGGTGTGCTGGTGATGGATTTGTTCCAATTTGTCCTGAAGATGGGGATGGTCATCGCTCTGGCTGTGTTCGCGGTTGAGGCAGTCGGCGGAATGTCCGGATTGAAAGAAGGGTTGCTGCAAATTGACCAGGCGAGAAATGCCGGAACGGGAGCGACCGGCTCGGTGATGTCGTTCACGCCCGATTTGAATTCGCTCTGGATGCCGATGTTAACGTTCTTCGTCTATATTGCGGTGAACTGGTGGGCGACGTGGTATCCCGGTGCGGAACCAGGAGGCGGTGGATATATCGCACAACGAATCTTTTCGGCGAAGAACGAGAAGCACTCCATCCTCGCAACGCTTTGGTTCAACATCGCTCACTATGCCATACGTCCCTGGCCGTGGATCCTCGTGGCATTGGTCGCGATGGTGAGGTTTCAGAACGATCCTGCCTTCGCGCAGGACCCCGAGTCGGGCTACATCCGAATCATGATGCTCGACCTGCCGGTGTCATTGCGAGGATTGATGATCGCGGCCTTCGCGGCGGCGTATATGTCAACGATTGGCACACAGTTCAACTGGGGGGCGTCGTACCTCGTCAGCGACGTCTACAGACGCTTCATCAAAAAGAATGAAACAGAGAAACACTATGTGACGGTCTCCCAATTGACGACGGTTGTTCTGATGATCTGTTCTGCCATCGTCTCGTTCTATATGGAATCGATTGCGCAAGCATGGCAGTTCTTGATGGCGCTCGGGGCGGGAACGGGGCTTGTCTACATCCTTCGGTGGTTCTGGTGGAGGATCAACGCGTGGAGCGAGGTCTCGGCAATGCTGTCCGCGTTCATTATCTCACTGGTGCTGGAGTTCGGATTCGGTATGACCAGCAGCAACGCCTTCGACTTCGCCTACCTTGTGCTGATTACGACAGGAGTAACAACCGTTGTATGGTTGGCAGTCACGTATCTCACGAAGCCGGAACCCGACGAGATTCTGATCTCGTTCTACCGAACGGTGAGGCCTTCAGCGAGGATGTGGGGGCCGATCGCTGCCAAAGTCCAGGACGTAGTTCCGCAGCATGATGATCTCTTCAATCTTTCCAACTGGGCATTCGGCTGTCTGATGATCTACATGACGCTCTTCGGTTTGGGGAAGATGATCTTCGGTGAATACCTGCTCGGCTCGGTCTTTCTCTTTGTCGCTGTGATTTCCTTCTGGGTGATCTACCGGAATCTTTCGAAACGAGGCTGGGAATCCTTGTCGTCGTAGCACAAAAACGTCAGACCTGACAGATCTCTTATTCTTGAAATGAGAGGCGAGAAAGTGATTCTGGACAGCGACCTTGCAGAAGTGTACGGCGTGACGACGCGTCGTCTCAACGAGCAAATCAAACGCAACATCGATCGATTTCCACAGGACTTCATGTTCCGACTTACATCGAAGGAGTATGGTGGCTTGATGTCGCAAATTGCGACATCAAGAAAGCGCCACGGAGGCAGACGTAAACTCCCTTGCGTTTTCACGGAGCATGGTGCCATCATGGCTGCGAATGTTCTGAACAGCAGGAGGGCCGTGCAATTGGGCGTCTATGTGGTGCGAGCATTCGTACAACTTCGGAGAACATTCAGGGCCAACAGGGAACTCACTCGGAAATTGCAGGAACTCGAACGCAGAGTCGAGCATCATGACATCAATCTGCAGACCTTGTTCGAAGCGATCAAGAGATTGATGGTGCCACTCGAGAAGCCGAGGAGGCAGATCGGATTCCAGGTGAAAGAGAGTGCAAAGGGGTACCGAGCCAATGTGTAGCCAGGCGGTTAGGGGATTCTGAGTTCGTGAGCAGAGCTCACGAACAGCATCGGGAAGGAGAAAAACGACCCGATCGTCAGGAGCTCTGCTCCTGACGCATAAGAGTGGAGAGGTTGCCCTGCAGCGATTGCGGTTGGTGCGCAGAGATCATCAACAGCGAAGGAGAAGTGGTAAAACGCCGCCTGTCAGGAGCTCTGCTCCTGACGACTCAAAGCAAGAACTCAATCTGGATCATAGAATGATCACCCAGTATGTAATTTCTCGCACTGGAGTACTCCCATTGCTCAGGTGCTTCCACCAAACCGGCGGTTACGGGATTGTTGTGTATGTAGTCCAGCTTCTCCTCATAGAACCGATCTGATTCAATGGCAATTGGGTGAAAACCTCTTTGCCACACCTTGAATCTATTACCGCGGTCGTCCTCCATCGCCGCTTCGCAGAAGGTTCGCACCGTCGAACTCTTCCTCTCCGTCAATAGCAGCGCAGTAATCTCTCTCGAGGTGTGGGTGTTGAAATCTCTCATAACGTTGGACAAGTTCTTCCCCTCATCCGTGGACATGATGTAATGAGCGTGAGTGGGCATGACGACATAGGCGTGAAGATGCAACTCTTTGTTGGTGATGCAATGCTTCAGGCCATCAATAAGGATGTTGCAGTAGGCGGGCGAACTAAAAACAGGCCTCCACCTGACAACTGTCGTCGTTGCGAAGTACAGATTCACATCTGGGGTGACTCTCCATCCAGACATAGGGCGGCTCAGAAGGATCGTGAGCAGAGCTCACGATCAGCATGGGATAGGAAAAACAACGCCTGTTCGGCACGAGATGCGACCATCGCTCATCAGGAGCTCTGCTCCTGAT
>JACVXU010000201.1 GCA_015661185.1 Bacteroidota bacterium
TCAGAACGTATGGTCCGGTCCGAAGTGCATGATGAAAGTGCAGCGGCGAGCATCGAAGCGGCAATAATCAGTGACGTCAGTTTCACAGACGACTCCTTTCCTTTTTGATGAACACCGTGTGAGGATTCTGTTCTTTGGTCAGGCCAAAAAGCAGTGACTTCGCCTTCATCCTGGAACTTTACGATGGCAGCATCGTGGCTAACATTTGTTCCCGCCACTGACTTCATTCTCGACGATGGAGCATCCGTATTTCGAAGTGTTTCGCTGCATCATGTTCCCCTCTGGTCTCAAAATCCATCTCTCCTCTGCCGTCAGTTTTCAGAAAACGATCGACGACACCATCGTGAAGAATTTCATATTCCCTGCCCGGCGTAAGATCAAAGATGCGATGGGCTATCTGTGAACCAGCTGAGGAACATCGCTCGCTCCACCTCAGTCTTTTTCCGTCCTTTCCCCCCCATTCCTCAATTGTCAGATACACTGAATCTCTCTGCCCGATCTGCAGCATCATTGAAGGCCGATTGGAGCTTCCATGAAAATATTCCAGCTTCCCATCCTCCTCGTTCACCGCAAAAGGCCCAGACGAACGCAGGGTAAACGACCGAATCGATACTTCACACCCGTCACTTTGCAAATGAATGGCGTAAGAATGTCCTCTCCTCCTGTAATTCACGATCGTCCCATCGAGCTCTTTCGTGCTATGAGGCTCCAGATAGAGGCGGTTGTACTTCGGCCGAATCCCATAGATGTTTCTGAAAAGACCGACAATCGTCAGACAATTATTTGCAAGGATATCGTCTCCAAGACCTTTCTGTGTTAACCTTGAGTACCTCTGGAAGGCAAGACCGTCCTCACTGTACCTTGCAAGAAGGCGGTCAATGTACTTGACGGCAATGCTCGGGTCATACGAAGCATAGGCCCGCACACCAACCTCACCCCATGCCAGAAAGATGTCGCCGTTTTCGTAGTTCGGAAACGGGTATTGGAACTCCATCCCCTCTCCACGGGCAAACGAGAACATGCAAAGAGGCCAGGCGAAAAGGTTTTCCTTCTTCATTTCGGCTTCGATACGGTCCAGAATTGCAGAGCGTCTCTCCTGATTGTCGCAGATACCGTAGGCAATTGCCATGAAGTTCACCGGTATCACAAGATTGTTGCCATGCACAGAATTGTCCTTGTCAAGCCAGTAGACATACCATCGATTCTCGGGGTCCCAGAAGCCGCCTTTATCAGTTGTCGCATTGAATTTTTCCTTCAAACCCCTCGAGAAATCGCGATACGCGGCAGCGCGGGATGAATCTCCGAGGAGTTCTTCCACTTCGGACCAGAGGGTAAGGGCATAGTAAAGCTTGGCGTTAACGAACGCGTTCCTGTGAGAAGCCCAGATGACATCGATCCAGTCGCTTCCTCGCTGTTGCGTATGATTGTCGGTCATCATCTCGACCAGGCCGTCCCCGTCGGTGTCCCGCTTCAACAGAAACCCGAGCGCCCGCTCACACGCTTCCTTCTGCCCGCGTACCCAGTCGATGTCACCGGTAAGGTCAAACAGCTCAGCGACATTCGTTACGTAGTCGCAATTGGAGTCGAGCAGGTACCCCCATTGCGCCTCGTAGAACCCGAGCGCATCGCATGTGCCCGGCATGGCGTCTTCACACGTGTAGGCCCACCGCGCCTTGACTCTCCCTTCCGGCCCGATTGCATGATCCCGATAATAATCCAGCGTCTGTTTGTACGACTTCAGATACTCGTCGCCATCCAGAGCGAGTCCGATCTGGGCGATGAACTGTTCGTGCAGACAGACAGGGCCAAACGGAGTACGCCAGCTATTCGATCCGTGCAAGTTCCGGTCGATCACACCAATCCGTGCGACCGTATTCATCAGCGTCCCCATTGCCTTCTTGTCGAAGTGCTTGATTGTTCCCCTGTCGTACTCTGCGTTGTAATCGATGGCCGTCAATTCGTATTCGACGCTGACGTTTCCTGAGAGCGGCTCGGGGCTCCATACATCTTCTCCGTCCGTCAAATATCTCCGTCGATGAAACTCAGGATCATAACGCGGGACAAGCTCGCGATGAGTGACGGCGAAACTGCAGCACACTTGATCTCCAGGCAGGCGGCTGAACCTCACCGCGACATGCTGTCCTTGTTGAGGACGCGCCATAATGCGCAAACTCGATCCGCTGTCGGCATTCCAGAAGGTTACTGAGTCCGTATGGACAGCGTAGGTCGCACGTACCGTATCGAAGAGCCTGAACCAGGCGACACCTCCGGTCCCAAGTATCGCAGCAGTCCAGGTCGACATGGAAGGAAAGGTCCAGAGCGGAAGCAAAACCTCGTCTGCAACTCCATCTCCGCGATAGATCCGTTCAATGCTCCACCGGATGCGTTCTTCTGATCCCGTGAAGACCCATTTTTCTTCGGCCTGAAGAGTCTCGTTGCCGAACCGTATGCCCGAAATCGTTACAGCTTCCTTCCCGACTGAGATTGCTGGATCCTCAAAACAACTGATCGCTGCAAGCCGTGTCCCTCCGATGTCGACTCCTGTGAAAACATTTTGAGATTCTGACAGAACCTGCCTCCCCCGCACGAAGACCTGATCGACGACACATTTTCCTCCGTACTGAATCCGGAGAGCAAGGCTGCCTCCCCCCGTGCTCACAACGACATGCTTATGGAGCGCATCATGATTGACAAGCATTTGGTTGGTCTGGTATTGATGAGATGAATCGAAACCCTCTAGAAAGTACCAAAACGCGAATTCAAATTCGCTAAAAGATTGTCAGAAACGATCGAAAAGGCGCTGCGATGAAGTCCCAACCCCCGGTTGACGGTGGCGTACACCAAAGCCGGTTCACACCCATCCTTGGGTAATGGCTCGAGCCAGCACCATCCTTGCAAAAGATGGTTTTTCTATCGAAAGTTCAATATCATTGCCCCCAATGGAACTCTACATGAACCCGGCCCGTGCTTCAAGAGCATTGCGTTCTCTCCTCATCCTTGGAGCGGTTTTTTCATTCCATGCCCTCCATGCACAACTCTCACTCAACCCCAGATCGCGGATAAACGATTCAACCTATCTTGCGCAGGCCATCAAGTCGATTACAGATTTGAGTTTATTTTCAGCTATGAATCTCTCCGCAAAACCTCTCGGCAAAGTACGCGCTGCAGCCGGCAGCGGGGATTATCGGTCGGCGTACGAGGCATGGGCCCGATATTGGGACTCGAATCGCAAGCCGAGATATATCAGTCAGACATACCATATGTTGATCGATACAGAGAGGCTGATGGACTATGATTCCCTTCGAACTTATGTCCGGCAATATCCCGAAGAACGCGACACAATTCTGCGGCGTGCCACAATGCTGCTGGATCACAGGATCCCAGCGTGGGGAGATGTGGTGCTTGAGTTTGGACCTTCGATCGATTTCAATCGAAACGTGGGACAATCCGGAAAGTATGGGTTTCACTACTGGATCTGGTCCCGCCCGTTGAATGCAGCTTCTGTGATCACCGGAGACGAACGGTATGCCGCCGCGTTCGATGATATGTTTCAACAATGGTACGACCAACGGAACAACATTGACCGCAGTATCCCCGATTTTGATGTCGTCTATTATGAGCTTGGGCTCGGTGTCCGCAACCGCATCTTCATTGAGTACTACACTCTCCCGTATTCACGCAGGGGTTGGTCGACGCATGAGAAGATGCTGAAAACGATGCTCGGCGCGGCACGCTGGCTCTATGAGTTGCAGCAGTGGGAAGGCTACCGATCCGGGAACTGGCAAATTCACGGTTCTTATATGCTGACACAAATCGCGCTCACCTTCCCTGAGTTTCGCGAATCGCAGAGCTGGCTTCAACTGGGCCTCCAGCGATTGAAAGAGCATCTGGAACAGGATTTTTTTGAAGATGGAGGCCATTCCGAGCGGGCTCCCCGCAACTACACGCAAGCGACCTACGTCGCGTACCGAAATCTGTATTACCTGCTCAAGGAACATCATCTCGAGAACAATTTCGCGGATGAAATCCGGCGTCGAATGTCGAGGACGATTGACTGGTGGATCACCATGCTCGCTCCGACGGGTGAAGTTCCCGCCATCAACGACAGCCACCGCGGACTCTTTCCGGCCTTTCTGTTGCAGGACGCGGCCACTTTCTACGAAAAACCGGAAGTGTATGGAGTGCTAAAGAGTTTGTTCGGTCTCTCCGTCCCGGTGGCCCAGCCCATCTTGCCGTCTTATACCTCCCGCAATATGGCGGCTTCCGGATTCACGGTTATGCGGACTGACTGGAGTCGTGATGCGCTCACCATGACCATTAATTATGGAAAATGGAACGGCTCTCACACCCACCAGGACATGCTCGATTTCGAGGTCTATGCGAACGGACGCGCGCTCGCGGTCGATGCGGGAATAGGCCTGACGTATGACGACCCGCTTTACATTCCGTGGTACAAATCCTCCAAGGCCCATAATATGGTGGTTGTCAACGGCCTGAACGTGGAACGCGAACCCACAACCGGGAAGGAGATGACATGGTACTCATCCGGGACTATCGATTACCTCGGCGGCGAGCATGATGGTTACAAGTTTAAAGGTGTGCAGCATCGACGAAATATTGTGTTTGTGAAACCCTCGTACTGGGTCATCTACGACAGACTCACGAGCCGGAACAGCGGCGATACATTGAGCTGGTATCTTCATACTCCGCTTCACCTTGCGAAAACGAGGAACGGTTTCTCCACCCGGGAAACCCCTGGCTTTACACTCCTTGTCTCGCCAACGGACGTTCAAGTTCGGGAAGGAGAAGGAATGGCGGCCAGCACCGATGACAGAGTTCCGGGCCGGACGCAGAGTATTCCCTGGATTGCATTCGACCAGATTTCCATTGCGGATCGGCCTGTGGAATTCATCGTAGTGCTCGTGCCGTTCAAGGAAAATGGAACCGATATTCAGGTTAGTGTACGCGGTCCCGGTCACGTGCTTATCAAAAGAGATACCGTTACCGACGAGCTAGTGTTCAATTCGCATCATCCTCAAGATGGATCCCAAGAGACAGATGCGGAGTTTTTCATGATTCAGACGGACCAACGCAGCCAAAAAAAATTCTGGATCGTCAACGGAACCTCTTTGAAGGAAGGCAACGGAATTATCTGGAAATCGTCTTCAAAAAATTCAGCGGAGGGGGCCATTCCTAAGCGATAAGGCAGGCTCTAAAAAGTAACCGCCGTTTGTTACGGATCGTCACTTCGGTCCGAAGATCAACACCCCAATCGTTCCGACATCCCACCATGATTGGTTCTGATTGAAACCAGCCCAGATGTGCTGATTCTTCCGGTAGTTCAAACCATCGTTGTCGTTTATTGAGACGTCGAAGCCAAGTTTGTATCCAGGCTTCGCCACGATGTTCAGTTGATCGAGCGAGAAGCGACACATGATGGCATAACCCCCGGACGTTCTGCGATAAAACGTCTCAGCCCCCGGCGCAAGATTGGGTTTTGGAAGCAGAGGTCCACCCGCGCCGCCTCCTTTCCAGACATTTGCGCCAAAATCTGTAACCCGATACTCTGCCATGGAAAGTTGCCGGTAGAGACCTGGACTCGGCGGATCGGCTCCTTGGTCAGATGTTGTTCTGGTGTCGAGTATGACTTCCATGCAGTCCGAGTCCCAGGGATAACTCATTCTTGGGAAATCCCAATGGGTGATGAGAGAATCGTCTTTGACGTCCGCACCGACATAGAGATAGTTGTTGTCATACATGACGTACACTTGAGCTGAGAGATCTGCCAAACCATTCCACGGCTGATTGCCCATTAACAGCCTGCAGATTTGGTTTGGGTCGTCGATGGTAACCGGATTGTTCTTGTTCCACCCCCTCCACGTGCCGTCAAGAGCCGGTTGCAGCTTTGTAAAATGGGCTATAGCCGAGTAGAAGTCGCGTTCAACTTCGTAACGAAACTGACCGCTTTCCACTCTTGCGCGTATGGGATAGAGTTGGTTATCCGAATGATATCCTGTTCGTCGAATCGGTATCGTTACTCGTCTGATAGCATTCGCAGGAAGCACAATCGATCTCTGGAGTGGCCCACTCACGGTCCAACCTGCGTGGGGCGTAAGATTCAGGCTAACATTCTGAGTCTCGTGTGTATTGTTTTCCAGAGTGGCCAAGAGAATCTCCCTCTCTCCATTCGGCATCATCAAATCAACGCTGACGGGGAGTGCTGCGCGGAAGGATTTGTGGATTCTCTGCGATCCCAAGGACATAACCACATCATAGGTCACGGGAGGTGCATCATTGGGCACATGAAGATCAATTTCAAAAGATTCCGAGCTTTTGGCCTTTATTCGTTTTGTTGCAGAAGCTTTTCCATCGATCCAATCGCCATTGATGTTATCCTTCAAGGGAAAC
>JACVXU010000202.1 GCA_015661185.1 Bacteroidota bacterium
CTTTTGTTTGAATTCATTTGGAAATACTTCGATTTGTTTATCTAATCCAAGCGCCCCGAGATATGTTTCTCCTGTGTTTAGTCTTGTTTTTCGCATAAATTCTGTTACATCGATTGCTTTTAAGGTGTCAGAATCTAATTTTACTTTTTCTGATAGTGCCAGTCGAGAGCAGATTACACACATAGGATTTTGTGTTAGTTCATCAAACAACCCTGTCAGATAGTTTACTGCAATGTGCGCTTCGACGGGGAGCACATCACCGGCGACCACGATGGATCGGCCGGCGTTATCAACGAGGTCATCCGCTAGATGTTTGAGGACTTCGACAGAGAGAGAATATTGGGCTGCGAACTGCCGGAGGGTGATTCCGTTCGCCTGAGACGGGATAGATCCTTTCGATGCCCCCTTCTTGCGGACAAGAGTGATTTCATTGATGAGGGCCAGAACAAACGAAAGCTGTTCATCAGGCCGCAGCCGCATTCGATAGTCGGCATTGGCACCTGTAAGGCTCATCGATCCTTCTACCGAGTACAAGCGGTTGAAGTCCTTCGTCTTCATGATATCGCGGGCATCCGTGAAACGGCGGATTTGTTCAATCGTCATTCCCTCTTTTCCAAGGAAATCAGACTCAAGCGCTACAACGATCTTCGCTTTTTGCCAATCGACCGAAGGAAGCTCGCCCGCGCCATAGCAAAGTTCCCATGCACGACGACGGTTTGCATCATTGAACAGATCGTAGGTGTACACACGAGCCGTCGGATATTTCACCCGGAAATCTCCAAGGATTTTTGCCGCTGTTGG
Organism: Bacteroidota bacterium; assembly: GCA_015661185.1. Lineage (GTDB taxonomy): Bacteria > Bacteroidota > Ignavibacteria > UBA10030 > UBA10030 > UBA9647. The sequence continues at coordinate 802 of JACVXU010000202.1, forward strand.
CGAGTGGACGGAATGAAGGACAAGAGCAATCTCTTTTGATTTCTGTGTGCAATTGTCAAGATGAGCGATAATTTCAGCGTCGGCTTGTTTCCACGTGAGCGTGCCCGACTTCCCGGACGCAGCTCCGAACTCCGGAGCCCGCAGCCGGTATGGATCGTACAGATTGAGAATACTCGCCTGCCCTGTTGAACATATCTTTCCGCGGTTGACAGGATGGTCAGGATTGCCGTCGATCTTGATGGGTCGCCCTTCTCGTGTCTTGACGAGAATTCCGCACGCCTGGGCGCATCCGTTGCATGTTGAAGCGTAATAGTTCGCGACTCCGGGCGTGACTTCTTCGGGCTTCTTGCTGTACGGGACGATTTCTCCACGGTCATGATAGTTGCTGCACCCCGCAGCAGCAAACGAAGCAGACGCTGTCAGAAGCGAGAGAAACTGTTTCCGGGACATCGCAGAGAGTTCGGAAAGCTGGAAGTCATCAGTGACCCCGGCCATGAATTCGTGGGCCTTCACATCGCTCACCGCATCCTTGTCGTGCAACTCCCGCAGACTCTTCCAGAAATTTGATTCGTTAGACATTCGACTTGGAGCCTTCCTTTGTTCTCGGAACCGCGAGCGGATTGACACTGATGTTGATCAGATGCTCCTTTTGAGTAGCTTGGATCCTCGGTCCGACCAGTTTTCCCAGAAGACTTCCTCCGATAAGTCCCCCACCGACTGCAGTGAGGAGTTTGCCGAAAAACACCCTGCGTGGAGGACGCGGGACACTCTTCTCGTTCGATTTCTGGCTCATAGGGTTGTTCATTCGGTCCATCTTAACGATGACAGGTACTGCAATAATCCGGTCCTTTTTTGATGCCGGGGAGGTTGCTCAGAATCTCAGGCGCATTCCTGTGGCAGTTGAGACAGGCCGCCATCGTGAATTCTGAAACTTGCGACACGACATCCATGCCCTGGACCTGACCATGACAATTCACGCAATCGATGCCCCGGTTAACATGAGCGCTGTGATTGAAATATGCAAAGTCCGGGACCTTATGCACCCGCTTCCACGGCAAGGCAAGGCCTTCTTCATAGTATTTCGTGAGCTTGATAATCTCAGGCCGGTTCTTGCGGGCCACAGTATGGCAGTTCATGCAGATCGAGACAGCAGGAACACTCGCGCTCGGCGAGGAGGTCACACCCGTGTGGCAGTTCTTACAGTCTATCTGCATGGTTCCGGCATGAAGCTTGTGCGAGAATGCTACGGGCTGGAGGGGAGCGTACCCCACCCCATCTCGCTCAGCGCGAGAAAGAAAATAGGTAGCGATGAAGGCCACTGCCGCAACAAACACGACGATGGGAAGTCGAATCCGCAGCGTGTAGTCAAGCAACGATTTTTTCATGCATCAACTCGTAGGACGCTCATTCATGGGCCGGGAGGGAAACCAGAAAGGCCACCGTTCAGCGGAAAAGTCAAGTCCAATGCTCGGAAAAGCCTCTGCACCGCAGAAAAACACATACGATACTAAGAAAAGTTCCGTTCCGATGCAAATATTTTGGTCTAGCAAGTCCGCGAAGCAGGCGCCAAGAAAAGCAGAATGCTATTCCTCCAGCGTTGACAGATCGCCTTCGGACATCCCCATTGCCCGCGCTTTCAAGACACGTCGCATGATCTTGCCGCTTCGTGTCTTTGGCAGGGCTTTGACGAACTCTATCTTTTCCGGTTTCGCAATCGGTCCCATTTCGTGTGCAACGTGTTTTCTCAGCTCGTCGATCAGCGCCTCACCTGGTTCGTGTCCGGCCCTGAGGATGAGGTATGCGTGGATGGCGATGCCCTTGATCTCATGAGGAAGTCCAATGACCGCCGCCTCAGCGACGGAGGGATGGCTCACGAAGGCAGATTCGAGCTCCGCCGTTCCGAGGCGGTACCCGCTTACCTTGATCACGTCGTCCACTCTTCCGATGATCCAAAAATATCCATCTTCATCTTTTCGAGCGGAGTCTCCGGCAAGGTACATCCCCGGGAATTTGCTCCAATACGTTTCGACGTATCGATCAGGATCCTTGTATATTGTCCGCATCATTGACGGCCAGGGCCGTTTGATCACCAGGAATCCTTCCTCACCGGGCTTCACCGATTTTCCGTGTTCGTCGACGACATCTGCTTCGACGCCCGGATAAGGCCGCGCCGCCGAGCCAGGCTTCGTTGGTGTCGCCGGCAGCGGTGTAATCATAAACGCGCCGGTCTCAGTCTGCCACCAGGTGTCCATAATAGGACACCGTTCCTTGCCGATATTCTTGTGGAACCATCTCCACGCTTCGGGATTGATTGGTTCACCAACGCTTCCCAACAGCCGCAACGTCGAGAGATCATGCCGATTTGGCCAGGCCTCTCCAAATCTCATCAGGCCGCGAATTGCTGTCGGCGTCGTATACAACACCGAGATACCGTACTTCGCGATCAGCGACCACCACCGGTCCGGGAACGGATAGGTCGGACCGCCTTCGTAAGCGAAGGTTGTGGCGCCCGCAATAAGCGGACCGTAGACGATATAGGAGTGTCCGGTGATCCACCCGGGATCAGCAGTGCACCACCAGCGATCCTCCTCTTTAAGATCGAACACATCTTTGAGGGTTGCATAGACACCCACCTGATATCCGCCGTGTGTATGCAAGACTGCCTTCGGCTTGCCCGTAGTGCCGGATGTATAAAGAATGAACAATGGATCTTCCGCATCCATCACTTCCGTTTCGCATTTGCCCGCGTTTTTTGTCAGTGGAAGGTTCATGAGCTCGTGGTACCAGAAGTCACGCCCCGCTTCCATATTCACCGCATTGCCGACGCGTTTCACCACCACAACATTTTCGGGCGCCGCCGTGCGCGTCAATGCTTCGTCCACAATTTTCTTCAGCTCGACGATTTTTCCACCCATGTAACCGCCGTCTGCCGTGATGATGAGCTTCGAATCGCTGTCCTCGATGCGTCCGTGAAGCGCTTCGACTGAAAAACCGCCATAGACGACAGAATGAACCGCGCCAACTTTCGCACAGGCAAGAATCGCAATCCACGTTTCCGGGATGCGCGGCATATAGATTGTAACTCGATCTCCCTTGACTATCCCCATGCTCCTCAACACGATCGAGAACTTACAGATCTCGCGATTAAGGGCGTGATAGGAGAATGTCTTCACCTCTCCATTCTCTCCTTCCCAAATGAGGGCAAGTTTGTTTCTCCGCCATGTTTTTACGTGCCTGTCGATCGCGTTCAGGACGATATTGGTCTTTCCCCCGACGAACCACTTGTAGAACGGCTTCTGGCTATCATCCAGAACCTTGTCCCAGGGTCTGTACCACTCGAGTTCTCTTGCCCGACGAGCCCAGTACCCTTCCAGATCGTTCTGTGCTTCCGTATAAACTGCTTCAGGGTCCGGCACATTCGCCTGCGCCACAAATTCGGGAGACGGAGTGAAGTATTCGCCGTGAAGTTCTTTGTTCGATGGGGTGGTTGAGTTGCCCATACTGATATCCCTTCCGTCGGTTCAGGAATCGAGGTTATAGTGATTGATATGTGTCTTGAATCTTGAGAGATGGATTCCAGAGACAAATGTCACGGTCTCGGACGGTTGATGAACCGCAATGCTTATATAACCGACAACAAGGAGAAAAGATTCCACGGTGGAGACAGGTGTGCGGGGTTAGCCACCGGATCTCAAACCACGGTAAGGCCCTGACCTCTATCAGGTTGTTGAAAAAGGCATGCAATATCCAGCAGAGGCGGTGTCAGGACTTGTTTATCCGCCATGCTGTTTGGCGGACGTCCTGAGACTTCAGTGCCCGAATTCGAGAAACCAGGCCTGTTAGCGTCAGGAGGTAACTCCTGACGCCACTGCAAGACCAGTTTTTCAACACCCTGCTATCGCCTGCCGGCAACGCTGTAAACAAAGTTGATCTCGTTCTTGTTGTGCCTCGGGTTCAACCTGTAGAACACCACGTCAAGAAAGCTCGGATCAGTTCTTGTTTCGAGCGAGAGTTTCATTCCAAAGTTGGTTTCGATGTGTTGAACGCGCCGGTCGAGATCCTCAGTCCCATAGAAAACGACATGGCTGACTCTGACCGGTGAAGTTGCCAGCTCTGCTTTCACCTCGGCAAGTCTGTCTTCGTCGTTGACCTCATAGAACGTGACTGGATATTTCCCCGTATAGAAGAATGGCGGCTGTGACGTACCAACCTTCCCTCCAATAAGGAGCAACCCGCCCAGAGGTTTTCCATAGAGCGCGTACATTGCCTCCACCCTGGATTTCTTGCCGTAAAAGGTGGAGAATGGAAGGAGCAGAATGACATTGATCACCCAGAACGATATCCAGAGTCTCCTCAGGCCAGTCTTGTGACGAAGCCAGAACTGCGAGCCCCTGACATGTTCTTCCCACCCGACAATACCCAGCAAGAGGATTGCCGGGACAACGGGGAGAATAAAGCGCTCTTGCTTGTTCGGAAAGTAGGAATGCAGGATGAAGAACACCAGCACCGGCGCCACGATGAGAAGGGTCTTACGCCAGTTCTTGAGAAAACCATACAGGAAGAAAAAGCTCATCGGCGGAAGGAGTGCGCCCAGTACCAGCAGCACATAGTTGTACCACGGGCCCGTCGTGTACTCTTCTCCGTGCGTTGCGTTGTAGCGCACATACTCGATGAAAGAAGCAAACGGATATCCCCATGCAAAGATGTCTACGGTCCCCTGAATCACAAGCGCTGAAAGGAGAAAACCCAGAGCACACCACATCATCGCTCTGTGCTCCTTCCTGAAGAGAAACACAAGCCCGACGGTGCCCGTGATCAGGAGCGTCTGGTAGCGAAACGCGAACGCCAGTCCGAACCACAAGCCGGCAGTGAAAGCATTGCGCAGGTTTTCCCGGGAGGTCAACGCATAGTAGAATCCGGCCATCAGGGGTGGGATACAGACAACTTCGATGAGGTTTCGAACGCTGAGAAACGGCAGCACCCAGAAGAGAGCGAGGACCAAACCTGCCTTCCTCGCAGTCTCCCGATTGCTGAGGACCTCGGCGATCTTGTAGCCGAAGACAACGACGAGCAACGAATAGATGGCGTGGAGCAACCGTACGAACAACATTTTTGTCTGCGGATCATAAATCCCGAAAGCCTCGAACAGATTGAAGAGCGCATAGTGAATCGAGGGATACACAATGCTGTGCCCATGTGGCGTTACACGGCCGGTCCAGTACGTGAAATACTGCATGATGATGAAGGGCTGTTCAACGGGACCGAAATGATCATCGTGCATGCCGTAGCCCCTGGAGAAGATGGCCGCGACGAGACGCGGGATGAGCGCGATGAGGACCAGCGCGAGAAGCGGGCGTTCATTCCAGAATCGTTTGAGGTTTTCGAGCATCGTCTCTCGGAGCTTGCGAAGACTGATACGATGGAATTGCCGAGTGTCGTGTCTTAGAGAACCTTGATTAAGTCCACAGCAGGTCACGGAGATCCAAGCAGGCATCAACTCAAGCTTTCCCGAAAAAGCACACACCCCTCAGCTCCCCTCTCGCAGCCCGCATCCCTCACACGAGAGGGGACGTTTGGTTCACGATTTGCAGGTGGCGACG
>JACVXU010000203.1 GCA_015661185.1 Bacteroidota bacterium
TCGTAGACTGCTTCTTCTGTAATAGTACTCTTCTGTTCCTCTTCCATTGCCTTGATCACGTATGATGAAATGATTAGAAAGGATGCTCGAAGGAAAGATACAGGAACACTCCAGTTTTGGCCGTGCCTCTCCCCAGCATGATTGGAATCGCGACTCCCGGTACTATCTGAAGAGAACTCAAATTGATGGCCCAGCGTAACCCCGGACTGATGATCGCATCCGTTGTCCGCTCATTCGTTCCATCCTCAAACACATCTGCCGAGAAACTGGTCGTATATTCAAGCATCAGGTTGAAGGTTTCCGCTGTCAACCAGATGACGCTTGCCCCGACATTGTAAGAAATAAGCGTATGCTTGGTCGTGCCCGATGAGCCCCACTCGTCCCTTATGTCAGGCAGATAGGTGAATCCCGCATTCAGGTGAGCGACGAACGACTGCGAGAGATGTTTGCTCGCTGGGATATTGACCTGAAGTCCCGTTGTCCCAGCCCCAAGCTCCGACTTCACACTTCCCGTCGGAAAGATCACTGACAAGCGAGGAGCAACGGCTGCCCACCCGTCGTTGTCAACCAATTGGTACCGATAATTGATGAGTATGTCTCCTACTCCGCCAGGATGAGAAGAACTATAGAGGCTGATCGGAGCAGTGTAACTCAGTTGATGATCCATGCCGCCCAGTGGCCACTCTTGTGTAAATGTGTAGAGAAGGTGTTTCTGGCGCGTGAAGGAGTATTGCAGATTCGAGATGTGCTGAACAACGCCCTTCTCCTGGTTGTAAGCCTCTTCAATGAAGAACGAGTTGTCCTCAATCCTCCTTGTGTACTCTTCTTTCGGCGAAGGCACTGATTGACCGAACATCACCGGTCCGGCAGACACGGACCAAAGCACGATGAAAGGCGGCCATCGCAACGTCATGGTTTACTGAGTCTTCAATTGCGTTTTTCTTAAGTTCGATGCCGGACAGCCTGCATTGTGCATGCAAGCGCTGCAACCGACGTCAACCACAGGGACATCGCTCAGACAACGAGGACATCGCCCAAGGAATGGATTGTCGATACTGTACTGACATTTGGGACAGAGTCGAGCCTCGCTGCGAAGCCGTTCCTGAAGAGTAAGCATCTCAGGCACCGTCGAGAAAGTCCATGCGTCCGGAGGCAGTTGTTTTACTTTGAAACATTTTTGTTCACTTCCGAGGCGGATTCCAGATATCTCACAATCAGATCGGCCTCCTCTTTCATCAGTCGTGCGCGCATCATCATCTCGGGCACTGTCTTCTCCCACTGTTGACCTGAGAGCTCTTCGGGTGGGTGGAGGCTGTGACAGCCCGAGCATTTGAGAATATACAACTGTCGTCCGGCGCTCAAATCTTGCAGCCTTGTGCCAGGCCAACGACGCGACGCATACTCAACATGGGTCAGGGTAGGCTCGGGGACCGTGCCGGCACACGACATGAGAACCGCGGTGACGACAACCGCAATGCAAAGAACATTGATCTTCATCGATTACAAATGAAAAGAAAAAAGTAATCGGGCTTCGAGTCTCTCGTGTCCGTCCAAAACCAGGTTTCCCGCCGTGGCTCCTTTGAAGCTTGCGACCTGTGGGAGGACCGTAAGCGTTGCCCACCATGTATCGGCGGAATACGAGATCACCGGACCGGCGAAAAGGGCGAAGTGTTTCCACGCTCCCTTGACAATTTCATTGTGATTGCGGACTTCAAGCCCGATCGAGAAGTTTCGACGCAGCGCATACGCAATACCCAAATCGAACTCAGCAGTAAACTCCGATGAAGTGATTGTTTCGCCGGCAATCAGTTCCGTTGCCCATTCATGTTCTGCCACGGCGTTGAATGCGAACAACCACTTTCCGAGCTGCTTGTCGAGCAGCAGTTTTCCTTCGAGCTCGACCTCGTCAAGGCCCAGCGTCGCCTCCGCATAGAGACCCAAACCGATTGGGTCCGCCACCCGATCGAGGATCTTGAATTTCCATTCGTTCGAAATACTCACTGAACTGCTTGAGACAGCATCTCCGCCTGCCGTGTTGCCATTGGCATCCTGTTCGCGCCAACTGTAGTTCAGATAAAGCGCCGACATCACATTGTTGCTGACGCCGAACTCAAACTCCACGCGCTGGTCCAGCCGGCGATAAAAGGATCCCCGGTTATTGCGATAGGTATTCCAGATCTCGATCTCTCTCGCGCCGACCGGAAGCACAGAAGTCTCGTACACGTACGTAAACTTTCGATCGTTTCCCCAAAGATCGGCAGAGCAGCACGCTACGAAAACCACCATCATCCACACAGCACGAATGCTCTTCATCATTTCGTTTCCATCAGATTAGGATCTGTGATAACACGCCGCCGACGAAAAACGCCACGACCCACGTTCCCGTCCAGACCATCAGGGCCTCCTTCCAACCGCGCTCTTTGAGCATGACCATCAACGAAGCGATGCAGGGCGTAAAGAGGGTGATTGTCACGAGTGCCACGACCACTTGATGGGGTTCCAAAGCCAGCACGTAGAGTCCTGCAGCGCCGAAATCTCTCCTGACCATACCCATCACGAATGCTGTCGCTGCTTCCCGCGGCAACTGGAGCCAGCCCGTCGTGAGCGGTGCAAGGATGTTCTGCCATACCGTGAGGAGGCCGGTCACCTGAAGGATACCAACGCCGAGCGCTCCGGCAAAAAACCATGGGGTTGCTTCCTTCATAAAGAAGTACGTCCTGTAGGTGGTTTTCCGCAGCACGTTATCAAGACGGGGGAGTCGCATCGGCGGCAAATCAATCAACAGCGGCGTCGTGGCGCCGGGAAGGAGACGATCGAGAACCGTTCCGACAGCAACAAAGACGACGAAAATCGTAGTCGAGTAGATCAGGATGGCGCCGAAACCAGCTCCTGCCAGCAGGGCGGCAACAACAGCAAGTTGGGCGGAACAGGGAATTGCGAACTGAAGGATTGCCGAAGCAATTGTTTTCTCCCGCTCGCTTCCAAGAAGGCGGGTGGTAATGGTCGCCATCGTCACGCATCCAAAGCCGAGGATGAGCGGAATGATCGCGGCGCCGTTGAGGCCGATCGAGTTGAGGCTCCGATCAACCAGTGTTGCCAGGCGAGGCAGGTACCCGCTGTCCTCCATAAGAGCGAGCGACAAGTAGAACGCTATCACGAGCGGTAGCAGAAGAAAGAGGAGATAGGTAACGGTCATGGTGATCACGCCGAACTCGCCGACAAGAATGGTGCCGAGCCAGGAGGTTGGTGAGATGAAACGTGTGACGATGCCTTGAATCCAGGGCTCCCAGAGATTCTTCCCAACCGTCGATTCCGTAAACGATACCACGTCTTGAGCGACGAGCTTCCCCACAAAGAGGTAGATGAGATAGAGGGCGAGGAACAGCAATGGAATCCCCGTCCACGCGTTGACTGCCAAGCGACCGAAAAGTGTTGCGAGGCGTGTCCTCGTATTGGTTTCCGAGAGGACAGCGTTGATGACGATGTTCACGCGATTGCGTCGATCGATGTACAGAGATTCACGCTCGTGGCCAAGTGTAACACCATGGCGCTGAGCCGTCGCTTCATCCCCCTCGAGAACAAGGAGAGCTTCGGCTTCCGACCCGGTGACGTTCAGCATCGCGTGGAGTTTGTGATGGAGAGATGGATCCTGTTCACCCCTGTGCGCCTGCAGCAAGGCGGTGTCGATCTGGTCGAAGCCGGTCCTGGTCGTGGCCGTCGTTTCGAAAACCGGTACTCCAAGATAGTTGGACAGAAGTTTTGTGTCGATCCGGAGTCCAAGCTTCTGTACCTCGTCCATGAAGTTCAGGATGACCGCGATTTTCTTCCCCATGTCGATCAACTGTTGCGTCAGAAAGAGATCGCGTTCCAGGTGAACGGCGTCGACAATGTTTAGCACGATGTCGGCACTGAGGACAATATCGCGGGCGACAGCCTCTTCTGCAGTGAAGGACGAGATTCCGTACACGCCGGGCGTATCATAAATGTCGTACGCCTTGTAATGACCTTTTATGAGTTCAACGGTCGTTCCGGGGTAGTTGGAAACGTCGACATACATGCCCGAGAGATAATTGAACACCAAGGACTTGCCGACGTTGGGGTTGCCGACGAGAGCCACGCTCAGTCCAGGGGCTTCGATCTCTGAAACGTCAAGCCCGACGTGACGGTGCTTCTCGATGTGTTCGGGGGATGCCGGTTGGAAGGGGCCAATATCTGAGTGGTTGTGCATGGTTGCGGACTATGCTTTCGATGGAGACTCCGAGACAGCGTATGTGACCAGAATGGAGCGCGCGAGCGTTACTCCAATTGCGATCTCCTGTCTGTGTTTCTGGATCACGATCGTACCTCCAGGGAGTCTCTCAAGACATCGGATGAATTCCCCCTTGACCACGCCAAGCCGGATTAACTGCACCTTGGCGTGCCCATCTGGTATTTCCATGATGATAAGTCGACTTCCCCTCTTTACCTGATAAAGGGGAATCGGAATCGTTTTCATATCTAAGACTAAATTCCTGAAAATGAACCCAAAATCGTCATATCTATATAGGACTAAAATAGTCCTATTAAACCTTATTGTCAATAACGGATTTGAAATATGGGGGAAAAAGCACAATCTTAGTAGTAATTCCTGATATAATTTTACCCATCAACTACCAGAAACCTGCTGGCCTACTCATTGCTATAATGTTCTGTTAAGCCAATTGAAATCAGCCACAGCGAAAGAATCTATGATAAGTCTTCTAGGAAAAGTCGCTCTTGTAACTGGCGGATCGCGAGGCATCGGTGCCGCTGTTGCTGTGATGATGGCGAAAGCCGGTGCGACGGTGGCACTGACGTACGGAAAGAGTAAGCACGATGCTGTACGCACTGCTCACCGCGTCGCCCGTTGCGGGAGTGAATGTCTCATCATCCGCGCGAACGTTGCGCGCTCCGGTGATGTTCGCAAGGCTGTCAGAATCCTCCTCGATCATTTTGGCCGAATCGACATCCTCGTGAACAACGCGGGGATTTGGAAGCGCGGCGCAATCGGTACGATGACGGAACAGCAATGGGATGAAACGCTTGACGTCAACCTCAAAGGCACATTCCTCTTCTGCAACGCTGTCGTTCCGGTTATGAAGAAGCAGAAGGCAGGGAAGATTATCAACATAGCGAGCACCGCCGGCCAGCGGGGCGAGCCGTTCTATTCGCACTACGCGGCTTCCAAGGGAGGAATGATCGCATTTACGAAGGCGATTGCCGCAGAACTTGCGCCCCAGGGCATCATCGCAAATTGCGTCTCGCCCGGCTGGGTGTACACCGATATGACATCACGTGACTTGGACGATCGACGGCAGATCGGCCAAATCAACAAATCCATACCGCGTGGTCGTGTAGCGACACCGGAAGAAATTGCCGGGCCGGTGGTGTTTCTTGCCTCGGATCTCGCAAACCACATCGTTGGTGCAGTCATCAACGTGAACGGCGGAAGCGTCCTGTTCGGCTGAGGAGACCTTTGTTTTTTGGACGAAAAACGCTATATTTCTTTCGTCATTTCCGTTTTTCTCCCAGGCTCAAAAACGAGGAAGCAACCGAAGGCGCCGTACGATATACCTGATGTTTCGGCGAAACACCCTCGCCGTGTCGTGCGCAGGGCTTGAAAGCGAAATCAAAGAAATCCATCCAATCATTTTTTCGTTCGAAGAAAGGAACCCTCCATGAACCGTTATCAAGAACTTCTTGATCTGATTCAGACGTTTCAAAAGGATTTTGAGAAATTCTACGTCAAGGGCAACAAGTCGGCCGGGACGCGCGTGCGAAAGCACATGGCGGCCCTGAAACGAAAAGCCCAGGAAGTGCGAAACGAAGTACAGGAGATCAAGCAGAAGATGACGGGTGAAGAGGGGGAGAGTCCCCAGGCGTAAGATCGCCGGGAGCGTTTTCTATCCGAGAAAGTCACAAAGGCCGGGTGGACGCCTGAACGGGCTCCACCCTGAACTCCGCTGTCACCTTCCGCTATCTCCGAAATCCGATTTCCTTTTCCGCACATCGATTCTCTCCATCTGATGTGCTCACGCATCCAAGGTCTTACGTATTCATCCCTTCACAGTCATCATCAACCCGTACGCTTATGAAAACGAACGTTACCCTCATTCAAGTGCCAATTCCAATAATTCATATTGTATTTTTCAACGCAGAGGCGCTGAGGACGCAGAGAATCGCAGAGAAAAAAGCAATAGACTCTGCGGTGCTCCGCGATCTCCGCGTCTCCGCGTTGAGAACCATAAAAACCAAAACACAATGTCTTTTTCTGGGTATGGCACTAGAAGTGATCTCAAAAATACTGTTCCTGTCTCCAATGTCATTCCCGCATGTCTTAAGCGGGAAT
>JACVXU010000204.1 GCA_015661185.1 Bacteroidota bacterium
TTTGTTCCACTCTCTGAATCCCGCTTATGAGCGGAATCCAGGAGCGGGACCACAAAGGCACTAAGCCACGAAGGAAAAGATTTGAACTCTTTCAGTCTTTGTGGTGCTTTGTGTCTTCGTGTCTTGTCCCGAAGGGACTCCTTCGGAGGTGGCAGGACTTGTCGGCCGCGTCTCTAGACAGGTCTCACCTCGGTTCGTTCTCTTATTCGACTATTGCATTGCTTTCTGAGAGAGAATCTCAGTCCGGGATTATTGTGCCGGGTCCGCCGCCGGGTCTATCTGACAATCGCTGACTTGAACTGGGGGTCCTGCCACACCGAAAGGAAATCAGGATCGAGGATTTCCAGAAAATTGTATTCGATTGCGACCGCCTTTGTCAACTCCATGAGGGCGTTTGCTTTGTCATTCTGGACGGCGTGCACTCGCGCTTTCCAATAATGCAATCTCGCTGAAGTCGAGTCAAGTGCCACGCCCCTCTCAATTGCCGAGACTGCGAGTTTGGACTTCCCGCTGCGTGCCTGAAGCAAAGCATAATACGCTAGGGATGTGTTTTCCTTAGGATCGAGCAGATTGATGCGCTCGGCAAGCAGAATGCCTTGGTCAAAATTCGCGGCAGATTCGGTGTGTTTGCCTTTCAACGAGTATCCTCGTCCCATCCAGTAGTGCAGGATAATCTTCATGCGATCGTCGGCACGATCCATCAACTGCTGGCAATATGCTATGATCTTGTCCTCCTGATCCAATCCGATCCACGCCCGGAATTTGTAATTTACGGTCAGGAGAGAATCCGGCGCGCCCAAAGTGGAAGCTTTGTCAAAAAGGCCGGCAGCGTTGTCATACTGTTCCTTGAATAGCTGAACAATTCCCTTGACGATGTGCGATTGGTAATGCTCGGGATCAAGTTTCAGCGCCATCTCTGCATTCTGCAGTGCCTCGTCGGCTTTGCCCTGAATCAATGACAAGAGTGCGAGTTCCCGTAAACATTGGGCGTTGCCCGGCTGCAAAGCGAGGCTCGCAGTAATTTCATCCCGGGCCTTTGTAAATTGCTGTTTATGGCGATAGACTTCAGCGAGAACCGTGTGCGCGTAAGGGGATCTGGGGTTGGCCTTGATCGCGCCCTGCGCGAGAGACATTGCGGCGGCTAGCGTCAGCTCATCGCGCTCTCCCTGACGCCTGTAAAGCTCCATGAGTGACTCTGACAGTGCTGCTTTCGCCGGGATGAGCGTTGAATCTTGTCGGAGCGCATCTTGAAGGAGCGCAATGCTTTGATCTACGGCCTCGCCCGTAGAGAGCGCCGATAAATCCAGGCCCCGGAGATATTGGTCGAACGCGTCGGCATTCTCTGTCGGTCGAGTCACATTTTGCGGGGCAACTTCGATGTTGAAGGACTTCAACATCGCTGTGCTTGTTTGTACTGCCAGACTATTGAGGTCAAGCACGTTTGCCTGGAGCGAGGATTCCCAGAGTGTCTTTCCCTCACCAAGCTCGACGAGTCGGGCTTGCAGGGTCACCGTCGTTCCGCTGAGCGATACAGAGCCGCGAACGACATGTGTAATGCCAAGTGCTGCGGCTTGAGTCTGCAAAATGGAACTGTTGGCAGCAAAGGCACGAGCGCTCGCTGGAGCAATCACCACCACGTCTGGGGCTTTTGCTACTTCATCCGCGACAAACGTTGAAAGCGCTCCACCAAGGTAGCTCAGTTCTGTCTGACTCGCGGAGAAGGGGAGGACGGCGATAGTCCCTGGTTGCTTCAAGGATCCCTGCATAAGCAAGAACACCACCGTGACCCCGATGAGAAGAACAACGACTGCCGCAATGATGATGTAGAGAGTTGTCTTGGGTTTCTTTTCCTGAACTTTGCGTGCAGCAGCTTTTACAAGTGTGGCTTTGGCAAGCTCTTCGGCGCGTTCTCTCTCGATGCGAAGTGTCTCCTCGCGGCCGCGCTCTTCTTCGGCGAGGGCCTCAAGTTTTTGGCGTTCGAACCGGGCTTCTTCCGCAAATTGAACCTGTTTCTCAATTCGTTTCGCCTGCTCGTTGTTGGGCTCCAGAGTGTAGACTTCCTGCAACGCATTCAGCGCTTCCTGGTATTCATCTTTCGCAACATGTTCAAGGGCGACGTCGAAGCACTTCTGGATGCGCTGTTTCCGATCATCTTCCTTGCGCTGCTTTTCTTCCTTAACCCTGCGGCGTCGTTCTTCCTCGTCGCGCACCGCCCGCTGTTCCTCGATCTGCAGAATCAACATCTGAGCTTCGTAGTGAATCTGGACGATCTTGTAGATTTCCTTGATCTCTTCTTCGGCGTTGGCCAGATCGCCCGCGCGGAAATACTCCTCGGCTTTCACGTAATGCTCGTTTGCCCGCGCCTGGTTCTCGGCGTTTTGCTTCTCCAGTTGCTGATCGACTTTTTGCCTGACAGCTTCGACGCGGTTGGCCTCATCTTGCTCTTGCGAAGAAATGAGATCGGCTTTGCGGCGTGTGGGGATCTGCTTTGCGGACTCTGACGGCTCGGAGAGCCCGGGGATAGAATCAAGGAGAAGCTCGAACACCTCCACCGGCTCGGCAATGTTCTTCAGGTCGGTTGATCCCATGTTGTACGCGCGGATCGGCATCTTGTTCTTGACCTGATTATAGATCTCTGCCGAAACGCAAATACGGTTCGCTTCGGTGATCGCCTCAATGCGGGCAGCGATGTTGACGCCATCGCCATAAAGGTCGTTGCCGACGGTGATCACATCGCCAAGGTGAATTCCAATCCTGATCTGGATTTTGTCGAATTCGACCTTGTCTTGACTGTACTGATGGAATCGTTCCTGCGCTTCGATTGCACAACGCACAGCGTTCACGGCGCTGGAAAAATCGACCATGAACGAATCGCCAAGCGATTTAATAACAACCCCATTGTGGCGCGCGATGATCTCCTGCATCGTGCTATCGTGGATCTTGAGGACTCCCATCGCGGCGATTTCGTTCTCGCCCATCTTCTTCGAGAAGTCCTTGACGTCGGTAAACATGATTGCAGCGAGTTTACGTGTCCCGCCGTCTGAATTCGAAGCCATTATGAGTCTGTCGTGGTGGTGTCTATAAAAAGTGGAGCAGGGAGGGATTATGGAGCTGGCGACTACATCCTGCCGGTCCGCCAGTCCAAATGGACATATCCCCCTCCGCGTGGACTGGAGATGATTTCGGTTTCACTACTTCAAGATATTCACTCATCAGCGGAATGTCAAGGCGGGGGAAAGGAAAGACTCATTCCCGTTTGGCAAATCTGTTTTTGTGCACTTGGCCACGAGGCATCGGCACATCACGAGTGTTGCGGCCTGGAGTAGTACTCATTGAAGTATTCAGCGACCATTCGATCTGTATTATAGACGGGGACAAGGCTATGCATGGCACTGCGAATGTGTTTGATCCAGGCCTCGGGGATCCCCTGTGCGTTGCGGTCATAAAACTCAGGAATGACCCGCTCGGTCAGCGTCCGGAAAAGACTGTCAAAGTCCTTGTCGTCCTGCAATCCGAGATCGGATTCTGCTGTGTCATCACCAATGGACCAACCGTTGGTACCATTGTAGCCTTCCGGCCACCATCCATCCATGATGCTGAAATTCAATCCTCCGTGGATGACGGTCTTCTGACCGCTTGTACCACTTGCCTCGAGGGGGCGGCGGGGCGTATTGAGCCACACGTCCGCTCCGGAGATCAGGTGGCGCGCGACATTCATATCATAGTTCTCCACAAAAACCACCTTCCCGACTAACTGCGGGTGTCGCGTCATCTCGATGATGGACTGCATGTACCGCTTCCCCTCATGGTCGCGGGGGTGGGCTTTGCCGGCGAAGACGAACTGAATCGGTCTGTTCGGATCGTTTACGAGGGAGATGATATCGTCCAGTTTTCGGAAGACGAGGGGAGCGCGCTTGTATGTCGCAAACCGCCTCGCGAAGCAGATTGTGAGTGTGTCGGATGAAAGAGTCCGGTCGATGGAACTATGCTCCCCCTCCGTACGTGCAAATTGACCGCGAAGCCGCTGGCGCACGAACTCCACAAGATCGCGTCGGAGGGCGTAGCGCAACGCCCAAAGTTCTCCGTCGGTGGCGATCTCCCCGTTTTCCATCTTCCCCCAGAACTGCGAATCCATGAGCTTCGCCGTCCAATCAACACCTATCCGCTTGTTCCAGAATTCATGTGCTTTTGCCGTGGCCCAGCTTGGTGTGTGGATGCCGTTCGTGATGTGACCGATGGGGACGTCACGGAGCGCTTTCTCCGGATACAGCTCTTTCCACATCTCGCGGCTTACCTGGCCATGCAATTCGCTGACGCCGTTGGCTGAGCGCGACATCTTCAATGCCATGACAGTCATCGTGAACATCTCTTGCCGGTCGCTGGGGTCGATCCGTCCGTAGGACATCAGTTGCTCCCCGGTCAGGCCCGTGTCGTTCCAGAAGCGACCAAGCGTATCGTGCAAATGTTCCGCACTGAATCGATCGTGTCCGGCGGGAACTGGTGTGTGGGTGGTAAAGATGCAACGGGCGGATACTGACTTCTGGGCCTGCTCGAGGTTTTTCCCTTGCTTGAGTTGCTCGCGGAGAAGCTCGAGGGTTAAAAAGGCAGAGTGACCTTCATTCATGTGGAAAACCGATGGTTCAATTCCCATCGAGCGGAGAAATCGCACGCCCCCAATTCCAAGGACGATCTCCTGACCGATCCTGGTGTCAACATCTCCCCCATAGACGTGGCCGGTGAGTCCCTGAAAATGCCGGTCGTTCTCCGGAAGATTCGTATCGAGGAGGTAGATGAACGCCCTCCCCACGCGCAGCCGCCACGCCTGGAAATACACCGTGCTGTGACCGATCTCGACGGAGTTCAGCAGCCGTCCTCCTTCTTCCCGCGTAACAAGCTCCAAAGGAAGACGGACCGGATCATAGAGAGGGTACGATTCCTCTTGCCATCCGTCGGGACCGAGGTGCTGCTGAAAATATCCGTTGCGGTAGAACAGGCTGAGGCCGATGAAGGGAATTCCAAGGTCGCTTGCCGATTTGGTGTGATCGCCTGAGAGAACGCCGAGCCCTCCGGAGTAGATCGGCAGCGATTCGTGAAGCCCGAACTCTGCACTGAAATATGCTACGGGTTGCATCAACTTCTGTGGGTGACGGGAGGCCCACGTATCCCCGGTCTGCATATACGATTCGAACTCCTCCAGCACGCGATGAACCTTTTTCTGGAAGTCGGAATCGTGCAGGCGTGCAGCCAGTTCGGTGTGGGAGACTTCATGCAGGACATCGATCGCGCTGTGGTTCGATCGCTCCCAGGTGAGAGGCGAGAGTTCACGGAATATTTCCTGTGCCTGTGGATTCCAGGTCCACCAGAGATTACGCGCGAGAATTTGAAGGCGTTCGGCAAATGGTTGGTGACTGCTGTTGCTCACGAATGCTTTTGCAGAAGATTGTGGTTGGACTGTCTTTGCATGAGTGAGAATGCGGAAAAATTGCCTGAAATTCCATAGAAAACAATGCATACGAATTGACATTTAGCCAACGCTGCCGTATGTTCGCGCACGGTTTCGTTTGACCAACTGGACGGATAGACAAAGGTATTGCACTTTCATGTTCTTCTGTTTTCACAGGAGGCTGATGACACGGATAAAGGACTGGTTAAGAAAAAAAGGAATCACGCGGGCAAATCTGCGATGGATTCGCGTCAGACAAATCGCGTCGGATTGATTCATGGCGCCGTGTCTCACGCAGAAACAAAGGCGGATGCTCGTCGGAACTGGCGATCCAATACGGTACGGCACAATTCTTCTTTCTGTTGAACAAATAGCAAAGGATCGGATCCCCGGTTCACTAGCTGAGTGTGGCGTCTACAAAGGATCACTGAGCAAGTTCCTCCACTCGATGCTCCCGGATCGACAACTTTTCCTCTTCGATACTTTTGAGGGATTTGACCGGCGTGATTCGGGCTCTCCTGACGACGAGCGATTCAGGGATACCTCCGAACGAAGTGTCCTCCACAACATTGGAACCACCCAAAACGTCATCATACGAAAGGGATACTTCCCCGATACAAGCATCGGCTTGGAAGACGAGCGATTCGCGTTTGTCATGATCGACTTCGATAGGTACGAGCCGACGTTGGCGGCCCTGAAGTTCTTCTATCCCCGCGTTAACCCGGGCGGATTCATTTTTGTTCACGACTACAATAGTCCTGAGTCCGACTGGGCCTGCTCCAGGGCACTTACTGAGTTCTTAGCGGACAAATCAGAGAAGCCGGTCTGCATCCCCGATGCGTGGGGAACTGCTCTTTTTCGAAAGGCGCAGCCGGAGTGAGTTCGAAACGACGCTGACGGAGCTCATTGCCATCGCCGC
>JACVXU010000437.1 GCA_015661185.1 Bacteroidota bacterium
TGTGGAGAATAAGATCAAGAGGTTTCCCCCTGAGCTCATACACAACCTCCATCAATCCTTGGATATCTTCGTCAGTGATACTGATGGCGGCAGGCTCTGATCTTCCGGAACCCGTCTGTGTCCACTTGGTTGCGTAGAGTATTGTTTGGCGCCCGGTGTGTCGGTGGAGCGCCGTAAGGTATTTTCTTCGAACCGAATCGAAGGGAAGTTGCTTGGTACGCAGTTGTTCAGCTTGCAACTCGGCGAGAATTTTACCCCAGGTCGGCATTTATTCAGATGGTTAGTAGTGCAGGCGATGATGTGTTGGAGGTGGAGGAGTACACGATCGGTTGCGTCAGTTGGAGGTACTCCTGGCTCAGCTTGAATCCCATCTGAAACTCTCCATAAAGCTCTAAGAGCTCGTTGATGCCGGGCTGTTGCTCTTTTCCCCTCTGGATTATTTCGGCATAGTCCTTCTCGATCTCGGTACTGCCGGTGCGTGGGGAAGCGTGGTCGTTGTGGTTCGGTGTGGCCATATGTGACCCCCGTTTCGTAGGAAGAATGTAATTAAAGAGTAGCAAACCAAAACCTGAAAGTCAATAGTTCATAAGACTCTTCTTCAAACCGCTTGGACTCTTCACTTCCACTGCCTATCTTCTCTTGTGCACGTTCGCGTGCCACAGGGTTTACCTCCTTCGATAGTCCCTTCTCAGTTCTATCGTCGGGTAAACCCTTCTTTTTGTCAATCCCCTACCACACTTCTACGGATGCTTCGTGAGCCGACTGTACGAGGACACCGGCTCAGGGCAGTGATGCGGCAGCGAGACCAGTATTGAGTATCCCCCGGGCCTGTTCAAGCTGCTCGTATGTGTTGATGCCACGAATCTCGTCCTCGTGATCTGCAACGAGGGCCGAAACCGTCCACTGATGCCGCCAGAAGTACTCGAATACATCAGTCAAATAATACTCGTTCTGAGCGTTGTTCGGCGTGATGTGATGCAGATGAGCGTTGTTCGGCGTGATGTGATGCAGACCGTCGAAGAGTTTCTCCTTATCGAACACATAAATCCCGGAATTGATTTCCACAATCTTCCGCTCCTCCTCAGACGCATCCCGATGCTCGACAATTTTCTTCACCGATCCGTCAGGATTGCGGACAATTCGGCCGTACCCTGCAGGATCCTTCATCTTGGACGTGAGAATCGTCGCAACGGCACCAGTCTCAAAGTGATGACGGACGAGATTGTCCATCGTGCGCTTGGTCAGCAACGGCACATCTCCGGACAAGACAAGAACGTCGCCCTGGAAACCATCGAGCGCCTTTTCCGACTGCAGGACGGCGTGTCCTGTTCCCAACTGCGGATCCTGCACTGCGCAGGTCACCGCGGGATGACTTTTCGCCAGATAGTCTGTCACAATTTGACGCTGGTGACCCACGATCACGACGGGATTCGTGGCACCCAATTCAAGAGCGAGATCGACAACGTAGTGGATCATCGGCCTGTTGTTGAGTTCGTACATCACCTTTGCCCGGGAAGGGTCCTTCATCCGCTTTCCCTGACCCGCTGCCATGATGACCGCACCGACTTCCCGATTTGATCCGTTGTTGTGATCATTCTGCATGACGGCCTCCGGCACCCAGATCCATCGGCACGCCAATGATATGTATCTTCATACATCTTCTCAATCCTGTAGCAGCTTCAAGACCTTCGTGATGGTTTCCTTCATGTCCTTGCGATGCAGGACGATATCGACAAATCCTTTTTCCTGTAGGAACTCCGCGCGCTGAAAACCCTTTGGCAAGTCACGCCCTATCGTCTGCTTGATGACACGAGGACCCGCGAACCCGATGAGCGCCCCCTGCTCGGCAATGTGAATATCTCCAAGCATCGCATAGCTCGCCGTCACGCCGCCTGTTGTCGGGTCCGTCATAACGGATATGTACGGGACGCCGCCGTCAGAAAGCTGGGCGAGTTTCGCACTGGTCTTCGCCAATTGCATCAGGGAATATGCTGCCTCCATCATCCTTGCCCCGCCACTGGAAGAGATGATAATGAGTGGGTTCCGCTTCTTGAGCGCCAGATCGATCGCCCTCGAAATCTTCTCGCCGACAACTGAACCCATGCTCCCGCCGATGAATGAAAAGTCCATGCATGCGATGACAATTGGGATCCCGTTGATTTTCGCCGCGCCTGTGCGGACCGCGTCGTTCAGACCGCTTTTGCGCGTTGAATCCTTCAGCCGGTCGACGTAGCGCTTCGTGTCCACGAAGTTCAGCGCATCGACCGATCGCATCTTGGCGTCCGATTCCTTGAAGGTCTTCTCATCAAGGAGAAGCTCGAAGTACTCTTTGCTCCCGATCCGGAAGTGGTGCCCGCACTTATGGCACGTGAAGAAGTTCTGCTCAAGCTGCTTCTTATGAATGCTCTCGCTGCAACCTTCGCATTTCGTCCATTGACCATCAGGAATGTCCTTTTTGGGACCTTCAGACGAAATGTTTTCTTTAGAACGTCTGAACCATGGCATAGGAATCTCCTTGGGTAGAACCCGAGCTGTTAGGTCAGCGACTATGAAACGGACGCCGCTGTGCGAACAACGAAATCCTTCAAGTACATCGGCTCCAGTGCGGATGCATCAGAGAACTCTTGTTTCAAGACCTTCGCAGAGCCCAGCGATGCAACAACATCTCCCCGGCAGCAGGAGCGAACGTCTTCGACGGCGACATGCGTATCAATTGACCGCCTGATGTCGTCGACGTTGTCGGTCAACACCAGCGATGGCCGGTCTGTTCTCAGGAGAAGAATGACGTCATCCAGCGACCTGACTCCCACCGGACCGGTTTCAGTCATACGACCGTTCACAACCTGAAATTGTCCGACGTACCATTCATCCTTCTTGGCATCGATGACGACGGTGATCAGTTCCGACGATTGATGACGCTGGCGGCCAGCCTCAGCCATCGCCTCGAATGTGGAAACCGCGACGAGCGGTTTG
>JACVXU010000205.1 GCA_015661185.1 Bacteroidota bacterium
CTTCGGACGGAGTTCATCATGTATCGGTTGGATTGTGCTCGTGCGTACGTTGAACAGGACGAATATGATAATGCCCGTGCGCATCTCAACGCGATTGCAGCGCTTCCGACCATGGATGAAGATGACGGCCAGTTCAGACAAGATGCTCAGCAGCTGCTGGAGACGCTCAAAGGAAAGTGACGCGTTCTGCTTCCACCATGCAAAAGCCCGGACTTTCAAACGAGAGCCCGGGCTTCTTGTTTGTGCGCCCGGTGGGGCGCATGTGCAAGTGCCGATTCCCCGCAGGTTCGAGCGCTGGAGCGCGTCAATGCGGCGAGTCGGATCCGCTCCCGCTCGGAACAGCAGCGAGTCGGCTCTGATAGTCCGGTGACCTCCGATATCTCAATGCAATGATCAACGAGATGATCATCAGGGCGCCTGCAAGGAAAAACGGATAGCTATCGTGAATCTCGAACAACGCCCCACCGATCATTGGACCAACGACCATCGACGCCGCCATCAGGGACGTGAGAATGCCGAGAGCTTCGCCTTTCATGAGCGGATCAGTCCTTCCCGTGATTTCGCTCGTGATAACCACCCGCTGCACCGATTGACCGGTCGCAAACAACGGCAGACCAACATAGAAAAGCGCCAGAATGTCGAAACCAAGCAGAAAGAAGCTGACGCCCAGAATGATGGTCATGATCACTTCGAGCTGAGACTCCGTAAAATACTTTAACCACACGCTCCGGAGAAGCAAAGTCTGATTGAGTACTGCAAAAACTCCCGTTGCCGCAAAGATCAAGCCGGTTGTGAACGAACTGAAATTGTACGCATGCTGGCCATACAACGCGAACACCGATTGCGAAGCAGACATGGAAACGGCGAAAAACAGCCATGTGAGAAGGAGAGGCCGAAGGTTCTTGTTAACAGCGGCGCGTGCTAATGGCAGTAAAGGATTGAACGATATCGCGGCGCGTGGATCACGCTTCTTGTGCGTTTCCGGCAAGAAGAAATACGCCAGAATCGAGTTGAGCGCTGCAAGGATGCCGGCACACCAGAACGGGAAGGAGTGAGACACCGTGCTGAGCACTCCACCAAGAACGGGTCCCACCATGAATCCGACGCCAAAGGCCGCACCGACGAGTCCCAGGTTCGACGAGCGTTCCTTTTCGTCCCGGGCAAGGTCGACGAGGCATCCCTGCGCCACCGTGAAATTGCCTGCGGCAGCACCATCGATGATTCTTCCGAGGAACAGGAGCGGTATGCTGCCGGCGCCTGCGAAGACAAACCAGCCGATAGCCGTGCTCGTGATACTCGCGATGAGGACGGGCCGACGACCAATTTTGTCGGACAGCGCTCCAAGAAACGGGCTGCTCAGGAATGCGAAAAAAGCAAACGATGAAAAGAGAAGCGTGATAACAAATGGCGATGCGCCAAAGGACCCCACGTAGAAAGGCAGAATGGGTATAACAATTCCAAACCCGATGACATCAACAAATACCGTGAAGAGGACAACTAGTTTTTCTCGTTGCATAGTGCTGTGCCACACGAAACGGTAGGAATGATTCCGGCTTAAACCGGGAGAGTTGTAGTGACGCGGTAAATCCCCAAGTGTAGCAATAAGTTGTTGCCGACCAACTACCGCGTACTCAACCAGGTTGACTATTGTCGGTCTATTTCGCTACTTTATCCCACATCCGATTCACCAATCACCAATGAACTAATTCCCCGATTACACAATTACCCAATCACACAATTACCCAAGGTCGTCTCCCGACCGCTCCATCCTCCTCGGAGCTCATATGTCCATCGCGGGCGGCGTCCATACAGCCGTCGAACGTGGGATTTCTATTGGCTGCACGACTATGCAGATGTTTGTGAAGAACAACAATCAGTGGCGCGGAAAAGAGCTCACGGATGAAGACATTTCAACCTACAAAAAGCTGCTGCAGGAATCAAGCATCGGCCCCGTTGTTGTCCACGATACGTACCTCATCAACCTGTGCGCAACGGATAAGCAGATTCTGCGGAAATCCCGCGCCGCTCTAAAAGATGAGCTCGACCGGTGCGAAATGCTGGGAGTTGAGTACCTCAATTTTCATCCGGGATCGCATATCGGCGCAGGAGAAAAGGAAGGAATCAAACGGATTGCAGAGTCGCTGAACATCGTCCATGATCAGACCCGCGGGTATGGTGTCAGGAGCGTGCTTGAAACAACGGCCGGCCAGGGGACGGCCATCGGCTACCGATTCGAGCAGCTGCGCGAGATCATCGATCTTGTGGACGATGCTGAACGCATGGCGGTCTGCGTCGACACCTGCCATGTCTTTGCAGCGGGGTACGACATCGCGACGGAACGCGGGTACGAAAAGACATTCAAAGACTTTGACGCCGTCATCGGACTCGGTCGCCTGGCAGCATTTCACGTCAACGATTCAAAACGGGAGTTCGGGTCTCGTGTTGACCGGCATGAACACATCGGGAAAGGTGCGATCGGAAAGACAGGGTTTCGTCTGTTGATGAACGATGATCGGTTTCGCACCATTCCAAAAATCCTCGAGACGCCAAAGGGACCGGAAATGAAAGAGGATGTGAAGAATATGAGACTGTTGAGGAGCCTGGTGGTGCGAGAGGACGCGTAAGAAGGTTGAGCGCATTCGCCAGGAATCGGACTTGGACAGGGTCATTAGTCCGCCGGGGTTGCGAACGACGAACTTCGAAGCCTGAACTCCAGCCTTCAAACTTGAAACCTTAGACTTGGAACCCTAAACTCTCTTCAATCCCCACACCCCGTCTCACAGTTGCAGATGATCTGACCACAGCAAGGGCAAGGCTCAAGCTTGCCCAACTCTTGGAGGCAACGGCAGCAGTATTCGTCTTCAGGCTCAACTTCCTCTCCGCACAGTGCGCAGTGATTGATGACGAGCGTATCCATATCCTGTTCCCTCCCGTGTGCGCGAAATGTAAATGTGCAACACGAAAGATGCAAGGGGGGTCGTGCGCAGCCCGCGAGAAGGGATTCCCAATATCGGAAATCTGAGCGCTTGCTTGACATCAGCAGAGGGCTATCGTACATTTCGCCTGGAGGTGAAACCAATGGAGGAGAAGAATATGCTACGGGAAGTGCTTGCGAAGAACACCAAAGTGGGCGAGCTGTTCGACAGAATGACCCACGATTGGGTGTTGTGCCATGCATGCGGCCATCGCTGCAAGATTCCTCCCGGGAGGGATGGCATCTGCAAGGTCCGGTTCAACAAAGAGGGGATGCTGTATGTCCCCTGGGGATATGCGGGTGGTGTCGCCCTCGACCCCATCGAGAAGAAACCGTTCTTCCATGCGTACCCGGGAGCGAAGGCACTCAGTTTTGGTATGCTTGGGTGTGACTATCATTGTTCGTACTGCCAGAATTGGGTCACCTCGCAGGCGTTGCGTGATCCCGAAGCCGTATCAGGCATTGATCTCATAACGCCGGAAGCGTTCGTTGACGCAGCGGTACGATCTAAGGCGCGTGTCGTCACCAGCACATACAACGAGCCGCTCATCACGAGTGAGTGGGCGGTGGAAATTTTCAAGCTGGCGAAAAGGGTCGGCCTGGTAACTTCGTACGTCTCAAACGGCAACGGCACGCCGGAGGTACTGGAGTATCTTCGCCCCTGGGTCGATCTCTTTAAGGTTGACCTCAAAGGGTTCACTCAAAAATCATACTCACAGCTCGGCGGCGTGCTGAAAAACGTGCTCGATACAATTCAAACACTTCATCAGAAAAAGTTCTGGGTCGAAATCGTCACCCTTCTTGTGCCGGGATTCAACGATTCCGACGCAGAGTTGAAGGACATCGCGCAGTTCCTCGTTTCCGTCTCGCAGGATATTCCATGGCATGTCACCGCGTTTCACCAGGACTATCGAATGACCGATCCCCCAAACACACCTGTCAACACACTCCTTTGTGCACGTGATATCGGGCTGCAGGCGGGACTCCGATACGTCTATGCCGGCAACCGTCCGGGCGATGTGGGAGACACGGAGAATACGTTCTGCCCCTCCTGCCACACCGCTCTTATTGAGCGGCATGGTTTTCGCGTCCTCAGCAACAAGCTCAAGAATGGAAATTGCTACAAGTGCTGGACGAAAATCGCGGGACGCTGGGAGTAACGCGCTGATTTTGAGCCACAAAGACACGAAGGGAATAAGAGGTTTCGAGTTTGTCCCGCTTTCCGGATTCCGCCTAAGAGCGGGATTCGAAGAGCGGAATTTCGTATTTCGATATTAGGCTTTCGGATTTGGGGCACCGGATCTTCCCAGATCACGAACCTTCTGAGGATTGTTTATCCGTGGCAATCGTGAGTTTGTCGCATGAAAGCAATGGTCCTTCATAGAATCTGCAATCTTGAAGAGAGTTCACAACCGCTGCATTTCTGTGAAATGGAAGATCCTTCGCCGCGCGAAGACGAGGTTCTCATTCGCGTGTCGGCTTGCGGGGTCTGCCACACAGAGCTCGACGAGATCGAAGGACGAACTCCGCCATCATTCTTCCCTATTGTGCCGGGGCACCAGATTGTTGGAAGAGTCGCAGCTTCGGGGAGAAATGTCGGCCGATATCGAATCGGCGACCGTGTTGGTGTTGCCTGGATCTTCTCGGCATGTAGGAAGTGCAAGTTCTGTCGTGCAGGGAGTGAGAACCTCTGTGCCGATTTCCGTGGGACTGGTAGAGATGCGAATGGTGGATATGCGGAATTCATGACTGTTCATGAGGATTTTTGCTATCCGATACCCGTAGAATTTTCCGATGCCGAGGCCGCCCCGCTGTTATGCGCGGGAGCCATCGGCTACCGGTCGCTGCGGTTGAGCAATATTGCTGATGGGCAGAGGCTCGGGCTCACCGGCTTCGGAGCCTCGGCACATCTTGTGCTGAAGATGGTCCGGCATCGATATCCGAATGTCGCCGTTTTCGTCTTCGCCCGTAGCGAGAAGGAGCGCGCGTTTGCGCTCGAGCTTGGTGCAGCCTGGGCGGGCGACACGAACGATTCTCCGCCGCAACTCCTGGATGCCATCATCGATACTACGCCGGTGTGGAAGCCGGTCGTCGAGGCGTTGAAAAATCTTGAGCCCGGTGGGAGACTTGTTATCAACGCAATACGGAAGGAAGAACGGGACAAAGACACCCTGTTGTCTCTGAGTTATGCTGCCCATCTCTGGCTCGAAAAAGAAATCAAGAGCGTCGCGAACGTCACCCGCCAGGACGTAAGTGAGTTCCTCCAGCTCGCCGCCCGGATGAAAATCAAACCTGAAGTCGAGGAGTTCGCGCTGAAGGATGCAAACCAGGCTTTGATCGAATTGAAGACAGCAAAGATACACGGGGCGAAAGTGCTACGGACCTAAATAATTGACAATTGTCAATTGATAACTCGCGGTGAGCGGAGTCTGCACTGAGCAAAGCGAAGTGTCGAACCGTTGTCAATTCACCATTGGCCTGAAGCCTCGATGGTTGTTGATTGGAACTCAGTATTGCACAGTTAGTGTTGCCGAAGGATAGAACGATAACATATTGACTCGTTGTCCCGTCCGGCGATCGAAGTAGAAAATGTTCTTGTTGTTGTAAACATTGAGGAGATTTCCACCCACACTCACATCAAATCCAATCACATGGAAGTCGTACCCGACGCTGATATCCATTCTGTGATATGCAGGAAGCCTGGCGGCGTTTTTGGGTCCCAGCATGATGTATGGGGGGCCGGTCTCCCTCTCGAACTTTCCCGGTAGGGCATTGTCCATCGACAGCCGGTCGAAATATGCCACCGTCTGCGAGTACGGAAATCCTGACCCGTACTCCCATCTCACCGTTGCAGTCAGTCGCTTCAAAGGATGCCCAATAGCCATCAGATTGATATGATGACGCCTGTCGTATCGTGGATGATAGAGAAAACCTCCGTTGTTGATCTTCACCCAACTCAGCGAATACGTTCCATACAAATCGATGAATCCTGACTGGGATCGCAGCGTGAGCTCCGCACCGTATGAGTCGCCATATCCCCCGACATAGTCCGGATCTAACGCGTCAATCTTGTCACGATTGTATACCATCAAGGAATTGTAGCGCTTGTAGTACGTTTCGAGATTCATTGTCGCTTGCTCTGTCAAGTTCCCAGAGATGCCCGCGACGTAATGGTCCGCCTGCTCCGATTGTTTATCGTCCGACAAGCTCACCCAGGCATCGAAAATCGACAACACATCATCTTCATTATCGATGGTTATCATCCTCTGGGAAAAGCGCCCGAACGACGCTTTCGCTCTCCATGTTCCGACAAGGAGATAACTCGCATTGATGCGGGGCCGTATCTCAGGAAGCGCATCTTCGAAATGAATACCACCATCAAGTGTCAGGGGACCCACAGCAGTTGAATACCTGGCCCACGCCGATACCTCAAGCGGCGAACTCTCCAGGTCCTGTTGATAACCGAGCCTGTTGGTGAATGCATACTCAAGCGTGGGGAAGCCGAAATCAAAACCGAAATAGAAGAGATCTTGCGGCCCCGCATAGACCGTGGCGGATGCGCGCATACCCAGTTCTTTCAGGGATGTTGAGGCGGCAGTGACATTGCCGGATGCGCTCGCGCTTCTGCTCGCATCGTAGCTACTGACATAAAGAAGACAGTTCACAAACATCTTTTCAGTCGGCAACCCTGATCCTGACAGCGCGAAACCACTGTTCCTCCACGAATAGTCCGGCTCTGAAGCATTCCGGGACAGCATTTTGTCGCCGCTGCGGAGAAGTGTCACGTTGAATTTCGCAACGCCGCTAAGCTGCACCGAGAGCTTCGCTGTCAAGTCATAGAAGTCGAGGGGAAGGTCCTGACCAGCAATGTTTCCAAAGGTCCGTGAAGAAATGGACTTACGCCCATTGATCAGAAAGGAGGACTGTTCAATAGATGGACCTTCGAGCGCAAATTCGGACGATAAGAAATTCACATTGGCCCGAGCCGCGAGTCTGTCGGCCCGACCATCCCTTGCAGTAATATTAACCACCGATGAAAGCTTGCCTCCGAATCCCGGGGGGAATGCACCTGTATACACCTCGACATTGTCTACAACCTCCGGACTGAACACGCTGTAGATTCCGAGGGCGTGAAACGGATAGTGGATCCGGATCCCGTCAAACATGAACAGATTCTGGTCGCCCGCCCCTCCCCGAACATAGAACCGCGAGCTGACATCACTCGTCGAGACGATACCGGGGAGGATTTTGAGTGATTGGAGCAAATCCTGTTGACCAGCCACAGGGACGAGCTTCAGATCTCGTCTCTCAAGCACATGCACGCTTGTTGTTTTTGTTTCAATTTCGAGTCGTCTCCGCGGTGCTGTGACGAGCACTTCCTCGGATTCGACTGGCAGGGAAGCAAGCTCGAAATCGAGTTCAACTGATTTTCCATCGCGGAGAATTACCGTCTTGGAGGTTCTGACATAGCCGATCGAGCTCGCAACGATTTCATATGTGCCTGGCGGCATCTTGGAAATGAAGTAAAAGCCTACATTGTTCGCCGCTGCTCCCCATTTGGTGCCAACCACTGAGATGTTTGTGAAGGAAATACGTTGCCGTGTGAGGCTGTCTGTCACAACCCCATACACATCGCTTGTTTGAGCTACTGTCACGCTCGGCCAAATTACTATCGAACAAAAACACAATGCGATGGTAGACTTACATCGAGAATACACTTGTAGTCGCCTCAGCCGTATTCGAAGTGTGCTCGACATTTTTATGGCCCCTGCTTAGAATCAGTCTCTGTTGTAAGTGAAGTTTTCAGGGTAAGCCTGCACAAGAGAATCGAGCGTGTATGCTCCCACTACGCCAACACCTCCCACCAGATTGGTGTACAACGGCTCGTCCAAGCGCACCGAGTGAGGGTCGTTGTTACCGTGCGCGATCATATAGTAGTTGTAGAGGTTCTCTTCGACCTGAACCAGTTCGAAGAAAGCACGAGTGAATTTGATTCTGGAATTCGGGTACTTGTCGTAGAGTATTTGCACGAGGGTCTTCCGGTACCGATCACTCCGATACACCGAGGCTGAATGGTTATTATATCCAGCACGCGTTAGCTCACCGTATACAACAGTGGTAAAGACTTTTGGGAAGATATAGGAAATAGGCACAGGAGTGCGGTCCTCAATCCATCGATCGTTTTCCAAAACGTTATAACAAATGTAGAACCGGCCAATCCAACCCTTCGCTCCAGCTCCCAAGTCGATCGTGAACGCGATTTCGTCATTGTCTTGAAATGAGCCGGGCGATAGTAAATTCGCAACTGAGGCAGCTATCATCGACAACATTGGCCTATCGGGGACGACAATAGAAGTCGACGCGCCCTCAAATTGAGGAGACCGAACCGTCAGTTGGTACGATGCTCCATATTTGATCGCGAGCGGCTTCACGAAATATGCCCTGAGAG
>JACVXU010000036.1 GCA_015661185.1 Bacteroidota bacterium
GTTCGTACTTGACAACAAGGGGAGACTCCTTCATTCACAGGACACCGGTGCGCTTGAGACTGGTGATCATCACGACCACGACAAGGTGTTTGACTTTCTAAAGAAGTGGGCGACAAAGAAGGATTCGTCAGAATTGCGGTAGAAGTACTTCTTGTGGATGGGGGCTTGGTCAGTGCAGGTTGCGTCAGCGCACCACATCAACTTCGGGTGAAGTGTGATGTGCGGCCGTACTGATATTTCAGCAGCTCGTCAACCGTTTTGAGCCCTTCCTTCTTCTGCACATAGGAGAGGTACTTCACGAGAACGAGGGCAGTTGCATACGCATCCCCGGACGCGCGGTGGCGTTCGGGGATTGTTATATTCAGATGCTCCGCCACCGGGCCCAGCGACTTGCTGGGAAGATGAGGGAGAATGCGGCTCGAGAGTTTGACCGTGCACAGGCGCTGATTGTCGAGCTCAATGCCTCGCTCCCGCCGCACGGTGTGGGATACAAATCCCCAGTCAAAAGCAGCGTTATGGGCGACGAATATAGCGTCCCCGAGAAATTCCGCAATGAACGGGACTACCTCGCGGGCAGGCGGCGCGTTCTGCACCATCAAGTTATCGATGCCGGTCATTGACGTGATGTTGGCCGGGATGGTGATCAGCGGGTTGATAAGCGTTGAAAACTCGTCGACAAGAGTGCCGTCCTGCACTTTCATCATCGCGATCTCGGTGATGCGGTCGTCGATTGGGTTCATTCCCGTCGTCTCCACGTCGATGACGACAAACGTCGCTTTGCTGATGGGCAGTATCTTCTTCACGGTTCGATCCGAGGTCAATGGTCCCGCTTCCCTTGGAGAAACTGCTCGGCGATGACAACGTCTTCTTCGCTTCCTATGAAGAGCGGCGTTCGCTCGTGTAGCTTTCGCGGCTGGATATCAAGGATCCGTTTGAATCCATCTGTCGCTCGGCCACCTGCCTGCTCCATCAAGAACGCCATCGGATTTCCCTCGTACATCAGGCGTAGTTTCCCGTTGGGATTCTTCGAATCGGCGGGATACATGAAAATACCGCCGTAGAGCAACGTCCGCTGGATGTCACCCACCAGCGATCCGACATAGCGAGCTGAGTATGGGCGATTGGATGCGTTGTCTTCTTCCTGAAGATAGTGTATATAGTTCTTCATCCCTTCTGTCCACCGGTGATAGTTTCCTTCGTTCACGCTATAAATCTTCCCCCGCTTCGGAATGCGAATGTTTTCGTGGGAGAGAAGGAACTCACCAATGCTGGGATCGAGCGTGAATCCGTGGACGCCGTTGCCCGTCGAGTAGACGATCATCGTTGACGATCCGTACATGACGTAACCCGCAGCGACCTGCTTGTAACCTGGCTGGAGACAATCGTCGAGTGAACCCGGCCCGGAGGGCGTGACGCGTCGATAGAGTGAGAAAATTGTGCCAATCGTAACGTTTGCATCGATATTGGATGAGCCATCCAGGGGGTCATAGATGAGAACGTACTTTCCAGTCGGGTAGTGTTCCGGAATGTTGAGCACATCCTCATTTTCCTCGGATGCCATGACACAGAGATGGCCTCCGTGGTCCATCGACTTGTAGATGGCCTCATGCGCAAAGACGTCGAGCTTCTTCACTTCATCGCCGTGGATGTTCTCGTGACCCATTGAGCCGAGGATGTCCACCAGACCTGCTTTGCTCACCTCCCGCCAGATGACTTTGAAGGCAAGTGCCAGATCGCGAAGTAGCCCCGAGAAGCTCCCGCTGGCGCCGGGGTGTGCCCGTTCTCCCTCGATGATGTGACGCTCGATTGTAATGATCTTGTATTCAGACATGGTGTTGTCGCGGTCCTGTGAATGAACTAGTGGCCAGTTAGTTACTCGTTGGTTTTCATTCTCAATCATTCTCCTTCAAAGGCCCGCCTGCTGTTCTTCGACAGTTGTACTGTCGAAGAAGGCCCAGGCTGGAGTTACACTCCAGGAACTCTGAGGAGCATCTCGAGTGATTCCTTGCGCCGCAATCGCGCGCAAATGTGTTTTGCTCGAAAAGACTGACTCCTTGGCAAAAGTCCGAGAGTGAAACTCTCGGATGAGTTGAGTCCGACAGTCCAACTGTCGGACAACAGGGATGTGAGTGAATAGACCAGTCGTACGTGTTCCGGTTACAATCTGACTTCTTGGTCTTTGTACTGCAGCCGGTACAGCTTCCGGTAGATGCCGTCGCGAGCCAGGAGCTCCTGATGATTCCCCATTTCGCGGATTTCTCCTTTGTGGAGAACGATAATCTTGTCCGCACTCTGGATCGTCGAAAGGCGATGGGCGATGACGATCGACGTGCGCCCCTTCAGCAGTTTCTTGATCGCGGCCTGGATAAGTAACTCCGTCTCGGTGTCGACGCTCGAGGTGGCTTCGTCCAGGACAAGAATCCGGGGGTTAAATGCCAGAGCCCGGGCGAAGGAAAGCAGCTGTTTCTGACCCACCGAGAGTGTGGCGCCGCGTTCCTTCACTTCTGAATCGTAGTGATTCGGCAATTGTTCTATGAAGCGGTGGGCGCCCACGACCCGGGCGGCAGCCTTGACCCGATCAAGGGAAATTGAGTCGTCACCGAGGTTGATGTTCCCCTTGATGTCGCCCGAAAATAAGAACACATCCTGAAGCACAACAGCGATGTGCTTTCTCAAATCCTCCGGATGCACCTGATCGATGTTGATGCCGTCGACCAGAATCTCACCCTTCTGGTGTTCGTAGAAGCGGCTCAGGAGGCTGATGATGGATGTTTTGCCAGCCCCTGTGTGGCCAACGAGGGCGACGGTTTGACCCGGTTGAACGTGGAAGGAAATGTTCTTCAGAACCCATTCCGGTGAGTTTGCCCCATCTGAAGGTGTATGGTATGCAAACCAAATATTCCGGAATTCGATTTCGCCCCGGACCTGGTGGAGCGGCACCGGCGTTTGAGGAGAGCCCGTCAGTGTCTTGTCGTCGAGCAATTGGAAGATGCGTTCAGACGAAGCCATCGCTGTTTGCAGAATGTTGTACTTCTCCGATAGATCGCGAATTGGGCGCCAGAACATCTCGTTAAACTGCAGGAACGCCATGACGGTCCCAAGCGTCACTGCACCCTGAAGAACATTTCCTCCGGCATACCAGATGATCAGACCGATGGAGAGGGCACCGATGAGATCGACGCCCGGATAGAACACGGCATAATAGAATATTGACTTGATATTAGCATCCCGGTGAGCAGCGTTGATGCCGGAGAATTTATCGAACGATTTTTTCTCCCGGTTGAAAATCTGGTCCACCATCATGCCCGTGATGTGTTCCTGCATGAAGGAGTTGATCCGTGCAACCTGGGTCCGGACCTCGCGATACGCCTCACGGGCCTTTTTGCGGAAGAGGAAGGTTCCGTAGAAAAGGAGTGGAAGGACGCTCAAGGAGACCAGCGAAAGCTCCCAGCTCATCGAAAACATAAAATAGAAGATGCCGATGATCGTGAAGATATCGCTGAATACCATCACGATGCCCGAGGAGAACATCTCGTTCAGGACCTCGACGTCGTTGGTCACCCTGGTGATCAGTCGTCCGATGGGGTTCTTGTCGTAGAATTTCGGAGCAAGGTTTTGAAGATGACGGAATATCTCCATCCGAAGGTCGTAGATCGTTCGCTGACCGATCCACTGTGTTAAATATGCGTTTGCGTATTGGACAAAACCCCGGACGATAAGAACAGCGAAGAACAGAAGAGCGGTGATGAGCAGGCCGTGCGCGTCCTTTTGCGCAATGTTGACGTCCACAGCCATTTTGGTGAAATAGGGGCGGATCGCTTCCATCGCGCTGGTCAGGATGCTCAGGACAATGCCGAGCACGACGTGCCACCGATAGGGGCGCAGATACTTCAACAACCGCCGCATCAGGCGGGCGTCGTATGCTTTACCAAGGACTTCTTCTTCGTGCATAAATCAATTTAAAATTAAAAATGCAAAATTAAAAAAACTGAGAAGAAACGCGGGAAGGACATCAAGTCTTTCGCTTACCCCGTGCGGAACTCACTATGGCTCCAAGTATTCTTGTGATTTCATCGGCTTCATGGAGAACATCAGTCAATGGTCGTGTTTCCAGTGCCCTCGAGGCGTCCAGTAGTTTGAGCCAATAGAGGGTCTCGCGGGCTTCACGCAATGCCACATTCATCCGATAGATGAAATCTTGCTTGCTGTGAGCGGCGGTGGCTTCTTCTACATTCGCTCCAACCGAAGTGCCGGATCGAATCAGTTGCTTTCCGATTGTCTTCGCTGAGATTGTGTTCGGCAACGCCTCCACCAGAGATATGATCGTGAGCGCAAACCGGAATGTCCGGTCTTTGATATCTTCCGGTTTATCTTTCGCCATTTTTAACTTCTCATTTTCACTTTTGCATTTCTACAGTTCTTCCAGTTCCCGCTCCAGCAGCTGTTTCTCGTTCAGGTCGGCGTAGATGCCGCCCCTGGCGACCAGCTCATTGTGGGTTCCCCGTTCGACAATCTCCCCCTGGTCCACGACCACGATAAGGTCGGCTTCTTTTACAGTAGAGATCCTGTGGCTGATGATGATGCTTGTCCGGCCCTTCATGAATGTGCGCAACCGCCTGAGAATCTCTTCCTCCGTGTAGGTATCGACGGCGGAGAGACAGTCATCAAGGATCAAAATCTTAGGCTGACGGATGAGGGCACGTGCGATGCTCGTGCGCTGTTTTTGTCCTCCCGAAAGAGTGATCCCGCGTTCGCCGATCATCGTGTCAAACTGTTTCGGCAACTCCAGCACATCCTTCGCGATTTGGGAGATCTCTGCCGCTTCCTGAACATGATCCGGAGTGCCATCGTCGGTGCCGTACCGGATGTTTTCCGTCAGAGTGTCAGAGAACAGGAATGTCTCCTGTGGAACATACCCAATGTGTGTTCGCAAAACCCCCAACGGGATCGTCTTGATGTCGTGCCCGTCAATCAGCAACTGACCTTCGGAGATATCGTAGAGCCGCGGGATGAGGTTGATCAGGGATGTCTTCCCTGAACCCGTGTACCCCACGATCGCAACAGTCATTCCGCGCTCGATGGTCAGATCGATGTTCTGCAGCGTGGGCTTCGCAGTTCCGTTGTGGGTGAACTTCACACCACGAAATTCGATTCTTCCTTCGATGTCCCGAATGCTCCTGACCGTACATTCTGTGTCTTTGATCTCAGGGCTCGTGTCAAGGATCTTACTCAACCGTTCCATCGATGCGGCCCCCTGCTGCAGCAGGTTGATGACCCATCCGAACGCGATGACGGGCCAGATCAGCATGACAAGGTAGGCCAGGAAAGCAGACAGTGATCCGATAGACAGCTCTCCGCTGATGACCTTCAATCCACCCGCGTACAGAGTGATGACAATCGAGCAGCCGATGATCACAAACATCAATGGCCACATCAGCGATTGAATGCGTGCAAGGACAAGATTCTTCTTGAGGTAGTCCCAGCTGAGTTTGCTGAACAGGCCAATCTCGTGCTCCTCCCGGACATACGACTTGATAACCCTGATTCCCGACAGATTCTCCTGTGCTCGTGTCGTAAGCAGCGAAAACTGTGCTTGACGGTCGAGTGATTTTTTGTGGACCTGCTTCCCGAGCTGATAGACCATCAGGGAGGCAAACGGAAGCGGAATGAGGGCGAGCAATGTCAACTGCCAGTCCTTCACGAGCATCAGCACCAGCACCATCGTGAACGTCAGAAGAGTGTCGGTCGGATACATGATGCCTGGCCCGAGGACGTTTCGCACGGCGCCAATGTCGTTTGTGGCGTGCGCCATCAAATCGCCGGTCGGAGTGTTCTGGAAGTATGAGTACGAAAGACTCTGGAGATGCGACAGCAAGTCGTTCCGCAAGTCGAACTCAATATGCCGCGAGACCACGATGATTGTCTGGCGGGTGAGGAAGGTGAACACCCCCGCGATCACGGAGAAGCCAACTATAATCACCGCCCAGCGCAGGAGGTCTCCGGCGACGGCCGAATGAGTATCCATGCCAACTTTCAGTTCATCAATCGCGAGCCCGAGGAACATCGGCTGCACGACAGTAAAGAGATTGCTGGCAATAACCGTTAGTACGCCCCAGAGAAGTGTGCGCTTGTATCGGAGGAGGTACGGTTTGAGGCGGAGTAATGGCTTCATGAACAAGTCAAATGGTTTGGAATCCTGTATAGCGATGCAGCACCTTGGGAACGATCACCTTTCCATCGGGGGTCTGGTAGTGCTCGATGAGTGCTGCTACGACCCTCGGCAACGCGAGGCCGGAGCCGTTCAGGGTATGAACAAATTCCGGCTTCGATCCGTTCGCAGGACGAAAGCGTAAATTCATCCTTCTGGCCTGAAAAGCCTCAAAATTGCTGCATGAAGAGACCTCCAGCCACTTGTTTTGGCCCGGTGCCCAGACTTCGAGGTCGTACTTCTTGGTTTGTGTGAATCCCATATCTCCCGTGCACATGAGGAGCGTTCGGTAGGGAAGGCCGAGGAGTTGCAGCAGGCGCTCCGCATCCAAACGGAGTGATTCCAGCTCGTCGTACGAAGTGGCTGGAAGAACGAACTTCACAAGCTCGACTTTGTCGAACTGGTGCAGCCGGTTCAAGCCACGAACATCCTTGCCGTAGGAACCGGCTTCGCGACGGAAGCATGGTGTGTAGGCTGCGTAGCGGATCGGGAGGTCCTTCTCGGCGAGCAGCTCATCCCGATGAAAATTCGTCACCGGAACTTCCGCTGTGGGAACCATATAGAGCTGGTCCCGCTCAACCACGTACATGAGGTCTTCCTTGTCGGGTATCTGTCCCGTACCTCGCGCACTGGCCTCGTTGACGACGATTGGGGGTGAGATTTCGCTGTAACCCCGTTCCAGAGCCTGATCGAGGAAAAAGTTGATGAGCGCCCGTTCGAGTGTCGCTCCCTTGCCCACATAGAAGGGGAATCCGGCCCCCGTAACCTTTGAGCCGCGCCCGAAGTCGATGATACCCAATCGGTCCGTAATCTCCCAGTGAGGCTTCAACTCAAAGTCCACCGCCGGGGCTTCGCCCCATCGGAAGATATCCTTATTGTCGGCCGGTGTGCGCCCCAAGGGAACGGAAGGATGCGGCACGTTCGGCACAGTGAGCAGAAGCTCGTTGAGTTTGCCTTCGGTTTCCCGGAGATCCGCATCAAGAGTCTGTATGCGGTTTTTTACCAACTCCATCTCGGCGATCGCTGACGAAGCATCGCCCCCCTCTTTCTTCAACTTTCCAATCTGTGCCGAGACGTCGTTGCGGCGCGCTTTCAGTGAATCGTTTTCACCTATCAGTTTGCGACGATGTTCGTCGAGGGACATAATCCCCGGGAGATCAACGGTGGCGCCTTTGGCTTCGGCTCCCTTTTGCACCGTCTCGAGATTTTCGCGGATAAATTTGAGATCAAGCATAAATGGAGAACCAGATCCTTTCTATCGTTCAGTACTGAGTTCGAATTCTACAAGCAGCGGCAGGTGATCAGAAGCGGACGATTGGAGAACGCGGGCTGATACCGGTCGGAGTTGTACCGCTGCAGATGCACGTTCGGGATTCGGATTTTTGAGTATGAATATGTAGTCAATTCGCTTCCTAGGCTCATCGGATGAATACGTGAAGCCTTCCCCGCGACCAGCCTGTTCCCAGCTGTCAACAAAGTCTTTGTTCAGTTGTGTCACCACGCGGCTCTTTGGCCCGTCGTTCATATCGCCGCACACAATGACGGGACGAGTGGAATATCCGCTCAGTGTGACTTTGAGTTCTTCTATACTCGGCACTCGTGCTGAGTCGTCTTCGCGACTGTCGAGGTGGGTATTGGCGACGACAATTTCTTCGCCTCGTACATCCAGAACCAACTGGAGCAAGCCACGCTGTTCACCTTCCCGGATCATCTTGTAGTGAAGATTGCGCTCCTCGAGGATCGGGAACCGTGTAAGAAACGCGTTTCCGTAGTCGCCCCCCTGATAGTCGATCGTCTTTCCGAAAGCATAGGTCATCTCTGTCCGGTCGGCCAGAGCGGTGATGATGTCGATCTTCTTCGACCTTTCCACACCTCTGTCAACTTCCTGAAGCGCAACGATATCCGGTTTCTCGCTCAGAATGACCCTGGCAATACGATCGACGTCGATGGTACGATCTGTACCTTCAGCATGGTGAATATTCCAGGTCATCACGCGGATCGCGCTGCCGGAAGTAGCATGACGGCCTGATGCGCAGCCACATGCGACAAGCGCAATGAGGACAACAGCCGATACCAGAAATTCTCTCCGTGCGGTTCGCCGAAGGAACCTCAACAGTGGCACACTGGGACGGTTCAATTTCTTCCGGCTCCTTGCAGTTCACGCTTCAAGACTGTAAGACCCTGCGAGATATCCATCGGATGGAGGCCGAGTTCAGTCTGGGCTTTGAGAGTCACAAAACCTGTCACGAGCGGGCGGGGGGCAGTCTGATTGAGGTCTGACGACTTCACCCGTTGGATAAGGCCGGTATCCAGCCCGAAAAGCTCCGCTGTCCGGACGGCAAACTGGAATCGGCTCACACGCTCTCTGCCGCAGATGTGGTAGATGCCTTCGCGATTGAGCTCAAATCCCTTTACAGCAGCGAATGCGAGATCGTTGACGTGTGTGGGGTTGCTGAATTGATCTTCCGAGCAGTGGATGGTCCGGCATGCACGTAGATTCTTTACGACCCAAAGTGGGAAATTGTCCCGGATGCCGATCCCATGGCCGTACAGAACAATTGTCCGGAAAATTGTATAAGGAATTCCTGCGATACGGATGGCATTCTCACTGGCAAGCTTGGACTTCCCGTAATAGCTGATGGGATTCGGTTTG
This sequence comes from Bacteroidota bacterium, assembly GCA_015661185.1. Lineage (GTDB taxonomy): Bacteria > Bacteroidota > Ignavibacteria > UBA10030 > UBA10030 > UBA9647. The sequence continues at coordinate 8,862 of JACVXU010000036.1, forward strand.
TCATCCTCGCTGTACGGGCCGTGCGTTCCGTCAAAAATGTAGTCGGTCGAAATGTGAATGAGGCGTGCACCGACTTTTCGGGCCGCTTCGATAAGGTTTTCAACGCCTACGACGTTGATCTTCCAGGCATCCTCGCGGTGCAGCTCACACCAGTCGACGTCAGCCGCTGCAGCAGCGTTGATGATGGTGGTCGGGTGGAAGCTCGACACGAGGCTTTTGACATCACCCTTCTTGGTGATGTCGAGCTGGGTGTAATCGAATAACCGGTCGTCGAACACGAAGGAGCGTTTCCGGGAGGTGTTCAGCACCTCATACTCAGTCTGTGGGCTCAGCATCAGCGCGAGTCGTTGGCCGAACAAGCCATTGGACCCGCAGATCAGAATCCGGTTCATCGAAGGCTCTCTTCCAGCGCAGTCGCGGCGTCCGTCTTCTCGTCTCTGTACTTGATGATGACGGGCGTATAGATCGCGATATGATGCTGCCGCGCAAAATCGCCGTCGATATGACGGCTTCCCTGAATGACGACGGCCCCTTCAGGGATCACCAGGGGTCGCGTAGCTGTGCGTCGATAGATTGCTCCCTTCACGAGGTCGTAGACCGGTGTCGAGCCTGTCAGAATGACTCCGGCTCCGATCACGGCACGCCGCTTCACGATAGCACCCTCATAGATACCGCAATTGCCTCCGACCATTACATCGTCCTCAATGATAACAGGCATGGCGCCGACAGGCTCCAGTACACCACCAACCTGCGTTGCGGCACTGAGATGCACCCGTTTGCCAACCTGAGCACATGAGCCGACGAGCGCGTGCGAGTCCACCATTGTCCCCTCGTCGACGTATGCGCCAACATTGATGTATGCCGGAGGCATGATCACGACATTCGGCGCCACAAACGATCCGTCGCGAACCGATGTACCGCCGGGGACGACACGGACTCCATGTTCGAGCGAGAGACTTTTCAAGGGAAAGGTGCTCTTATCAAAGTAGCGGAACTGCGCGTTGGGAGAATAATCATGCATCTGGCCGAGGCGGAACCCGAGAAGAATTCCTTTCTTCACCCAGCTGTTGACACTCCAGCCGTCCACACTGCCGTCTTCGGTGGATCTGTCAGCCGCCCGTATTTCTCCTTGGTTGAGGAAAAACTTGAACTCGTTGAACGTCCGGAGCGCGGCATCGCGGTCGAGAGATCCCGCATCCTGGTTGAAGAAGTCTTCGATTTGCTCTTTGAGTGTCATTTCAAACTTCCCGCTTTCTTACTCTGCGTGTCTCGAGTCGCTTTTCATAGGAGGGCAAAATCCTTCAACACGGTCTTCAGTTTCTCGCGGTTCTTGTCCCCGATCGGTACAAGGGGCAGCCGATAGACTTCTTCAATCAAGCCCATCATCGCAAGCGCAGCTTTGACGGGTATCGGGTTGGCCTCGATGAAATTGATGTTCATCAAAGGGAGCAGCTTGTTATGCAGGGAGAGAGCGATGTCCCACTGTCCTTTGAGGCAGAACCGGACCATGTCCGAGAAATCCTTCGGCGTTTCGTTTGCGACAACAGAGATACATCCGTCGCCTCCGAGAGACATCATCGGCAGTGTCAGAGCGTCGTCGCCCGAGAGGAGTGAAAACCCGCGCGGTTTGTTCCGGGCAATCTCCATGATCTGAGCCATGTTGCCCGAAGCCTCTTTGACGGCCATAATGGCTGGGATTTCAGCCGCCATCTTCAATATCGTGGACGCCTCGATGTTGCCTCCAGTGCGCCCCGGAACATTGTATACAATGATCGGGATGTCCACCGCTTCTGCAATCGCCCGATAATGATGGAAATAGCCATCCTGTGTTGGTTTGTTGTAGTACGGTCCAACCACCAGCGCTGCATCGGCACCTGCCTTCTTTGCGTGCTTCGATTGCTCGATGGCCTCGTCAGTACTGTTGCTTCCTGTTCCAGCGAAGATCTTCGCCCGACCGTTCGCCTGATCGATCACAATGTCGAACACCCGGTAGTGTTCCTTGTACGTGAGGGTGGGGCTTTCTCCTGTTGTGCCTACGGGTATGAGTGCTTCGACGCCGTTCTTGATCTGGAAATCGACCAGACGGCGAAGCGATTTCTCATCGAGCGATCCGTCCTTCTTGAACGGTGTGACAAGCGCGGTGCCGGTTCCTTGAAACGGCTTTCGTTTTGCCATGGTGTCAGTTCCTATCGTGGCTGTTTGAAAAGGTCTGCGAGCACATCCTCAAATGTAAACATCCCCTTCTTGTCTTTGACCCACTCGGCAGCGACGACTGCTCCCAGTGCGAAGCCGGTTCTGTTTTTCGCCGTGTGCACAATTTCGATGCTGTCGGCCATCGAATCGAATGTTACCCGATGTATTCCAACGACAGCGCCGTACCGTCCGGACGTGACCTGAAGCTCTTCCGGACGGATCTTCCCCTCCGGTGAACCGGAGAGGACTCCTCTCTTCCGTTTGATTGTGTTCAGAAGAACATCTGCGATGCTAAGCGCCGTTCCGCTCGGTGCATCAAGCTTGTCTTTGTGATGAACCTCGTGAACTGAGACATCGTACTCCGCAAACCGGTCGAACAACGACCCGGCTTCCCTGAGCAGCCGGTACATGATGTTGACGCCAACCGAGAAGTTCGACGCATAGACAAGGCCGATTCCCTCCGACTCCACAATTGACTGAATCGCTTGTGCCTGCTTCGTCCATCCCGTCGTCCCGACCACGATCGGTTTCCGAAGCCTCGCGAGCTCTTCGACGTGCATCTGCACCGTCGCCGGAATTGCGAAATGCACCGCGACGTCGGCTTTTCGCACTTCGTCGGTTGAGGCTGAAGGGGAGTCGATGTCAATGCGCGCTGTGATTTCCATTCCGCGGTCGAGAGCAATGCGTTCAACCTCTCTTCCCATCTTGCCATATCCGACGAGCGCAATGCGCAGTGGCTGAATTGGCTGGTTCATGCATCCACCTGTTCAAAGAGATCAAGCTCTGGGACGGGCTCGAAAAACTCCCGGTGCAGCTGCTGCACTGCTTGTGTCACGACGTCTTCGTCGACTACGAGACTCATGTTGATCTCGGACGCTCCCTGCGAAATCATGATGACGTTGATATCGTGTAGTGCACCGAAAACACGGTCCACGATGCCGACCGTCGAACGCATCTGCTCGCCGACTACACACACGATCGCTTTTTGATCGAACACGCTGACCTCGGCAAATTCCTGGAGTTCCGACACGATTTGCTCCAGATTCGATATGTTGTCGATTGTCAAAGAGACTGCGACTTCGGAGGTGCTGACAAGGTCAACTGAGGTTTTGTGCTTTTGGAACACGGAGAAAATTGCGGAAAGGAAACCATAAGCCATCAACATTCGGGATGACTGAATATTGATGACGGTAATCCCTTTCTTGGAGGCGATGGATTTCACCGCGGCGCTCGATTTGGGCGGATGGCCAACGATCCGCGTGCCGGTCGATTGAGGACGCTTGGAGTTCAAGACGATGACGGGGATGTTTTTCTCCACCGCCGGCAGAATCGTGCTCGGGTGCAGCACTTTCGCACCAAAATAGGCAAGCTCAGAAGCTTCGCGGAAGGAAATTACCTTGAGTTTCATTGCGGCCGGAGCGATTCGCGGATCGGCAGTGAGTACACCATCGACATCAGTCCAGATCTGGATTTCCTCGGCGTCCAAAGCGGCGCCTATTATTGCGGCGGAATAGTCGGAGCCACCGCGTCCGAGCGTGGTCGTGATGCCTTTCCTCGTTGATCCGATAAATCCCTGCGTGACAACGATCTTGCCTGCCTGGATGGGCGGGAGGATACGTGCCCGTGCTTCCTGAGAGATGAGAACAAAATCCGGAGCCGCAGCAGCGAACTGGTCGTTTGTGATCATGAATGTACGGGCATCCACCATTTCGACTGCAAAACCACGTTCTGCCAATGCATGCGTCAAAATCATCGTGGAAAGCTGTTCTCCGACTGAAGCAATAGCATCGAGCGAGCGGTTTGTCAGCTCTCCCAGAATTGCGATACCCTGGCAGAGGGTCTTTAACTCATCAAATCGTTTTCTGATCGTGAGGATAAGATGTTGAATCTCGGAGCGGTTGCTGATGAGATTCTCGAGCAGCGTGACGTGGCGCTCCAGCAGTCGGTTGAGTTCGGCGTGTGCGTTTTCCAAGTCGCCATCAAGCGCAATGTGGGCAGACTTGAGGAGGGTATTGGTTGCCCCCGCGATCGCGGACAGCACGACGATTGGCTTGCGGCGCTGCTCCTTCGCAACAATTCCTATCACATTCTCCATCGCACGTGCGTCTTCAACTGACGTGCCTCCGAATTTCATGATAATCATACTCTGGTCTTCACCCTCTGCCTATGGTGACGGGATTGGAGCTGCTGGCTCCTGTCTCAATGCTTCGAGACCGTCCGGGCCCCGAAACGTCGACTTGACTGAGGCAGCCTTGTTTCCTGCCTCCGCGGCAGTCACAAGGTCCTTTTTCTTCAAACATTCGGCAAAGAACGCTGCGCCGAAAACATCCCCGCAGCCGATCGTATCAACAACGGTTGGAACAGGAATGCCAGGGACATCGTGGCGAAACAATTTTTTGTGTTCCTGCCTGATGAGCGTCGCGCCGCGTTCACCGCGCGTGATAAGAAGTCCGTTGACCATCAGCGGCATCACGTGGTTGACCAGCGTCGCTTCGTCGTATCGCTCCACCGTGAGCCCTGCCGCCTCGTCCTCACTCATCTGAACGGAGTGGAGCATGAAGCACCATCGCCGCCAATCGCTGAGCGGACGCCGGAACCGCTTCAGTTCCTCGTCAATGCCGAGCGTGAGTGAATGGATATCCATATGGATCGGTATGCCATCGTCGCGCACGTTCATGCGGATGTTGTCCAGCGTTTCAAGGTGAATGTCGAATCCGGACGCCATATTGACCAGAACGCCGTGAACATCCAGGTATGGCTTGATGCGCTCGAAGGGGATCGGAGAAGCGATGTGCTTGGAGCATTCCGTCCTCCGGCCTGAAGCATTGCCGAAGAAGTGAACCTCGTTCACCGGTTCCTTTGTCTTGAAGACTCCTCGGGTGTCGACGTTTCCAAATTGCTGCAATCGTTCTACAATCTTGTCGTATTCAGCCTCGTGAATCCCAAAGACCGGAATGACTTTGTCATCGGAGGAGAGGAGTGCGGAGAAGGTCGCGATCGAATAGAAAATGCCGCCGAACGTTTCGACGACCTCCTCACGCCCGGACGGATCCGTCAAATGAAAAATGTCTCGGGCCAAATGACCGATGACTGTTATCTTCAGGTCTTTTGCCACGATACTCTCCTCTGTTGTTCAGATTCTGCGGGTTGGCCCGAGATCCGTCAGTTCCTTCTCATTCAGGCGCCAGATCTGCTGGCAAGGGAATTTGTTCTCGTACAGAGCCTTGCCGACTATCACCGAGTCAACGCCGAATTGTTCCACTTCCTGCAAACGAATCAGGTCCTGGTAACCGTGGATGCCACCCTGCGCGGTGATGCGCACACCGGAACGCGTCGCAAGTTCTTTCAGGGAAACAGGGTTACTGATCTTTGTCGTGCCATCCGGGCTAATCTCGGAGTAGACAATACGCGAGACGCCGAGTTGTTTCATCTGCAGCGCAAATGACAACGGTGAAATATCGTGCACGTGCTGCCCGCCGTCTGTTCGGATCTTGCCGTCATAAGACTCGACCGAGATGGCGATCTTTCGCGCACCAAAGTCCTGGATGAGCCTTTCAACCAACGGTTGGTCGTGCACCGCAATCGTTCCAATCACGATGCGATAGATACCTTTCCCTAGCAGCGACTTGATATCGTCGTAATTCCGAAGGCCGCCGCCGACCTGGACCGGTATATCTACTGCGTTTACGATTTCTTCGATAATATCCCAATTGTGTACCCTGCCTGTCTTGGCTCCATCCACATCAGAAATGTGTAGGGTCTTGGCGTTCTCGCCCCGCCAGAGAATTGCCATCTTCACCGGGTCGATGGAGTACAAGTTCTCTGATCCCGGTTCGCCGTGCACGAGCTGGACACACTGCCCACGTCGGATTTCGATGGAGGGGAAGATCAGGAGCATGGTGATGCTGTCCAAAATGCCAGCCCGCTACGCGTTCTGGCGGGTAGGTCGACATGCTTGCCCCGAGTCTCTCGGGGCCCGCCATTTCTGTTCCACAAAGGCGGGAATGTCATTTCGACCACGTTGAGTTTTGAAAATTTCGGATATTTCCGATTTCCCGAGGTAGCCGTAAAGATCGATAGTGCTTTTTGGACAGCCTCATGGTACGACTTTCTGGAATAATGAGAATCGAAAAGCCCCGCCCTCGTCAGACCGTACCTGCCTTGCTCGCGGCAGCCGGACCACCGGCATGAAGTTCCACACTGCTCGGTCAGGATGGCTCGGTTGTCCGCCATCCAATTTAGTCGGAAAAGAGGGTGGGGGAATTAGAGCTGAGCATGCCAAGAGCCCGGGATGCTACTGTGGTCAATTTTTTCAAAAATGGCGAAAATTTGGCTAACATTCAAGGAAGAGTCATTCACAGCGGGGGAAAAATCCGATTGTCTCTCTGGTATCTTTCTCAAGCAAGCGCATAGCAGATTGTGAGGGGTGATCGGGAAGGGAGGTTGGAGGTGATGCTACAGCCACGTCTCGAGATCATAAAGTGTGGAGCCTTTGTATCGGTATTGTTTCCAGTTTGCGACGAGTCCCATTCGCACAGGAGTGATCAAGATATGCCGAGCGTACTTCAGGATCTCCTCCTGCATCGTGTGATTGCTCCCGTCGTGATTCTCGTGCCATTCTGCATCACATCGGACTCTTGACAGCCAATATCCTGCCCCAATCCGGAAGCTCCTGATTGTCCTCACGAGGTTTGCCTGTCCTCCTTTCCCCTGAAGAAGGAGGTGGCATCGGTAAGGCATGAAGAGATAAACAGGAGCTTCGCAATGAGATTTTTCCGCGTCACTCAGCAGGATTCCCTCGAATTTCCGCACCACGGTTTCATCCGTGAACAGCGGCATCTTATGACGAACAAAGACTGTAAAGGCAGCTGTCGCAGACTCTGTGCAATCCATCACGGGCATCGGGCAGTTGAGCTCCCCCACAGACGGGGCCACAGCATTCATAGATCACTCCGTCGAACAAAGCGAATCTCTTGTTCACTGATTGAGCAGTCAACTGACCAGCCTTTGTCTCTTTCGATCAAGGTGCTCCTGAACAGCCGATGCAAGTTGTTCTCGCGTGAAGGGTTTGATCAGATACCGTTTGGGTCCCAGGATTTCGGGGGCCTGGGCTGGGTCCCGTTTTGACTCGACAACAAGCAAGAACGGGATCGTACGGAATGCTCTCGTTTGTTGCACCGTGCTCACGAGTCGGTGAGCTTCGAGGTTCCGTCCGTCAAGGTTGCAGATGATGAGATCCGGCCTCTCGTCCTTGATTGCCTTGAGTGCGGTTTGGTGATTTGTCGCATGAGAAAGCACGTATCCGCCGCGGAGAAGCGTAAGGAAGATATTCGCGATACTCAACAGATCTTCGTCCATCACGAGGATTCTCTTTTGAGTTCTCGTTTCCATCTTCCCGCCTGCTCCGGAGGATTGAGCAACGTTGTTCAACGAGTAGTCCAAGTGAGTACAGATGATGCCGCGAAACTCCGCAGAGAGTATTCCTGATTGTCTTTCATTGACTGGCCTGATGTTGAGCGTCCCGTAGCAATGATGCGAGGCCGCGCTTGAGTTGCGATTTGGAAATGATCCCCTCAGCGCCGACGCGGTGTGCCTCTTTCTCGTAAAGTGCTTCGTCAAACAACGTCGAAAGATACACCTTCGTCGAAGCGAACCGTCGCTTCACGATTCGTGCCGTTTCGATTCCGTTGAGTCCAGGGAGTGCCACATCAAGCAGCACGATATCCGGCTTCAATCGCTCCACTTTCGCAATGACTTCGAATCCATTAAGCGCCTCTGCAACGACATGGATTCCCTGTATTCGGTTCAGATACTCGCACATAGCTTCGCGGATTTCCTCGTGACCGTCTGCAACGAGCACTGTGACATTTTTCCCTGCTTTGCTCATTCCTCCTCCAACGCGAGTATTGCTGCAGCTCGACTGTTAAGAATCGAGGATCCGACATGAGCTCTATCGGACTGGCTTCGAGGTATTCCCCCTTACCCACATAAGTCAGATTGCATCTGGCCATGTGACTCAAGGCCAGCCCGATACCAGCCCACGTGAACGAACCCGATATTGTCTACTCGTCTCCCTTACAAGTACAGCGATTTCTTTAACATGGGTCGACAATGTCCGGTGCTTCATGACTTGTGTCAAGAGCCATCGTCGGCAATTTCTTCTGACCTCAGTGGTCTTGATTGTTGCCTGATGGAAAGGCTCACAACGGCAGGCGGGCGTTTTTCGCCTTTTGGATCGTCCGGTTCACTTCCATGTACCTGTCAGTGAGAGACCCCAGAATTTTCGTAGCACCCACAGAAACAATGGGTAGGTGAACATTGATCCAACAAAACCAGTCACGCCAAAAACGAACGGTCCAACAAACAACACTACGACACCCGATACGGTATCGGCAACCGAAATGATTCCCCAGTGGAGCGTCGTATCCAAGCCAAAAACGTCCAAGAAGAAGAACGCGACGCTGGCGACAAGGCCGATGCAGACAGAAATCAGCACGCAGAGTCTCATGTACGAAGCGAAAGAAAGGGATTCCAAATCGATCGTCTTCTTTGGAGCGTTTTGCGGGTTTGTCGTCATGGTTCTTCTTCCCTTCCCTTCGTTTGGGAGCCAATCATCCGATGACTCGCCGAGTTCACCGTTGCGTCGCGTCGTCTCAAAGGACGAAAAGGAAAGGACAAATGTCAATCCGTACAATTACGTACAAAATGCGTGTACGTAAAAATACGTACAAAAACCGGAGGGCTAAAGGTCCAGGGATGGGAGAACAAATGCTGAACAGTTGATGTCGGGTGGGGAATGATTCCTGAAACGGAGAACCGATTGCGCAAAGGAAGCGGTCTGCCTACTCTATTTTCACAATTCCTTTTGTGACGGCGTGCTTGATGAGCGCTGCGATGGAATGCACTGAGAGCTTTGTCATCAACCGGTGTCGGTAGGTTTCAACGGTTCGATCGGTGACACCGAGAAGCCGTGCGATCTCTTTGGTCTTGAATCCTTCCGTAATGAGCTGCAGAACGTCTTTCTCCCGTTTCGAGAGATTGACCGAGGCCTGGCTGGGGGTTCGAGGTTCGCCTTTGAGAAAGGACTTGAGAAGTTGTTGGGAAGCCCTTGGACTAAAGAAGAACTCGCCTGCGTGCACCGCCTCGATCGCGCGAAGTAGCTCGGACGGAGAAGAATCTTTGAATACGTATCCCCGCGCCCCGATCTGGGTCATCTCGAGGACGTACTCCCTGTTCTCATGCATCGTGAGTGCAAGAATCTTCGAGTCCGGGACGCTCTTGCGAAGACGGCGCGAAGTCTCAAGCCCGCTCATTCCGGGCATATTGATGTCCATCAAAATGACATCCGGCGAGAGCTTTCTTGCCTTGACCATCGCCTCTTCGCCCGTGGCGGCCTCTCCGACGATCGATATGTTTTTCTTCGTTGAGAGGGCTGACTTGATGCCCTCGCGGACGATGGGGTGATCATCCACGAGAAGGAGCCGGATCTTCTTGACGAGGTGCTTCTTCATGCGCCGATCTGGTCTTGTGCTTGTGGTTGATTGAGCGGGATGTGGATGGTCACGACCGTGCCCCGACGCGGCAATGACGAGATCTCGAGAGTTCCACCGATGAAGAAGAGCCGTTCCTGCATATGGAGGAGCCCCAAGCCGCCTCCTTTGATTCTGGTCTTACCATGCTTGTCCGTCCTTATTCCCAGGCCATTGTCCTCAATGGTGCAGATGATCTCGCTTTCGGTTTCGGCGCAGCCAATCTGCACTCGTTTGGCTCTTGCGTGTTTTTCGACGTTGGTCAGGGATTCCTGGATGATCCGATACAGAGTTAGATTTTCCTCGGGCGATAATTCTCTCTTAGGCCAACTGTCTTTGACAACTGTCGAGATCTTTGTACGTTCGCTGAATTCATCCGCAAGGCTTCGTACTGCCGAGCCGAGGCCAAGGTCGTCGAGTTCTGCCGGGCGAAGGTTGCGGGAAATGCGCCGGATTTCCGACATGACCTTGTTCAACAATAACCTGGTCTTGCGCGCTTCGCGCTGGATGTCTTTGTATCTCCCCGGCAGCTGTTCTTCGAGCGACTCTATCCGAAATTTGACTGATGCGAGAATCTGATTGACGCTATCGTGCAGCTCGCGCGACACGCGACGGCGCTCGCTTTCCTGGGCCTCGATGATACGCTTCGCGATGCCACGGGAAAGGTCTTCGGCTTGCTTCCGTTCCGTGATATCCATGATCGAGCCGAGAGCACGAACAGGATTGCCCGATTCGTCGAATTCGAAATGGCCCCTATGGAGCATGTGTCCGCAGCTGCCATCGGTCTTGAGGTACCTGTACTCCGCCTGCCAGTCAGCCGTGCGGCTTCTCGCCGCATCGCTGATCGTCTTCTCGAGCTGTGCCCTGTCCTCCGGGTGGACGTAGCTCAGCCAGGTCTCCCTCGCCATGCTAAGGTCGGCCCGGGCTCCGCTGATCCACGAGC
>JACVXU010000206.1 GCA_015661185.1 Bacteroidota bacterium
ACTGTCGTGAGCAAAGAAAATCCGATACTTGGTTTGGCATTGATCTTTCGGCCGAAATCAATTTGGTCGATGCCGCCGCGGACGGCAAAGTTTTCGTGAAGAGCAATTTCGGTTCCAATCCGTGAAATGATAGCAGTACCAATCCATTCGACTTCGCCTGATACCCGGCCTTTGATGAACCCCGGCGAATAACAAAGGGCGATCTTTCGGCGCAAAGGGAAGCGATCAATGGTTGTGTTGCCTTCATTTCCGTACAGTTGTGATGTATCCCACTTGTACTTCGAGTTAATGTCACCCACGACGGCTCCGACCGCCCATTCTTCGCTGACCGTGTACAAGAGCCCAAGATCGAATCCCACCGTCGTGCTTTTGACGCCTTCGAACAACGAATAGTACAGGATTTTCGCAGAAACTCCTATAGCAAAGTCCCGGTGCAGTTTTGTCCCGAATGTGAAGAGGAATTCATTCTCTGAGGTGGAATAGGTTTCAGTGGGCAGGCCATCTTGGTTTCTCCCTTGTATTTTCGAAACGCCGGCATTGAGCAATGCCAGCGAGAAACCACCGGTCGGCTTGAGGCTCTGTCCGTAGCTCACAAAGTTGAGATTTCGATCCAACGACAAGAAGCCAGCAGACACCTGAGCTGTAGGATGAGTTTGATAAGGGACGACTGCCGGGTTGTAGTAGCCGGTACCATCTGCGTTCGTGACGGCGGTGAGAGCATTCGCCATCCCCATCCCACGCGCTCCGGACCCCAAACGCATCGCTGCACCGGCGAGACCACCGAGGTCGTAGTTGTTCTGCGCATCAGCAGCGACAGAACCCACTGAATGCATCGCGAAAACTGCGAGGAAAGAAGAGAAGATATGTGATGTTCGTCTTGTCATTGGAGGACGAAAATCTTTCCCCATTGTGGCTCGCCACCGTCAACTTCAATTCGATAGAAATAGATTCCGTTTGACACGCGGCGGTAACGATTGTCACGCCCATCCCAGATTTCGTCGTGTTCCATTGATCCGGAGCGTGTTGCGTTCTGGAGGAGCGTCTTGACAGGCTGCATTGCAAAATCGAAAATCCGGATCGTCACTGGAACGGTCTTTCCCGAAGTCGAATAGTGAAGGCGAACTACCTCAGAAGACGGGCTGAATGGAAGAGGATAAGAGTAAGTCGTTCCGCTCGCCTGAACCGGTTGGTATGTCCTGAAAACGTTCCATGTGTTGCCAAAAGCCATTGAAGGAGAGTCCTCTGTGTGCGCGAGTCCGTCGGGGCCACCAGCCCATACATTCTCGCCTCTGACGCCAACTGCGTAGACAACCGATGTCGCGAAACGCTGCAGCGTCACTGGATCGTAGATTGTCCCGCTGCGTATCCAGGATTTGCCGAAATCGGAAGATCGGTACAGTCCTCCGTCAGTTGCGACATAGACGATCGAATCCCTCGTTGCTATGCTATGAGCCCACTCGCCAAGCAATGAAGTACTCCACGTTTCGCCACCATCTGTCGAGAAACTGACCCCCCGTTTTTCGTCAGGATCCACTGCGTTGACCGTCGCAGCCCAGATTATTCTCTTGGAGCCCCACCGTTGTTCAGTGATCCCGACGACAAAATTGCCCGAGATAGGTTTCAATTGATTCTGATGGTTGAATTTGCGCCAGCTGGCTCCACCATCGGTCGACTTGTTGACTCCGTTTGCCGTTCCAACCCAAATGGTTGAGTCATCATTCGCATAGACGGAGAACATGACGTGATTGAGACTGGCTCGAAGAGTGTCCTTATTGTAAAGAGAGTCGCTCGCAAAGAACTTGTTGACGTTTGAGAGTGCGAATCGCAAGGAATCCGATGGGGAGATCTGATTCAGATTGTCTGGCGGCAGGACGATCCGTTGCCATGTTCTTCCCTGATTTGTCGACTTTCGGAGCATTCCTCCCCAGCTTGCGATCCAAACAGTGTTGTGAGTAAGTGCGATATCGTAGGTCACGTTTTGCTGCGGCACTGTGATTGCGAGAGCCGGTATCCTGTTTCGGCCATAGATCAACGTGTCAACTTTTCCAGTATCGACCGGTTGCGGGATGAACTTCCACGTTCGGCCCCGATCGGCGGAGTAATGCAGGCCGTGTCCAGTTTGAATTGACTGGTTGTCCAGTTTTGTCGTGTACGCCGTAGCCACCCAGATCTCGTTGTTTCGAAACGCAAGTGCTGAGACGCCCTTGTCGTCAAAGGAATCCGAAGCTGTCAATTGACTCCACGATCTCCCCGCATCAACTGAGAATCCCAGGCCTTTACCTGAACCGAGCCAGAGCGTGTCTCCCCGCAAGACGATCTTATTGACAATGTTGCTGCGAGGAAGTGGAGTGGTTTCGCTGTTCGGAATTGCGAACGAGTTGATGACTTGAGCCGCGAGAAAACCGCCGAAGACAATCAGGCAGGTCAATATGAGGGCGAAACGTTTCATTGTTTCACGGTGACACGATGAATGACGGTGCTACTAACTTCGTTGGAGCGGTCGAACGCCTGAAACTCGAACCTGTACACTCCTGTCACAGTTGTCGATGGGAGTGTGATGATGAGACTAAAGACGCCATCCCCGGCTCTCTCATCTCCGTGGTTCGTTGATCCATCATCGTACATCTGAAAAGGATTTCCGGTCGAGGCTATCCCATCTGGTTTATATGAACTGAAGAGTACGCGGGCAATGTCAGCGAGGCCGTCAGGATCGGTTGCTCTGACTCTGAGGGTCAGAAGCTGTGCCTGACTTCTGAGTTGCAGCGTATCCGGGATGTCGAGATCGAGGAGGACTGGCGGTCGGTTCCCTCTGTAAATTGACAGGGGTGCAAGAACTGTGTTGCTCTGGAAACCGTTTTCTGCTTCGGCGAAGAGTTCCAATCTGAATACTCCGATCTCCACTCGCTTGATCTCGAAGGATGCTTTCCCAGAATAGACGCCGTCCCCTTTTGCCCTGTCTATGCCAAGTCCGTTATCCAACAGGTCTCCATCGGAGATCGTCGCGTTGTTGACAGGGTTTTTCAATGAGAAGTGAACCGTTGAGATAGGATTACCCTGACTGGTGTTCACGCGAGCAGTCATGGTTGCGGTGAGAGGCAGGACATCATCAGGGGATCGACTCGGTCCGATATTGATTGAATCGCTGTTGATAGAGGATGGAGAAATGTCGACTTGCATCAGCACGGGAGGCTGTCCAATGGAATCGATGATTGAACTCTCCTGTTTCTCGCAACCGCCATGTGAAAGAAGAACAAAAAGACCACAGCAGATCAATGGCGAAAATTTCGCGGAAGTGTACAAGGAGACAGTTTTGTTCCTTGATTGCTGGAAACAAATGGTTGTTGGGAAACTGGAGAGAAGATGGAACTGACTCAATGATTGCTTTCCTTTAGTTCTGTTCAAACCTACATCGTAGCAATCAGTTTCTGGTCAGCGTCCTTCTTTTTTGAGGGAAGATCAGGAAGAAATCGACTATTCGAAGGTAGTGAGCTTCGCGAAAAAAGTCAAGCACTATTTCTACATCGAAATTGTGAATGGGGAGAACGAGAAACTGACTATGAAGACAAGCATGGTCGACCAACCAATGAGGACTCGGCGCTTATCCAGCGGTGTTTCGTCAGGGACTGGTGGATGATACAGTTTCACCACGTAGAATGAGATCAGCGCCCAGAGGAACCATCCTGTCCAACTATACTCGGCGAACGGGATGAATTGTGCAGGCGGTTGTTGAACAAAATAGCTCGCAATTCCACCGATCAGCGAGTCGAGGATTGCCGGCAAGCCCAGCACGAGAAGGATGACGAATGATGCCCGTGCGATTTTTCGATGCTTGTCTCCAAACAGCGTATAGACGATATGGCCCCCATCGTACTGCCCGATTGGTATCAGGTTCATTGCTGTGACGAACAGCCCAAACCAGCCTACGCAGAGCAGGGGATAGTGGTACATTTCAGACATTGGTGGAACGAATTGCTTCGATGGATCAGTAAGCAGCCAGGAGAGAAAGCTGTAGAGGATTGTTCTGCCGAATTCAAGACCTATTCCTTGGGCTTCGTGCGTTGCCTGAGCCGAAAAGTCGTAGCTGGGATGGATGGCCACTATGTAATCAGGTCCGGGGAGGGTTAAGAATCCAAAAATCAATACGATTATGCAAGCCACGAAACCAGAGAGTGGCCCGGCAACGCCTATGTCGAACATCGCCTTGCGTGAAGGAACTATTGCCTTCGTTCGGATGAGAGCTCCAAGTGTCCCGAAGTTCAAGAAATAGGGCGTCGGTGGAAATGGCAGGAAGTAGGGGAGCGTCACTTTGACACCGTGATAGCGGGCGGCGAAGTAGTGACCAAACTCATGAACTCCCAAGATGAAGAGGATAGATATGGAATAAGCGAATCCATAATGCAGGTTAGTCAGCTCAAATGCATTTCTTCCGACCCATTGAACACCCGCGACAGTCGTGGTGAAAAACGTCAGGATGAAAAGGAGGATGTTGAGGAGAAAGCGGAAATCCGGTTTCGTCGTCTCTTGTTGATGAAACAGCTGGGGATCTTCTTGGGGGAAGTTATTGCTCATTCAATCCGAGAAAATTTTCCAATACTCCGTACCAATCTCGGACAAAAGATACGAAAAACGAGAGCCAAAACAAATAAGAATACTCCGACAGCAATCGAGAGAGGGAGCTACCGATGCTGTCGGAGTGGAAGAAAGAACCTAACCCACCTTCGTCAAGGCTTGGGCGGAGGTGGAGCTACGGGACTGATACCACTCCTTGGCTTGGGCGGAGGTGGAGCTACGGGACTGATACCACTCCTTGATGCAGACGCATCGGCAGCCAACGAAATGGCAAAGTTCGTTGCGAAAGTGATAGCGACAGCTATGATTATTGCACGAATTCGTTTTCCCTTGTTGAATCCAGACATGGTTATCTCCCTTGATGAGTGATTTGGGTCACAAGAAAACGTCCTTTGCGAACTCTTTTTCCGTAGAATTTGGCTAATTTCCTGCCAATGTCAAGTTAATTCTCGGTAGTAGCAGGGATCAAAGTAGTTCTGCCTTCATTCAATCATCGCATCTCTCCATAAGTGAAGGACTTACGACTCAACCAGTTCCCGTGACAATTGTCGGGGGCAGAATTTTTTTCTTGACAAGAGGTTCAATCGGTAGTATATTCGTCACAGATAACGAACATGATAAAAATGAAATTGTTCAAGAAGATATTGAGTATCTGGATTTCAATCGTGGCTCTGATGGCCTTCTCTATCGTGTATTTCCCAAATGAAGGCGCAAGTAATGGAAACCTGATTCTGCAGGCCCTGATGGTTCTAGGAGCGATTGTGTCTTTGTATACTTCTCGTAGGGAAACAAGTCCTTCGAATAGAGCAATATTCTTCAATTTTGCTTTGTTATTTTTTGTTTCGGCTGCATCATTCTTGTCTGCTTTTGTAGGCTACGGGATCTTTCCTGGTGACAGATGGATGCAATTTTTCGCACCTCAGTACCTGACTCTCGCTTACTTCTTTCTCCTTTCTCTTGCCATTGTCTTTGTCGTGATTGACAGTCTCTTGAATGACATTCTAACATATTCAAAGTACATTACCACGCTCTTGATTGTGGCGGGGGCTTTCATGTACTACAACTATCCTTTTTTTCAAAACCCGAAGTATTCGTATTCTACAGAAGATGTGGTAGACTATAAGGCCATTGATGGTTCAATGGAGGTGCTTTCGGAACTGGGCAAACCAGCTCCTACTAGTGAAGAGATTGCAGCCATAACGAGTCTGGGTGCTTGGAAAGGCGGAATCCAAGTTGGGACTCTTTTCGAAGACCAGAAAGTACGGAGGGTTTCTGAATTGCTTCCATATCTCCGTACAGAAAACGGCCACGTCCCTTTGATTTGGAAGCCATTGTATCTCAACAACATCTACATCAGCGTTTTGTGTGTCGTTTTTATTTTCCTGTTCTTTGGCTACCAATACAGGAATGACCCTCCTCAGGGAGCCTACATTGAAAAGATCATCTTTCTCTTCTTGCCTTATTGTTCGCTTGAAATTCTCCACCATTACGCCTACATTAAGTCAGTCGAGTATGCCACTCTGATTGATGTCCAACAGGTCGGCTACTATTTGACGCTGCTGAATCTTCTGCTACTGTTGGTGTTTTTTGGTTTGCGTCTGCGGTTTATCACGAGCGTCAAAGGCGAATTTTATGAGCGAGAACTGGTTTCTGACTCTGAACATATTAGTCGTTGGCGTGACGCTTTTGATAATCTTGTTGTACGCCTTCATGGAAGGCTTTTTGCACCGCGCACGCCAAGAAACAAAGCCTAGCTGGGTACAACGGACTATTCTCAAACTGTTTGGATGATTCAGTATTCAAGAGGCCCTGAACAATGAATGAAACAATCGTCGGCAGAAGCAAATCGATCGAACAGCTGAAGAAGCAGATCACAAAGGCCGCGAAAGGCGCGAAGGACATCCTGATCATTGGTGAGCCTGGCGTTGGAAAAGGCGTTGTCGCCAGGAGGATTCACTCTGAGCTCTATGGTAGTGCCAGCGACCAACACCCCTATCTGTCTGTGAACGCCTCCGTGATCGATGACCGCGAGCTGGAAGCGGTCCTCTTCGGCTTCGAAAAAGGTGTTCCCGGCATGCCTCCCACAACTAAACGCGGATTGTTCGAACTCGCGAACGACGGAGTCATACTGATCGAGGAGGTTGAAGACGCGAGTTTCAGGAACCAGATGAAAATTCTGAACTTTATCCAGGACCGGGTTGCTAAGCGCATGGGCGGCGACGACGGAGGAAGCATTAACACACGTGTTATGCTCACGATGAAAAAGAGCCCTGAAGAGCTCCTCGCCGTGCATAAGATCTATGAGGACTTGGCGGCCAAGCTTGGTGGCTTCGAACAGCTTCAGGTTTTGCCTCTGCGTGAACGCCCTGAGGACATTCCGGTTTTGGTGAAACACTTTATTAACGAGATCAGCAAAGACCTTGGAATCAAGGATGTTGCGATCGACATCAACGCTATCGATGTGTTGGTTCGCCACCCTTGGAAAGAAAACATTCGCGAACTGAAAGCAGTGATCGACAAGTCTATTCTCTTTTCGTCGGGGGGCAAGTTTATGCTGCCACCGGAACTGACGGATGAGAAGACTGAGGTCGTCAAGATGATCAACAACGTCATCAGCGGTCAGGAGTTTGTTCTAGATAACTCGCTTGACGTGATTGAGAAAGGTATCATCGAGCGTTCGCTGACAAGATTTGGGTTCAACCAGTCGAGAGCCGCATTGTTCCTCGGAATGACCGAACAGACGCTTCGGTATAAGCTGAAGAGGCTGGCGATTCCCAGCGCCCGGCATCGCGGTTGATCCTGAGCACTCGTCGCAGCAAAATACGAACGCCCTCTGATGGAGGGCGTTCGGGTTTTCTACCGCCTTCGAGAACAACAGAAATGGACTACATCCGCTAGGAGACCCAAATGGGATTGGTGAAACAGAAGTGTGGCCGTCTGTCAAATGGATTGTCTTCTGAAGTCCATGCTTCGATCCGGACGTAGCTGGCGGTTGCCTCTTTCAGCGAAACCTGCTTCTGCGAGATGAATCCCTGCTTACCCTCAAACCTAAACGCTGTTCGCTCTGATGTATCCCCGGTTTTCCCAATCATGATATGAATAGACGTGATCTCACCAAACTCGGAACTTGAGTGAACCTCAAGCTCGAGATCGATTCCACTTGAGTTTGCGGATTCCCCGAAACCCGATCGATGGCCAGACGATCCCCCGATAAAAGCTCGAACGACAGGGCCGTCTGTCGCGATTGAGTTTCCACTCTGAAGGGCTTTGGTGACCGTTTCCTCAGATACCGTCTCATTCACGAACACTCCCGTCCGCATTCTGCCAAAGATCTGATGAATGTCTTCGCGGATTGCAGCGAACGGGATCCCAATCTGCCGAACGCGGTTGAAGTTGCCGTGTGCGTCGTTACCCGCGATCACAAGCAGTCTCTTGCCATTAAGGAGTTGCTTTATCCACGAATGATATCCCTCGTGAAAACCTTCGTCGAGCATGCCATTGAGCATTTGAAGCCCTGTCATTCCATCTACTCCCAAGTCCTGATCAGTCCAGATCCCTCTCCCGAGCAGAAGTCGTTGCAGGAATGGGACAGGCTCTTTTGCGTGCGCAGCGTACGCGGCCGATGCGCCCGATTTGAGTTGCAACACTTCAGGTACGCTGTACTCGCTTCGCGTTCGTAGCCATCGTTCCGCGCCGTCACCTGAGCCATGGATGAACTCTCTTTGACCGAAGAGAAGCAGATGGACGTTTCTTCCAATACTGTTCCGGCAAGAGACTTCTTCTCCCCGCACGACTGCAAAGTCACGGAGTTCGCTACCAAGACGATCGACTTCCGATTGAAACGTCTGCCACTTTGCGAGATCAGGATCATTAGCAAGATACGAGTGAACATGATCGTCAAGATCATACGAGTGATCGGTCACGCAGAAGTAAGATAGTCCCAATGCTTGTGCGAGCTCGCACGCTGGAGCCAATGGCACTCCAAACTCAACTTGATCATCGGTGAAGTTCGAATGGGTGTGCGGGTCGCCTAAGTGTAAATCGGGAAAACGAGGAAGCGGATCCGTTGCCAGGAATACTCTGAGCGGATGATGTGTCGACGTTCGATAATTGTCGTTGTGATACGATTTCGATTTTCCGTTCCGCTCGAGCGTCATCCGAACATCAAGTTCTACCCAACCACGGCGGGAGGATAAGTCCAGATGAATAACATGCCAGAAGAACTTTTGGTCTAGTTCGATCGGCTGGTCTAGATGGTCGCCCCGTTGGACGATGCATTGCTCCTGGCGGACTTCGATGGAGACTTGCCTGAGGGTGCAAGGGTAGAGATGTGAGTCTTTCACAAGAATCAGAACCGGGAGCCTTCGATTAGGCTCGAGTCGATGCGGGGCATCGGCGATTACTTCGGGTTCGCTCTTGCTGAGAAAGCTGAAAAAAAATGGAAACCGGTAGTGGATTTCAGCATAAAGCCAGAGCGGGAGAAACCACAATTCCTGAAAGGGGTGAGTCAATATGTTCTCCCTTTCCAGACGACTCGGCCACCGAAGAACACAACGAAGGGTAATACCAAAACATAGAATATGAAGTAGCCTTCAAACCAAAGGAAGAACTTTAGCAATTCGAGGCGCCCCTGCCTTTTCATGATCGTGCGTAAGAAAGAATAGTCCCCTCCCATTTTCAGCAACAGAGCCCCCAATGCACCGATCTGACTGCTGAAGGCAAATGTAAGAAGAGTCAGCGCAGCGAGTCCGAATGCAATCACCATAATGAACATCCCGCTGAATTTCATATCAAGCCCTCCTTTGCCCCAACGATGTTTCTGTCGCAAAAGCTCTTTCCAGCTGGAACAGGGTTGGCTCATCACGAGGACTCGCGGATCAACGGGACATATGTAGTCCCACTTTTTCGTTTGGACAATCGCCTGGAAGAGCATGAAATCTTCTGTGACGCTGAACGGGATTGTCCTGTATCCTCCAACATCATCGTACGCTGCTTTCCTGAATGAAAGATTGTTGCCGATAGTGCTCAGGGGAATGCGAAGGGACATTGTAGCGGCCGCCATTCCGAGGAGAAATCCCCAATCGAGCGACTGCATGCCCTCAAACCATGTGGAAGCTTTCTGAAGCGTCAAGCCTCCAACGATTCCCACTGCCTTTCCGTAACGCTTTGCCGTCCATTCAACCCATGTAGGGGGGACCGTGCAGTCGGCATCAGTAACGAGGATAACCTCACCATGCGCTTTCTCGATGCCTTGATCCAGTGCGTTTGTCTTCCCGCGCAGCTGCTTGTCCTCTCGTGCATTGATGTATGAAAAGGTCGTATACAGCGAAGCGAACTTCTGACAGATTAACTCTGTCCCATCTGTAGAGTGATCATTGATGACGATTACCTCGAAAAGGTTGATTGGATAGGTCTGGTGCAGCACAGATTCGAGGCAGGCTTCGAGGTTTCGATCCTCATTACGCGCCGCGATTACGACGGACACGGATGGCCGAGCGGTTGAGTCTATCACATCTCGTGGAAGGAGAACGGCAAACAGAACAACGACGATCTGAACGAAATAGAGGCGTAGGAGAATACCGAGTGCGGCGAGAATAAGAAACGCTAGGATGAGACGTATACGTGAGCGGAACTGTGCGCGCATGCTATTGAACTTAACGTAATGCGGTTACGCTCTTTGCGGGAACGAACGTCTTCACGATCTAGCGTCCTATCGAACACGCCGTCGACGCGTTATCGTGAAAAAGGAGGATGGAACCCGGTGTAACGCTCTTCGTTACTGAGCGCACAATGGATACGGGTCGTGGCGTTGAGAAATCGCGCGAGTCGATATTCCACATCACAACTCTTTGACCTTCAGTCTTGGCAATACTGAGGGTCCGAAGATCGAAGTAGCCATACGGCGGTCGGAAGAAACGTGGCTTTGAATCCAAGAATTCTCCTATGACGTCATTCGCTGTCTGAATCTCAACCCGCTGAACTTCTGCCGACTTCAGGAACATCACCTGGTGCGTCTGAGTGTGATTTCCGATTGAGTGTCCCCCTAGGATGATCTCTCGAGTGATTTCCGGATACAGTTGCACGTTTCTGCCGACCAAGAAAAAGGTCGCTCGAATTCCCCGCGAGTTCAATATCTTCAACACTGTCCGAGTAGCAGCAGGGTGGGGACCGTCATCAAAGGTGATGTGAATCGATCGCTCATTCGTGCGCCAGAGAATGGATGGAAACAAGGCAGGTGCCACCACCGAGTTCAGGAAGCTCATTGCTCCAATTTCCTATTCTTCCAGCGCATGGGGCTGAACTGTCCAACGAGTGCAGCAAAAACAATATACGGAACGTGGAAAAGCTCTGCAATGAGAAACTGCCCGGGGCGAACTCGTTGTTGGAATAAATCAGATCCTCTCGTCAAGACACTCCATTCACCCAGCATCTTGAGGAGGACAACTGTGGCCAGTGGGAATGACATCCCGGGCTCTAACACCGCAAGGAACGTCGCGAGAAAAAGGACGGCGAAGAAGCCGTACAAAAAAAGTAATCTCCGCAGAATCGATCCGTCTTCATAGTGGCCGCGTTTCGAAGCCCACCGGGTTCTTTGTCTCCAAAACGCGCGAAGGGTGGGTGGGGACACCGTGGTCACAACAGCTTTTCGGTCGGAGTTAAAGACGACTCGGCCAGCCTTCCTCGTCACTATGCGCTGCATCAGTGTCTCATCGTCGCATGAACCGGTTCCATTGCCATATCCGTTGACCTGTTGAAAGGCCGCTCGGCGATAGGCGATGTTCGCACCGTTGCAGATAATCGGAGTGCCTGAGCCGATGAGCCCGGCCCCCGTTGTCATCAATCCGAGAAACTCCAGGCTCTCGAGATGTGAGAGGAACGAATCCGATGGTCGTTCCAGAACAGGTCCAGCGACAAATCCGACGGAGGGCTCGAAACATCCTGCCATTGAGGCGATCCAGCCGGAGGGAACTGTGCAATCCGCGTCCGTGCAGAGGATGATTTCTCCGCTGGAGTTCTCAATTCCAAGGGCGATCGCCGCGGGTTTGCCGTTAAGCCCATTGTGTTCCGTGAGGGAGAGGACAAGGGTTTTTGGCGGGTTGTCTCTCGCCGCCAACTCGTTCGCAAGTTCACGCGTGCGATCATGGGAATGGTCATCTACAATGACGATCTCATACCTCGTTGGATCGTACGACTGCTGAGTGAGTGCTTTCACACACTTTTGGATGTTGTCTGCTTCATCTCGAGCAGCGACGATGACGCTCACGAATGGAATATTGGAACTGGATGGCATCGCTGTGAACCTCAGGCCTTCTCGCACGTTCCACAAGAACTTCAGATAGTATCCGAAAAAAAGGAGGAGGAGAACTGTCGCAGCCAAGGTGCTCATTTTTGTGGGACCTTCGGCACGAAGAGCAATCCAATGATCGACGGGAAGAGAACATTGATCACGAACAGGAGCAAAGCAGCATTGAGCGAAGTTGCGCTAGCTATGCCTCGCAGGGAATAGAAATAGACAGAACTTGCCTCTCGAACGCCCAGATCTCCCAGAGAAATTGGCACAAGCGCCTTCAAGAACATCATAGCCGCAAACCCAAGGAAAGCATCGCCCGGCTGGACGCTCGAGTACGCGTTGAGAAGGAGGAACATTTGAAGGTAGATGACTAAATAGAACGTTACGGAAAGGAGCAGGGCCATGATCAACTGTCGAGATCGAAAGACTGCAACGGCTTCGTTGAAGTCTTGAACCCAAGGCCTTTGAAGCATCTTGAGACGGACACGAAAAATCAGCAGGGGAACGATTTGTGGATTGAAAAAAAGACCCAGGAAAGCCAAAACAGCGAGACCGACAATCAATGCCGTCAAGACTGCTCCGAGGTCGAGGAGAATCGTCAGACTTGCCGTGCCAGCGATTCCCATGACACACATCATCTGGAGTCTGTCGACCATCGTCAGGCCAACGATTGCCCCAACTCGTATGGAGGTGTGCCTCAGAGCGCGGCCTCCAAACTCACCAATCTGTCCTGGTGTCACCGTTCCGAGTGTGATCCCAAAAAGAAGTGACGCAGCGGTCTCGAGATTTGTGCTCTCCGGGTTCATCAACCGGACGAAGTATCTCCACTTGAGCACTTGAAGTCCAAGGTTGGCGACCACCAGGAGGAGACCCCCGGCGAGGTACTCGACTCGCGCTGTCAGAAAGGAGGTTGCGACGTCCGAGACGCTAACAAATTGAAACAAAAGTACGAGGAGAATAACTGCAAGGACAGCTCGTGCTGCAAGCAAGAGGAGCGAGCGAACCCGACTACCTGGCAGTTCCTGTTCACTCATCAGTTCTTCTCTGGTTTCCATTCGTAATGTCTCATGAATCCTAAAGGGCCGATAAGTACATTGTACAGAAGGTAGAGAACTTCCATGAAAATGAAGGATGGAGCAAATTTCTTTTGGTCAAACACGGGAGCAGCCGTGAAAAAAACTATGGAATCCACAACGCACTTACACAGATAGGGCCACACGAGCACTTCGGTCCGATCGAAGATGATCGACCCAACGAATGAGAGGAGGACAAGAAGATTGGCGGCATGGAACGTGAGAAAGAAGATCTTCATCGAGATGGGAAAGTGCCTTCCCGCTGAGAAATGCCGGACGCGCTGCTGTATGAATTGGCTGAAGTCAGGAGGAGGGACCGTGGGGACAAAGCTCTCATCTGCTGTGACATAGCGAATGTGCCACGATGTCTCACGACGTACGAGCTGAAGGAAGAGGTCATCATCCCCGCTTATGGATTGCTTGATTTTCTCAAAACCCCCGACTTCTTCATACACGGCACGGCGATATGCCAGCGACCGGCCCGTGCACAACCAGGCTTTCCGCATCCCTATTGACCCGGCAGCCCAGAATGCTCCTTTGAACTCCTCGTACTCAACGAAGCTGAAAAGTAGAGCAGCGAGAGGAGAGGGCTTTCCAGCGCGAGCAGATTGGGCGCTATAGGGGGAAAACCCTGCAACGAGTCCGGTCCGTTCGTCAAAAGCAGCCACGAGATTTGAGATCCACCCAGATGGGGGCAGACAGTCCGCATCGGTGAAGCAAAGTATCTCGCCTTTACTCGATGCAATCCCCTGGGCGAGTGCATTCTTCTTGGCAGGCATATCGGTTGAGACGGAGTTGATGTCGATCCGTTGAACCTTTGGATGTTCGGATTGAAACCGTTGGACGATTGATGCGGTTTGGTCGGAAGACCGATCATTGACGATGATTACTTCATAAGCATCATAGTCCTGATGGACCAGCAGCTCCAGGAGCGGGCCGATATTGCTTTCTTCATTGCGCGCAGCCACAATGACCGATACGAGCGGTTTGGCAGTGGAAAACTCATAGTTGAGCCGCCTCATACCCACAACCAAGCCCAGTAGAACGAAGGAGTAGAAGGCTACAAGAAGACCAAGCAATATCTGGAGCTCATTTGGGATCAGCATTGAGAAAGATGATCGTGAAATAAGCTCTCTTTATCAAGAGAGCGGAGCGTTGATACTTCTTGATTTATCGCCTATATTCATCGAGGAAACTGCTCTTGATCAAGCATCATCGTGGTCACCGCCACGTTCTACGGCAAATGGTCAATACCAACGAAGGGATTCATGATGCAATCATTGATTATTGGAATCGCCGGAGGGACGGGTTCTGGCAAAACTACTGTTACAGCAAAGATCCTCAAATCACTCGATGAAGAGAGGGTCGTGGTCATTCAGCATGATTCCTACTACCGTGACCTCGCCGCATACCATGGGCTTACTCCCGACAAGATCAATTTCGACCACCCCGACTCGCTTGAAAGCAATCTCCTTGTGAGTCATCTCCAGGATTTGAGGGACGGTAACCTGATTGAGCAGCCGATCTACAATTTTACGACTCACCAGCGGCTCAGAGAAACACGTGCTGTTGAACCAAAAGAAATAATTATCGTGGAGGGGATTCTCATCTTCGTCGAGCGGGCGTTGCGCGATTTGATGGATATCAAGATTTTTCT
>JACVXU010000037.1 GCA_015661185.1 Bacteroidota bacterium
TTTCTAGAAATGGCACTAACGTCCTTCGAGCCGCCCTCTCCAATCCCTATGAAGCTCTTCTTTCAGGAATATGGAACCGGACAGCCACTTATTATCCTCCACGGCCTGCTTGGATCGCTCGACAACTGGCACACGCTCAGCAAGACATTCGCGACGGCCTTCAGAGTGCTGGCAGTCGACTTACGCAATCACGGACGATCACCGCATTCAAATATATTCACATACTCGGCGATGGCAGAGGATGTGCTCGAGCTTATGGACGCTCAGCACATCGGTTCCGCCCACCTCCTCGGCCACTCGATGGGCGGAAAAGTCGCGATGCAGCTTGCCGTTTCATATCCCGAGCGAGTCGATAAACTCATTGTGGTCGACATTGCGCCGCGGGCCTATCCTCGAATACACGACGAAATCCTTGAGGCGCTGATATCCCTCAACCTGACAGGTTTGCAGTCACGACAGCAGGTCGAAGACGAGTTGGCCCGAAATATCCCCGACCTCGCATTGCGACAATTCCTGATGAAGAATCTGACCCGCGATCCCTCGGGTGCCTTCTCCTGGAAAGCCAACCTCGACGTCATTTCGAGAAACTATGAAGAGATCGCAAGGGAGATTGGCGCGACACGGTCATTTTCAAAACCAACGTTGTTCGTGAAGGGTGATCGATCTGACTACCTCCTTGCATCCGACATTTCCTTCATTCACCGGTTGTTTCCAAGCGCAGTAGTTTCCAGCATCGATGCCGGCCACTGGATTCATGCCGAGTCTCCCAATTGCTTTGCCGACGTGGTGTTAAATTTTCTAGGGAGTCCTGCGACGTGACCGTTGAAATGCCATCAGTTTTGGCTTTGAATTCTCTCTATTTTCCCTTTAATTGGTCGCACTAACGAACGAATCCCTCTAGCCGCTCCGATGAAGAAGTTATTCTTGCTGCCGTTCATCGCTCTTCATGTTCTTTCTGCCCAGAGTATTCAGAGCTCTGAACAGCTGATCAAGGCGATGCATGATCGATACGCCAAGAAGTGGTACAAGACCCTCACGTTTGTTCAGACAACAACGCAATATCGCACAGACACAACGAGCGCCACCTGGTATGAAGCGTTCTCTTTTCCTGGAGCAATGCGAATCGACAGGGACTCCATGGGCGCCGGCGGGATGCTCATGGTGAATGATTCATTGTACGTCTTCCGCGACGGGGAACTCTCGGCGACACGGTACTTTGTTCATTCCCTGTTGCTTCTCGGATTCGATGTCTATTTCCTGTCCCCGCAGGAATCAGTCGTGAAACTAAGGGGATTGGGTTTCGATCTGTCAGCCTTCCACGAAGATACGTTGCAGGGGAGGCCCGTCTTCGTTGTGGGGGCGCAGAAAGGCGACCTTCACACACGGCAATTCTGGATCGATAAGGAACGATTGTATTTCGTCAGGCTTTTTGAGCCGGCCGGGGCAGGCGGCGCACAGACGCGGGAGACGCAATTCAACAAGTACATTCGTCTGGCGAATGGATGGATTGCACCCGAGGTTGTCTTCAAGGTCGACAACAAAGTAATGATGACCGAAGAATATCACGATCTCAGGGCGAACCCCCGGCTTGATCCAAAGCTGTTTGACCCTCAGTACTGGAAAACCGCACGCTGGAGGTAAAAACGAATCCGGGGTTGCGCTGTCGTCCGGCGACAGGCGGTTCGCCGGGCACCGTTTATCAGGACAGGTATAGACATACACTACCCACCAAGAGGATTATTGCATGAAAGAAACCGTTCTCGACCGACTTCTCCGCTATGTGAAGATCGACACACAGTCACAGGATGACACCGAGGCATACCCGAGCACAGCGAAGCAGTTCGATCTGCTAAACCTGCTGGTCCGGGAGCTCCAGGATCTTGGATTGAAGGATGTCGCCATCGATAACTATGGCTACGTGATGGCAACGCTGCCAGGCAATGTGCCGCAGACAAACCCCGCGTACGGAAGAGTGCCGGCATTCGGATTAATCGCACATGTGGACACATCTCCGTCGACTTCCGGCGCAAATGTAAAACCACAGATCATCAAGAATTATCAGGGAGGAGATATTGTGCTCTCCGGAGATCCTTCCATTGTCATTCGCGAGGCAGAGAATCCGGAATTGAAGAAAGAAATCGGAAGAACCGTCATTACCAGCGACGGAACAACACTCCTCGGTGCAGATGACAAGGCCGGTATTGCCATCATCATGACCGCAATGCAGCACCTGATCGGGAATCCCGAGCTTCTTCACGGGGACATCAAGATTGGATTCACCCCAGATGAGGAAGTGGGGAATGGAACGAAGTATTTCGACATCAAGAAGTTCGGGGCAGCATGCGCGTACACCGTCGATGGCGACACGACAGGCGAACTCAATAAAGAAACATTCAGCGCGAATTCGGCCATCATCACCGTCCATGGGCGGAACATCCACCCCGGCACAGCAAAAGGCATCATGGTCAACTCCATCCGCACGATCGCAGATATCATTGCCCGAATGCCGAGGGACATGGCCCCGGAGACGACAGAAGGCTACGAGCCGTACATCCATCCGCACGTTCTGCAGGGAGAGGAAGCGAAATCGACTGTGAAGATCCTTCTGCGTGATTTCCGTACAGAAGGGCTGGATGTACTGAAACGCCGACTTGAAAAAATCATCGCGGAAGTACAGCCACTGCACCCGAAAGCGAAGATCGAGCTCCAGATCATTGAATCCTACCGTAACATGCGCGAGGGATTGGAGAAAGACCAACGGGTTCTGGACTGCCTTTCGGAGGCGACAAAGCGAGCGGGCCTGGAGCCAACGTGGGTCCCCATCCGCGGCGGCACCGACGGGTCGAAGCTGACTGCCAATGGCTTGCCGACACCCAATTTGTTTACCGGCGGTCACAACTACCATGGAAAGACCGAGTGGGCCTCCCTCTGGGGAATGGAAAAGGCAGCAGAGACGGTAGTCAACCTCGCCCAAGTGTGGGTGGAGAAAAGTAAGTGAGGTATGAAGTAGTAAGTAGTGAGCATTATTGGTGACCACGGATTTCAATCCGCGGAGAGCACGCAGATAGCAGCGAGCAGATTGCAGACATACAACCGACTCTACCGAATCCTGTAACTTAAAACCTGGAACTCAAAACTCGGAACTTGTGGTGAGCGCCTCCCCGCCGCTTGCTGTTCCAAGAGGCAGTCGGGTAGTCGAACCACTGACAACTTCAAACTCTCTTTCCTTCCGCACCGTTCAGTAACGAAAAGGACTGGTTCTATGGAACAACAATCAGCGCCACGGGTTCTCCCGGAAAATGCTTATAAAGAGTTGAAGGAGGGCGAAGTCTATCGACCTGTCATGGATCCTGGTGCCGCCATTCCGGAGGTGACGCCCTACTCAGTTGCGCTCGGACTGGCAATGGCGATCCTCTTTTCCGCTGCTGCTGCATATTCGGGGTTAAAAATCGGCCAGGTTATGGAAGCCGCCATTCCGATTGCGATCCTGGCCGTCGGAATTTCAGCGCTCTCGCGACGCAAAGGGGCGCTCGGCCAGAATGTGATCATTCAATCCATCGGCTCCACATCCGGTGCCGTTGTGGCCGGGTCAATTTTCACGATTCCCGCACTCTATATCCTCGACCTCCCCACAAGCTTCTTCCGCCTTTTTCTCGCGGCAACGTTCGGGGCCTTCCTGGGAATCCTGTTCCTGATACCGCTCCGCAAGTACTTCGTGAAAGACATGCATGGAAAGCTCCCCTTCCCCGAAGCGACCGCAACAACGGAAATCCTGATGGCAGGCGAACGAGGGGGAAAACAAGCACTGGTGCTCGTGGTGAGCGGCTTGATCGGAGGTTTCTACGATTTCATGGTCACCTCGCTCGGGTGGTGGTCCGAGGTCGTTACATCACGCGTTGTCGGCTTCGGCGCAGACATCGCGGACAAGATCAAGGTCGTTTTTCGCCTGAACATTCTCTCGATCGTTGTGGGGTTGGGATATATTATCGGTCTGAAGTACTCCGCCATCATCTGTGCGGGGTCATTTCTCTCGTGGTTTGTTTTTGTACCGATGTTCTACGAGATAGGCCACCAGCTCGGAGTACCGCTCGGCGCGACGGCGACGAAGCTCATCGCCGATATGAGCGCAGAAGAGATTTTCCGAACCTACGTGCGACACATCGGCATCGGGGGAATTGCGATGGGAGGGATTATCGGCATCATCCGTTCATCGAAGATTATCGGCGGGGCATTTTCACTTGCGTACCGCGAGATCTTCCAGGCCAAGAAAGTTGATGCCACCGCCGAGGTGCGCTGGCAGACAGATATGCGGATGCTCCACATCGTTCTCTTGATCCTCCTGACAACGCTCGCTCTCTTCGTGTTCTTCTATCTTGGCGTCGTTCCGACCCTGATGCAGTCCATTGTGGCACTCCTGGTCGTTGTCATCATCTCGTTCCTCTTCACCACCGTCGCCGCTAACGCCATCGCCATCGTCGGAACGAATCCGGTCTCCGGCATGACGCTGATGACGCTGATTCTTGCTTCCCTCGTGCTGACACAGATCGGATTGACAGGCTCTGATGGTATGGTCAGCGCGTTGATCATCGGCGGCGTGGTTTGCACAGCCCTCTCCGTCGCCGGCTCGTTCATCACGGACCTGAAGATCGGCTACTGGCTGGGATCGACGCCCAAGAAGCAAGAGAACTGGAAATTCCTCGGCTCACTTCTCTCTGCTGCCACGGTCGGCGTTGTCATTATGGTTCTCAATGAGACTGACGGTTTCAAAGGTGCCAATGCTCTTGCAGCACCTCAGGCAAATGCGATGGCAGCTGTCATTCAACCGTTGATGTCGAATGCTCCGGTACCCTGGATTCTCTATTTTGTAGGCGCCATCATCGCGCTCTTGTGCGTCGTTTTGAAGATACCGCCGCTGGCGTTCGCTTTGGGCTTGTATCTTCCCCTCGAGTTGAACACTCCCTTGCTGATCGGAGGGCTGGTTTCATGGTTCGTCACGAGCCGCAGCAAGGACGAGAAAGTGAACAACGCGCGGTTCTCCCGTGGAACTCTCATCGCCTCCGGTTTTCTTGCAGGAGGATCATTGTTTGGGGTCTTTGGTGCATTCCTCCGATTCAGTGGTCTCGATTGGCTCAACACGGCCTGGCAGGAGACTCCGTCGGCTCACATTCTCGCCTATGTGATGTTTTTCCTGCTTCTGGTCTATATGCTTTGGGACACGATGCGGGCAAAACCCGAATAGAGTTACCCGTCCACTAATGCCGCTTTTCTCCGGGGGCGACGCATGAGTTCGTCGCCCCCTCGTTCTAAAAACCTCGCAATACCTTCCGCACCATGAGAAGTCCGCTCATCATCTTTCTTCTCACATTCTCCATCGCTCACGCGCAGGAAACCGCGACCCTCTATGTGGAGCAGTTCGATTCTGTCGTGGCGCCGGCGCTCCCTCGCGGGTGGATTACCTCGACGAATCGACTGGCTTCAGGCGATTTCACGACAACCGCCTCTTCGGTCCACTCCACTCCCAATGCCGTGCTGTCAACGAACGCCACCATCCCGCAATCGCTGATGTCACCGCTACTCGATTTCACGGGGATCAACCCTGAACGACTCGAGTTTTACACTGCCCGCTCAAGCTCCCATGCGTCACCGATGATCGTCGAGGCGTCAACCGACGACGGAGTCACATTCTCCATTACTCTGAGCGACACAATTCGCAACCCGGGCTCCACGAGTTACGCGCTCTTTTCACTCCAACTACCGACATCACTTTGGAATCAGCCGAGAGTCCGGTTTCGCTGGAGGCTGATTGCAGTGACAGGAGGCGCGACAGGAACCTTCCGGATTGATGACATATCGGTCACAACGCGTGCCGAAATCCCCGAGATTGAACCCAGAGCCGTTGTCATCAACGAAATCATGTACGATCCCCTTCTTGGCCAGAACGAATGGATAGAGCTCTTTCATCGGGGATCATCACCGGTTGACATCGCACGTTGGAAATTCTCAGACCGTCCAACCGCCAGCGGGTCCAATGCATTCACCATCACCAATGGATCTGTCGTCATCCAACCTCAGCAATTCGTTATCGTCGCAGCGGACTCCACGATCCTGTCTCAGTTTTCAAATCTGGCATCGCCGACTCCCGGAGTTCATCTTTTCATTCTGAATCGCTCAAACGGCTTCGGATTCAACAATGATGGGGACGACGTTATCCTGCGTGACGCCCGGGGAAAAACAGTCGACAGCGTGTCGTACTCTTCTACCTGGCATCACCCTGACATAACCGACACCAAAGGACGATCACTCGAGCGCGTCAACCCCGAGATCGCATCAAATGACCGTCGGAATTGGAGCACGTCACCGGCGGCATCGGGCGGCACCCCGGGCAAAGCGAACGGCATCTACACAACCAGCCTGCCGTCCAACGCCTCAATCTCAATTCATCCCAATCCCTTTTCCCCTGATGGTGATGGATTTGAAGACTTCTGCATCATTCGCTTCAACCTTCCGCTCACGACATCGCTCATCCGCATTTCAATCTTCGACATCAGGGGAAGATTGCTGCGGACGCTCGCCAATGGCGAGCTCAGCGGACCTCAAGGTGAGTTCGTTTGGGATGGACTCGACAACTTGAAGCAGCGTGTGCGCATTGGGCCGTACGTGGTGTTTGTCGAATCCATCGACGGCCTGGGTGGGGTCCTGGCGACAGCGAAGGCGGTTGTCGTTGTGGCCACGAGGCTCTAGAATCCTCCCCATGCGAAGGGTCTCGAGGGATGCGAGTAAAACCAACGCGAGGGGGAATGGACTGCAGCCACAAAGCTGACTATATTAGGCCATCCATCCCTCTCCCACATCTCGCAATGGTTTGATTATGGAACGATACCATAGCCCCGACAGGTTTTCTCTCACAGTCCTTTTGGTCGTTCTCGCAGGCTCACTTGTGATGGCGCAAGACCGCGGCTCTCACGATCCCCGCCAGGCGGAACGGGGAAAATACTTCGAGAAGAAAAGCTATGCCCCCGCTTTGGTACCCAAGTTCGAGGAGACGCGGCTTCAACTCCCCTCTCCGATTTTCGATGAGAACCAGCTCCTGGTGAAGCTCTATTGGAAGGCCTGGGAGCTGGCGTTCAGGAATTTCCATGAGCCTGCGGCCAACAGCGGATTTGTCTCTGAATTCATCGACGCAGCGTTTAATGACAATATCTTCCTCTGGGACACAGCGTTCATGACCATGTTCTGTACCGTTGCCCACCCGCTGGTGCCAGGCATCGCTTCTCTGGACAACTTTTACATCAAGCAGCATCCTACCGGAGAAATCTGCAGAGAGATACAAAGGAGCAGCGGTCTCGATTTCGTTTACTGGGTAAACGCCGAAGACAGCACGCTTTTCAGTCGATGGGGATGGATTTTCCCTCCGGCACAACAAACACCCGTCCTCTACAAAGACCGAACTGCGCCAACGCCGAATCCCCGCCTTACGCTCGATGCAACAAACCATCCGATCCTTGCGTGGGCCGAGTTGGAAAGTTATCGCATAACCGGTGACGCTGCCCGCCTCCGGCTTGTTTGGGAACCCCTTGTTCGTTACTACCGCGCTTTTCAAACGTACCTCCGACAGGGGAACGGGCTTTACATCACCGACTGGGCAAGCATGGACAATTCTCCGCGCAATCCCTCCTTGAACCAGGGTGGGACTGGCATCGATATCTCCTCCGAAATGGTTCTCTTCGCCAGGAATCTTGCGGAAATTGCACAGCTACTGGGCAGGCAACAGGACGCAATAACATTCACGACAGAAGCAGACGAACTCACGATCCGCATCAACAAACTGATGTGGGATCAGAAAGACAGATTCTACTACGACCTGACGCTCGATGGCGGCCGTGTGCACGTCAAAACCATCGCGGCTTTTTGGACTCTCCTGGCCCGCGTTGCGACGCCGGAACAGGCAGGTTCTTTGGTGAGCGAACTCCAGAACCCGCAGACGTTTGGCAGACTTCACCCTGTGCCGACGTGCGCCGCGAACGAGCCGGGATATTATTCCACAGGAGGGTACTGGCGAGGCGCCATTTGGGCACCAACGAACACGATGGTGATTCGGGGGCTGGAAAACTATGGATACAATGATCTGGCCCGCACGATTGCACTAAAGCACCTGCAGGTCGTTGCTGATGTATTTGAGAGGTCGGGCACGATTTGGGAAAACTATGCCCCCGATTCAAAGGAGCCGGGACGGAACACGGATAGTTCACTCGTTGCGAAAGATTTTGTAGGATGGAGCGGCATCGGACCTATTCTCTACTTTCTGGAGTACGGCGTCGGACTCAAGCCGAACGCTGCACGGAATGAGCTCACATGGAGAATTGAGTCCACACGGCGGGTCGGGTGTACTCAGTACCGATTCAACGGCCGCGTTGTAACGCTGGTTGCTCAACCGGCAGAAAGGAATCGCGGTATAACTATCACAGTCGATTCAGACGGGGTCTTCATGCTGAAGATCGAGCATCGTGGGCAACAGAAGGTGTTCGCAGTCAGCAAGGGAATGAACAGGTTCGTGGTTCCCTGAATCATGGCTGCCTTGCGAGGGGCTGGGGGAAACACAGTGCGGGGTGCCATTCTCTGTTTGAAACCAGCGCTGCTTTCAGTATATTCTGTGCACAACCTCTTCAGTCGAACCAGCAACGCTACATGGCGTTCCCAATCCGACCAAACAAGATCTTGCTTTGCAATTTGAATCGATCATTGCGCTTCATCGCCGCGGCGCAGGGGGAGTGCGCGTAGCGCTCGCTCTGACGAAGCGTGTCGACTCTCTCATCAACGCTGTCTACCACTCTCTGTCAAATCCCAGGAAGAAGCTTGTCGCGGTCGTCGCACTGGGCGGTTACGGTCGAAAAGAACTCTGCTTTTCCTCCGATGTGGACATCATGTTCCTTATAGAGGATGAGTCTCACAAACCCGACGCCTCGCCGCTCGCCGGAGACCTGCTTCATGGACTGCTGAACTTCGGCCTTGACATTGGCCACAGTTTTCGGACGGTCCAGGAATGCGTTGAATCTTCCGATTCAGACTTCGAGATCTGGCATTCACTCCTTGAATCCCGGTTTATCTGCGGCAGTCGTTCGGTCTTTTCCGCGCTGCACGCCCGCCTCCAACGTCAAATCGGGTCACTGGATTGCCCGCAATATATCCGGAACCTTATCGTGGCAATTGAACTCCGCCATCGGAAGTACGGTCATTCGACAAAACTGCTGGAACCCAACGTCAAGAACAGCGCCGGAAGTCTAAGGGATCTGCACTCCGTGATGTGGCTTGGACGCGGGACGGGGCTGGCAAAACTGTCCTTGCGTCCCGACCCAAAGCAGACGGCTCTCACGGAGATGCTGCGCGGCCCGTTGCTCCGGAAACATTTCGGCACCCGCTTCCTTCACGAAGCCCGCCACGGCCTCGATTTCCTCCTGCGGACCAGAAATGAAATGCACCTGCAGGCTCAGGCGCTGCATGATACTCTCGAATTCAACCTTCAACGACAGGTTGCCAAGGCGCTGAAGTATCGTGATTCAGCGACACGGACTAGCGTCGAGCGATTTATGAAAGACTATTATGTCGCCGCACGACTTGTCTCCCAACTCGCCCGAAGGATGACCAACTGGGCGCACGATCGATACCTCGGTGAAGCGGGTCAAACAGTCGCACGACGGCTGGACTCACAGTTTGTCATCAAACACAACAGACTCCATCTCGACCGCAAGACTTCGAGGCTCTCCAGCGAAGAGGCTCTCCGCGGGTTTCTCCTCTGCATTGAGCACAACGTCCCCTTTTCATACGAACTGGAAGACAGTCTCGCCCGAAACGCGACAAGGTACCGACCCTTGCACAGCGAACGGGAAACATTGCTCTTCCGCGAGTTGCTCAGCAAGCCCTCTGGTGTCGGCCAGGCGGTTCAGCGAATGAACGACCTCGGACTTCTACCCCGATGGATCCCCGAATGGAAAGGACTGGTAGCGTTTTTTCAGCACAATCAATACCACTTCTATACCGCGGATGAGCATACGCTCATCGTCCTCGCGAATGCCGAGGCTCTCAACGGACACCCGTCGACCTTTGGCGAGATTTTTCGTTCGCTCCCCAGACGGGAGATACTTTACCTCGCGGCTCTCTTCCACGATATTGCCAAGCCCATCAGGATTGGCGATCACGAGATCATCGGTGTCGATGTCAGCCGCACCATACTTAAGCGACTCCGGTACAGCGACGTCGTGGAAGACGTGCTCTTTCTTGTACGCAACCACTTACTGATGGAGCAGGTCGCTTTTCGACGCAACCTGAGTGATCCACAGACTCTTGTCGACTTCGCTTCGAACATGCAGGGAACGCAGCAACTCGACTTGCTCTACCTCCTCACGTATGCAGATCTAAGTGCCGTCAACAAAAACGTTTGGACCGATTGGAAAGCGATGTTGCTGTACGAGCTCTATCAGCGCTCACGTGAAATTCTCGAGCGAAACCTCACGAGGGAAGAGTATGTGCTGGCAGAAGCAGACAGGCATCAGACGGCCGTCCATGAGCTGGTGAGCGAACTTGCTTCAACGGTATCCGAAGACCAGGCCCGCGACCACCTCGACGCCGTTGAAAGTCCCGCCTATCTCGCTACATTCGATGCTGCGGAGATCGCTGAACATATTCACCGAATCGGGACAGACGAAACGGTGAGCACGATCTTTGAGAGAAAGGAAGACCATACCGAGGTGACGATCATTGCACGCGATGCGCCCTTTGCCCTCTCGCGATTCTGCGGCGTCTTATCCGCTAATGATGCAAACATTCTCGATGCTCAGATTTTTACACGCAATGACGGGATGATCATCGATCGATTCCGTGTCGTCGACTTTGTCTCAAAGGCGGCCCTCAGTACCCGTCAATGCGACAAAATCCACCAGGAGCTCAATCACGTTTTTGAGGATAGTGCAGACATTGAAACGCTGTTGAGCCGTCACAAGATGAAATGGAAGCGGCGGAGCAAGATCGCCAATCCGAATATTCGCATCGATGTCGAATTCGAAAGTCATTCCCGGTATACGATCATCGACGTCTATGCTCCGGACATGCTGGGATTCCTGTACAGGATTACCGGGACCATGTCGATGCTTGGCTTGAATATTTCGTTTGCCAAGATCGCGACGCGGATCGATGGAATTGTCGACTCATTCTACGTCCTCGATTTGAGGGGAAAGAAAATCGACGATGTCGGGCAGCGGTCATATGTTCGTTCTGAGATCCTCAAGGTCATCAACGATTTGACTGAATCCGAGTTGGTGATGCAATGATCATTCGACAGAGGCCTGCATGAGCAATTCCAGACCCATTGGGGTTTTTGATTCCGGCATCGGAGGACTGACTGTCGTCCGGGCACTCACCCATCATCTTCCGCACGAGAACATTGTGTACTTCGGCGACACGGCCCGGGTGCCGTATGGTCCGAAATCGTCCCAGGTTGTGCGGGAGTACGCGGCACAGGATACCGACGTGCTTCTCGAGCACGACGTCAAGATGATCGTGATCGCCTGCAACACCGTCTCCGCCGTGGCCCTGGATGTTGTGCAAAAACGAGCCAAGGTTCCGGTTGTCGGCGTGATCCAGCCGGGCGCTGAAGCGGCTGCTCGGGCAACGACCAAGAAACGTGTCGGGATCATCGGCACCATCGGGACCATCAACAGCTATGCGTATGTGAACACTCTGCGGCAAATCGACCCGGGCATTCAGGCGTTCAGCCAGGCGTGTCCGTTGTTTGTCCCGCTGGCCGAAGAAGGTTGGACAGATCACAAAGCCACTGAGTTGATCGCGAAGGAGTACTTGTTCCCGCTCACGCTTGAGAAAATCGACACTCTTATTCTGGGATGTACTCACTACCCTCTCTTGACCACCATCATCGGTAAAGTACTTCATCAGTCTGTTACCCTCATCGATTCAGGAGAAGCCACCGCAGTAACTGTGAAGCGCCTGCTCGACGAAAAGAACATGCGCAACGCAAGCAAGCTGAAGCCGAACCTACAGTTCAACGTGAGCGATGTCCCGCACAGGTTCACCGAGGTGGGAGAACGATTCCTCGGACAGAAACTCGGAAGAGTGCACAGAGTTGCAGGATTCGCCGCCTAGCATCGAGACCAAGGACGTGCTTCGTTTTCTGGCTGTAATTGTTCTCATCGCAGAGACGCGGAGTGCGCTGAGGACCGCAGAGTTTACAGAGTCATCCTCCGCGTTTCTCTGCGTTCTCTGCGACTCAGCGTTGAAAACCAAAAAAAACGCCGGCTGTTGCTTGAACTCGTTGCAGGGCTGGCAGAGAGAACACCTTTCCTCCAACCCACATTGCATCGCCATCGCGTTTTGAGTACATTGCCTCACCATCTCAGGAGGCCCCATGCCCGCACGAGAGATTCTTCTCCTCGGCAATCCAATGCTCCGCCAGCAATGTACCCCTGTAAGAAAAACTCAGACCGACGCCACCCGATCAATCATTGAGGATTTGCGCGATACTCTTGCTCAGTTCCGGTTGCAGCGGGGTTTCGGCCGCGGCATCGCGGCACCGCAAATTGGGTCCTCGC
The DNA here is from genome assembly GCA_015661185.1 of Bacteroidota bacterium. Taxonomy (GTDB): domain Bacteria; phylum Bacteroidota; class Ignavibacteria; order UBA10030; family UBA10030; genus UBA9647. The sequence goes on from JACVXU010000037.1 coordinate 12,597, forward strand.
AGAAGGTCATTTTCATTGACTACGAGTATACCGGCCCGCTGATCAATCCGAAGATCATAAAGAAAAGCAGAAAGAAATTCCATCTGTGGGATGATTGTTTCTCCTTCCCCGACATCCTCGCCCATGTGCAGAGAAACTACTCAATCGAAGTTGAATTCCTGGACGAGCAGGGTAAACGGAAAAAGCTGCGCGCACGTGGCGCTCTCGCGGAACTTCTTCAGCACGAGATCGACCACCTGAACGGCATCCTGGCAATTGATCGGGCTATCGATTCGAAACACATCGTTTTGCGCAGCGAGTACGAAAAGCTCTCCCATAAAACACCCATGGCGCTGTAGCTTCGGTCACATCCGACAATCACCGGAACGGCAATACTGTGCCGGCGGCAAGACCCACCTGCCCGCAAGCACACAACAACATGGAGGCACGTTCATGACTCAGCCCTCTGAAGTTGACCCTCAAGCCCCTTCTCAACCTCCACGGCAAGAACAACCTCAGACTCAGCCAGAATCCCAGCCCGTCGGATATGAATTCACGATAGCGCAAAACGAGAGTATTCGCGTCTTGTCAAGGAGGATGAAATTTGTTGGCATCTTCTATGTCATCGCCAGCGTCCTCATGGGGCTTGCCGGACTTGTCGCACTGTTCATCGCGCCACTGATCGGAGTACTCTATCTCATCCTGCTCACCCCGCAACTCCTCATCGGTATCTGGACGATCAACGCAGCCAGTTCCTTCAAGCTTGTTGTCGACACCCGGGGGCACGACATTCCGCATCTGATGAACGCCCTCACCTCGCTTCGGAAACTTTATACCCTGATGTTCTGGTTACTGATAGTGGCCCTTGTGTTCATGGTTGTGGCAATCGCGGCAGGTATCTTCATGTGGGCCATGGGAATGTTTCCTGTCCCAACCGAAACCTCGACTTATACGGCTCTTGTGCTATAGAGCCCTACGGTATGTACTCACTGAATCGGAGAAGCACGCGATGGCACCAGGTCTCCTGAATGAAGACCAGATTCTGATCCAGTTTAAACAGCTCAAGGACTGGTCGCGAGATGGCAAAGAGATAAGAAGGCTCATTGAGTTTGCAGACTTTGTACACGCCATGACGTTTGTCAATTCGGTGGCACTGCTGGCGGAGAAGTTCAACCACCATCCCGATATCGATATCCGATGGAACAAAGTGCATCTGGCACTCTCAACGCACAGTGCCGGCGGCCTTACGGAACTTGATTTCAGGCTTGCAAAGGCCATCGACGAACTATGAGGGAAGAACGAATCGCCAAGCTCAAGGCACTCCTCGCACGGGAGTCAAACGATAGCTTCAGCCGCTATGCCCTGGCACTTGAATACGCAGGCGCCAACGACCTCCCTCAGGCGTTGTCGTTGTTGGAGGATCTCGTGCAGCGTGATCAGTCGTACGTGCCCGCCTATCAGCAATTAGGATATCTCTATCAGAAACTCGGCCGTCGTGAAGAAGCGGTCTCAGCCTTTAGACGGGGAATGGAGATCGCCACACAGCAAGACGACCATCATGCACGCAGCGAGATGCAGGACGCGCTGGATGATATGGAATCCTGACTCTTTCCAGCCGCATGTGCTCCTCGCCTTCTTCTCGTTGCACCTCAAGTGACTTCTTGCTATCTTTTTTCCAGTTCTGTCTAACGATTACCCATCCACCACCGATATCCACTCGCCGTGAAACTCCCCAATGAACAGGTTCTTGACGTCTTTCGCGAGACGAAGGCTCTCCTGGAAGGTCATTTTCAGCTCACTTCCGGACTCCATAGCGCGCAGTACTTTCAGTGCGCAAAGGTCCTGCAGTACCCCAAATACCTTCATCTCCTCTGCGGTGAAATCGCGAAGCACTTCGAATACGCTGACGTGGAACTTGTGATATCGCCCGCCATTGGCGGTGTCGTTGTCGGCACCGAAGTCGGCAGGATGCTCCGTGTCCGGACGATCTTTGCAGAGCGAATTGACGGAAAAATGCAGCTCCGGCGCGGCTTTGAAATTCATCCCGGAGAACGGGTTCTCGTCGTTGAAGACGTTGTGACCACCGGCGGATCAGTCTTCGAGATCGTCGATTTGGTGAAGAAAGCCGAAGCCCGGCTGGCAGGTGTGGGATATGTTGTTGACCGGAGTAACGGAAAGATCCTCTTCGACGCGAAGCACTTTTCCGTTCTGCAGATGGACGTTGTGACCTACAAACCCGAGGAGTGCCCGTTGTGTAAAGAAGGCGGCACGGCAATAAAACCCGGAAGCCGGGGCAACTACTAGCCAGAAATTAACCAATTAACTAACCATTATTCGATTCAACTTCTTTTGGAAACCCTTCGCACATTTCTCGGCAGCGCGCTCCTCTCCCACCTCGTCATCGGCGCCCTCATGTTTCTTGGGGCGATGGTTCTCGGATGGATCGCAAAGCGATTCCTGACCACCATCGGCCGACGCCTCGCAGCGAAGACAAATAGCGCCCTCGACGATGCCATCCTTGAGATCATCGTCAACAGTATCAAATGGATTGCCGTCGTGACGGGTTTTTATCTCGCTACAGAAGAACTGACCCGGGCGACCGATCCTGCAGATCTCGTCGCACGTCAATGGCTTGGATATGCTCATGGGATCATCTTTGTCTGCTTCGTTGCTGTACTCGGCGTCGTCCTGATCCGGATAGCCGACACTTCTGTGAAGAACGCAATGGAGCGTCACGCCAGACGAACGTCGTCGAAAGTCAATGAGGCGCTGTTTCCCCTCGTCAACCGGATCATCAATATCCTTATTACACTCGTAGCTCTCATCATTATTCTGCATCATTTCGGGCAGGACGTCAGCAGCCTGGTTGTATCTCTGGGTGTCGGCTCACTGGCCGTCGCGCTCGCCGCACAGGAAACGATCGCGAACATGATCGGCGGGTTCGTGATCATGACAGACCGGCCATTTCGAGTCGGTGACCGCGTCAGACTTCCATCGGGGGAAACCGGTGATGTGCAGGAAATCGGGATCCGCAGCACAAAGATTCTGGACTTCGACAACAATCTTATCGTGAGCCCAAACGCGGATCTGATCAAAGGGAAGATCATCAACTATTCATATCCATCCGAGCAAATCCGGATCGCAGTTGATGTAAATGTTCGCTATGGGACAGACCTCGAACGGGCGAAAGCAATTATTACAGAGCTCGCCATCCAGCACCCCGACGTCTCGAAGACACCTGCGCCGGCTGTTTTTCTCATCGCATTCGGCGAATCATCTTTGAACCTTCAGCTCAACGGCCGCACCGACGATTTCCGCATAAAGTTCCTTATCGAAACAACCCTGCGGGAACAGATCTACAAAGGTTTGGCGGATGCAGGGATACAGATGGCCCTGCCGTACCGGGTTGTTCAACTCTCCAATCCTCCGAATGCCACACATCAAAACCCTCAAGAGTGAGAAGCGATATTCCGGAGCGATATTCAATCTGATTGTCGATGAGGTTGAGTATAATTCGGGCACTCGCGGAGTGCGTGAAGTCGCTGAGCATCCGGGGGGCGCCGTGGTTGTCCCACTTCTTGATGACGGCACCGTTCTCCTGGTACATCAATACCGCTATCCCCTTAGGAAACAGTTGTTCGAGCTACCAGCCGGAAAGCTCGATCCGGGCGAGGATCCTCAGGTCTGTGCCGCACGCGAGCTGGAAGAGGAAACAGGATATACCGCCAGATCCCTGAACAAATTGACGGCAATCTACACAACTCCGGGATTCTGCAACGAACAGCTCCATATTTTCCTGGCCACCGGACTAAAGAAATCCTCACGTGGCCAGCGGCTGGAGGAGGGCGAGTCGGATTTGACAATCAGACAGCTCCCCTTTGATGAGGCAGTGAAAATGATTGAACAAGGGGATATTGTTGACGGAAAAACCATCTGTGGCATACTGCTGACTGATTGCCAGCGACGTGCAGGATTGGTTCAAATCCGGGGACCGAACAGATGACTCCCGTTGAGCTGATCAAAAAGAAGCGTGAAGGGTCTACGCTGAATGAAGAAGAGCTTCGCTGGCTGATCCAGGGATATGTCGCCGGCACGATTCCGGATTACCAGATGTCAGCATTTCTCATGGCCTGCTTTTTTCAGGGCATGAGCGAGGAGGAAACCCTCACATTTACCCGGTTGATGCTTCATTCGGGCGACGTCATCGACCTCTCGGATATTCCCGGCATCAAAGTTGACAAACACTCAACCGGCGGGGTCGGAGACAAGGTGTCTCTCATTCTCGCCCCGATCGTCGCCGCGTGCGGCGTGCCGGTTCCAATGATCTCGGGCCGTGGACTCGGCCATACCGGCGGCACACTCGACAAGCTTGAATCCATTCCAGGATTCCGCACAGCCCTCTCGATCCCCGAATACAAATCCGTGATCCGGAAAGTCGGAGCGGTACTCATCGGACAGACTAACGAGATCGTCCCTGCCGACAAAAAGATGTACGCCCTCCGCGATGTCACAGCCACCGTTGAGTGCATTCCGCTCATCGCAGGAAGCATCATGAGCAAGAAACTCGCAGAAGGCATTGATGCTCTTGTGCTCGATGTGAAAACGGGACGCGGCGCATTCATGCAATCGTACGCCAGGTCTCTGGAACTTGCTCAAACCCTCGTTCGGATCGGGACCGGGTTCGGAAAGGAAACTGTCGCCTTCATCACAGATATGAGTCAGCCTCTCGGCACGACGATTGGAAATTGGCTCGAGGTTGTGGAATCTGTTGAGTGCCTGAAGGGCAAACGAGGACACGATGATGCATCAAGCGACCTGATGGAGGTGACGCACGTGCTTGCGGGAGCCATGCTGATGCTTGGGAAAAAAGCGAAGACCATTGCCGAAGGAGTTGAGCTCTCCCGAGCCAGTATTGCTAACGGTTCTGCGTATCGGAAGCTCCTTGAGCTTACGGCAGCGCAGGGAGGAGATGCCTCGGCACTGGAGAACCTTGAGCGGTATCCCCTGCCCAGGCACAGCATCGAAGTCAAGACGATGGACACCGGCTACGTCGCAGAGATCGATTCGCTTGAGCTTGGACTCACAAGCATAACGCTTGGGGCCGGCAGGGGGCTGATTGAAGACACGATTGACCCGAAGGCCGGGATTGTGCTATCGAAGAAGGTTGGAGACAGTATCGATGCCGGAGACACGCTTGCAGTGTTTTACACAGACCGGGAGGCGGTGCTGGAACCGGCCCGTGACCGGATTCGAAAGGCCTTCCGCTTTCAACCAACCCCCCCGCAGCAAAAACCCATCATCTTGAGCTACGTCGAAAAAGGCGGAGTCAAGACCTGGATGTGACGTTCTTTCCTGACAATCCTTGCTGAAGAACCTCGACAACTTTATCGTGTATCAGGCCATTGGTCGCCAGGATTTGTTTGTTATAGATTGAGGATGGAGCCCCGCGGAAGTCTGTGAAGCGCCCCCCTGCCTCCTCAATAAACAGGACGCCTGCCGCCATATCCCACGCGTTGAGTGAGACTTCCCAGAATCCCTCGAATCGACCACACGCCACGTAACAAAGATCGACTGCCGCCGATCCAAGCCGCCGAACGCCCTGTACCTTCATCAAGAGATTCACGAAATGCTGGACTGCATTGTCCGGGTTATCGCGGATGGTATAGGGAAATCCCGTCACCATCATACTTTCAATCAGCGAGTCGACTTTCGATACGCGGATGGGTTTCTTGTTGAGGAATGCTCCTTTCCCCTTTTCTGCAGTGAAGAGTTCATCCAAATTCGGTTCGTACACAACCCCCGCCACGATTTCTCCCTGCTTTTCTACCGCAATCGACACAGAAAAGAGCGGAATGCCGTGCGTGAAATTGAGGGTACCGTCAAGAGGATCGATGACCCACCGGTACTCCGATTCCTTGTTGTGGCTGCCTGATTCCTCCGCAAGAAAGTCGTGATCCGGGAACTTCTTCCGGATCTTGCTGATGATGATCTCTTCGGCGTTCTTGTCGATCTGGGTCACAAGGTTCGTTTCCTGCCCAAACTTGCTTTCTACCTGGAGGACTTTCCCGACACTTTCCTTCAGGTATTTTCCGGCTTCAAGAGCTGCTTCTATTGCGAGTTGAATCATTGGATTCTCCTTTCGTGCCTGAAAGATACTGAAAATCCAGGTACCTCTCCATAAGTCTCTCGTAGGCTTATCCTGACGGAGTCGGATGATTTTTCTTTCCGATGCTTGTTTCCTGCATGTAAACCAAAAAGAACACCGTTACCCTGAGCGCAGTGCCGATGATTCACAATCGGCGCGAAGTCGGTCTTCGATCCTTCGGCTCCATGCCTCCCTGACGGTCGGCACTTCGCTCAGGACAGGCCCCGCTCACAGAAAGCGTTCGCTGCGCTCAGACTGACGGTTTTTCCCAGAGCACCCAAAAAGCTCATCGCCATCCTGAGCGCAGTCCCGCTGCTGTTCAAGCGGGACGAAGTCGAAGGATCGAAGGATGTTCCATGCTTGGCAAAATCCTAAGTCCCAGGTTGGCAAGAAAACGCCAAGCTTTTCTGCTTGTCTCCCAATGCTCTGATCGCGTATCATGTGGCCAAGAGGAGGTAAAAATGTCAAGAGGTGCCTGGGTCTACATCCTTCAATGTAACGATGATTCGTACTATACGGGGAGCACTACCTTCCTCGATCAGAGGTTGGAACAGCACCAGCTCGGGACCTACCCGGGCTACACGTCGGCTCGTCGGCCTGTGACTCT
>JACVXU010000207.1 GCA_015661185.1 Bacteroidota bacterium
GGTGAATATCGATTAACGAACAATAAATGATGAAGTTTGTTTGTGTTACGATAAGCAAACGGGGCGGCCACACTGGTCGCCCCGGCTGCAAATTGCTTGATTGACTCTCTTAGTACAGGAGGTGTTTCGCGCGCACTTTCTTAAACTGCTCCACATCGTTCTTCCACATCTCAACGATTTCTCCGGTGGTAATACCCGCGTCGATTGCCTTACGAAGCTTGGGAGTCCCCGAGAGCCTGTCGATCGACCGCTCGCGCCATTTGAGACTGTCGGGGTAAAGTGCTTTCGCCGTAACCAGCATAGCCACTCCGACCTTGACGGGCTCCAGGACATCCCGATTGGTGACCTTTACCAAGACTCCACCGCACTTTTCGCCCAGTCGCTTCGGTCTCGTTGCCATATTCGGAATACTCCTCGGAGTAAACTCGACGGCTTCAAACGCCACACCTTTCAATTTCGCGTCATTCAGCGCTTTTGCCCATTTCGAGCCATCGATATACGGCGCACCAATGTTTTCAAACGGCCTTAGTGTACCGCGACCTTCAGAGAGGTTTGTTCCCTCGAACAAACAGGTTCCGGGATAGAGGATTGCGGCATCCAACGTCGGGATATTCGGCGACGGCGGCAACCATTTCAATCCGGTCTGATCGTACCACATCGTCCTCTTCCATCCTTCCATCTTCACAACCGTCAGGTTTGCTTTGACCCCGCCCTTGAGCCACCCCTCGTTGTTGTACATCGTTGCCAGTTCACCGATCGTCATCCCGTTCGCAAGGGCAATCGGGTGGAGGCCAACGAAGGAACGAAGCGAATCATCACGGTTGAATCCTTCCACCCAAGTTCCGCGGATCGGATTCGGCCGGTCGAGCACGACATACGGGATCTTGTGTTCCGCAGCTGCCTCCATCGCGTACGAGAGCGTGCTGATATAGGTATAGAACCTGACGCCAACGTCCTGAATGTCATAGATCAGGACATCGACATCCTTCAGCATTTCCTTCGTCGGCTTGTTGATGCCGCCGTACAGCGAGTATGCAGGCACGCCGGTTTTACTGTCGACGGCGTCCGAAATCTTATCTCCCGCCGGTGCATCGCCCCGGACGCCATGTTCTGGTCCGAACAACGCGACAAGCTTCGTACGCTTGTCCTCATGGAGGGCATCAGCGAGGTGCTTGCCATTCGAGAGCATGGCTGTGTGATTTGTCACCAAACCCACCTTTTTCCCCTCGATGAGCTTGAAGTGTTTTTCGAAAAGCAGGTCGGCCCCCGTTTTCACCTGTGCGGCTGCGAAGCCGACGGCGAGACAGAGCACGACGAAGAGCATTCTTGACCGTGTCATTGCGTTTTTTCCTCCGATTAGTACAGTAGGTGTTTCGAGCGAACCTTCTTGAACTTATCAACATCATCCTTCCACATCGGCACGATCTTTTCAGGCGGCACACCCGCGTCGATCGCTTCAGTCAATTTTGGAGTCCCGGAGAGGCGGTTGATTTTGCTCTGCCTCCACCGCACCTTATCGCCGAAGAGTTCTTTCACACTCGCCAGCATGTAGACGCCCACCTTCACCGGCTCATACACTTCCCTGTCCGTGACTTTGATCAAAACACCGCCGCATTTCTCGCCTTCATACTTCGGATTCATCGCAACGTGTTCAATGCTTCGCGGCGTGAACTCCACGGGCTTGAATTTCACCCCCTTGAGCTTGTACTCGTTGAGCATGTTCGCCCATTTCAGTCCGTCGATGAACGGCGCACCGATGTTTTCAAACGGTCGTTCGGTACCGCGCCCTTCCGAGATGTTGACTCCTTCGAACAGGCAGGTGCCCGGATATACGACACAGCTGGCCAGGGTTGGCAGATTCGGAGAAGGCGCTACCCACACCTTCAAGCCGGTTTGATCGTACCACATCGTCCTCTTCCATTTCTCCATTTTCACGACAGTCAGGCTGGCCTTGACACCGTTTGTCAGCCACCCTTCGTTGTTGTAGGTCGTAGCGAGCTCTCCGACCGTCATTCCCTCAGCGATGACGACAGGCTGCCAACCGGCCAGGTAGGGCACCGGACCATCGCGGAAGCGCAACGAATCATCCCGATTGAATCCCTCCACCCAGGTGCCCCGAATCGGGTTCGGCCGGTCCAAAACGACGAACGGAATCTTATGCTCCGCGGCGGCTTCCATCGCCAGCGAGAGAGTGCCGATGTATGTGTAGAAACGGACTCCCACATCCTGGATATCAAACAGCAACACATCAACATCCTTCAGCATCTCATCTGTCGGCTTGCTGATGGGCCCATAGAGCGAGTACACTGGAACGCCGGTTCTTGGGTCCACCTCATTCGAAATTTTCGCACCTGCGGGTGCATCACCGCGCACTCCGTGCTCGGGACCGAACAGAGCGACGAGCTTCGTCCGCTTGTCTTTATGGATCGCATCGACCAGATGCTTGCCGTTCGAGAGAAGGGCCGAATGGTTCGTCACAAGTCCCACTCTCTTTCCCTCAATCAGCTTGAACTGTTTTTCGAACAAGAGATCGGCGCCTGTCTTCACCTGACCCACCAGAGTGGCGGGGGCAAGACAGAGGATCAGGAAGAGCAACCTCGGTCGTATCATACTGTTATTCCTTGTCAGGGTGGTGAGGAGGGGAAAAACGGGGCTGTCCCAAAAGTCTTCTATACAATCTTCGGACGTCCGATGAACCAGGCAGCGATGCTCATGCCATCCCAGATCTCTCCTGATTGGATGCGTTCATCGATTTCCGCCGGTTTCAAGAACAGGTGCTCAAATTCTTCGGTTGCTTCCGGTTTCGCTCCGATGTGCGCGAGGCCACGGGCAACATAGACGCGACAACTCTCGTTCGTAATCCCGTTGAATGGATTGAACTGACCTGCATGGATCAACTCCGCCGCCTTGTAGCCTGCTTCCTCCTCCAACTCTGCGGTGGCTGTGGAGACATAGTCGCTTCCCGCCTTGACGCCTCCGCATGGGAATTCCAGGCTTTCCTCGTCGCACAGATAGCGGTACTGCCTTACCATCACGATTCTTCCATCTTCCAGCACCGGTATGACGATGCTCGATCCGTTCGTGTGGACGTAGAAATAGTCGCTCACCTCCCCGTTCGGCAGCATGAATGTATCCTGCCGGTACACCCACCAGGGGTTCTTGAAGAGCTCTTTCTGGTTCAGTTTTCTCCACTTGGAGAGGGGCATGCAGAAACCTCGATCGGGTGAGGCGTGCGTAGAACTGATGAGGATGCTAGGAGGTTGCGGAAAAACCCATCCTCAAAGAAGAAATGAACCGCCAAGGCGCCAAGAACTCAAAGAGATTTCTTGAATTCTAGTTGAAAAAGCATTTTCAATATCACCTTGGCGTTCTTTGTGTCTTGGCGGTTTTCTTTTCCAGCACCCTGCTAGACGAGCTCGCGCTCGGAGAAAAAGAATGCCACTTCGATCTTCCCGTTTTCCGGAGAGTCCGAGCCATGGACAATGTTCTCGCCTTTGTTGTCTGCGAAGAGTTTCCGAATTGTCCCTTCCGCCGCCTCTTTGGGATCGGTGGCACCGATCAGTTTCCGAAAATCCGCAACAGCATTTTCCTTCTCAAGTGCGAGCGGTATGCAGGCGTCGCTTGACATGAATTCGACCAATCCGTCGTAGAACGGCCGTCCTTTGTGAACGGCATAAAAAGCACCTGCCGTTTCTTTCGTAAGACGCACTTGCTTCATACTCAATATCTTGAAGCCGGCTTTTTGGACGCGGGCGATAACTTCGCCCTGAAGGTTTTTTCTGACGCAGTCTGGTTTTAGAATCGCTAATGTTCGCTCAACAGCCATAACAAGAACTTCCTTTCGTAGAACGGGTTTTTCAGTGGTTCGACACTTCGCTCTGCTCAGTGCAGGCTTCGCTCAACACAAGTTTTGAGTTTGAAGTTCAAAGTTTCAAGTTCAAGGTTCCGAGTCGGAATTTGTTCACTATTTACTATTTGCCGTTTACTGTTTGCTGTTCACTGCTTTTTCACGTTTTATGTTGGTTCCACCATCTCTCCATGACATCATCGGCATTGGTCGAAATCGCTTTCTGCTTCCACTTGTCGTAGAAATAAATATCCGCGCTGGCCGGGGGGGGATTGGGGGCATCAATCTGTATCCGCAAGGGCATGGGAGCGGAGTCGCCGACAATGATGGCTTCCCCCTGCCGCAGCGTCGAGATAACCGCCTCGAGACCGCTGAACGTCTCCGGAACAAGCCGCCGGATGTAGGCTTGATCGACGGGGTTCAACAACCGCAGGATCACGAAATTGTTGCATTGTGAGAGTATCGTCTCTGAAATCTCAGAAGGCCGCTGGCTTACGATCATGACGCTGACACCGTACTTTCGTCCTTCCTTCGCTATCCTCTCCACAGTCAGGCGCGCAGCTGTCGATCCCCTCGAATTGACGGAGAGGTAGTTGTGAGCCTCCTCCAGCACAAGCAGAATGGGCAGATCACGACGGTTGGGGTTCCAGAAATTGAAATCGAAGGCAATGCGTGAGACAAGCGCGACGATCGTGTTGACGACATCGAACGGGATGCCGCTCATATCCATGATGGTGACCTTCGACTTGCCGTCGAGGCCGAAGATCATTGTCAGGAGCCCTTTGGCTGATTCGGAATCCGTGCAGACCCGCGGCTTGAACATGAACGTGTACCGGGGGTCGTTGAGCATGCTGTTGAGCCGCATGAGGAACCGCGTAAACTTGCCGTTGTGCGGACCTTCTCTTGATCCTCCTGTGCCTCCCGAGATTCTCTCGGTGTCCAGGAACTGGAATTTTGCCCGCACCTCGTTGATATCAAAGAACACCGGCGTGTCGACAGTAATCATACTTGCGAGCCGCTGATTCTTTGCCTTTTTTCCCACGTACACCTGGTCTTGCAGCGTTGAGATAATCGCCGTGGCGTTTTCATCGCGTGAGTCAACGAAGAGCTCGACCATCTCGTCAAAATTCATCAGCCAGTACGGCAGCTCGAGAGCCGCAATATCGAAATGCTGGCATCCGTCGGGAAACGCGCTCTTGTACTCATTGTGGATGTCGAGGATGACGATGTTGGTGTCGGGGAGCGTCACAACTTTCTGGAGCAACGACGAAACCGTGCACGACTTCCCTGCGCCGCTGGATCCAAGCACTGCAAGATGCTTGCCGAAAAATTTGTTCGGATCAAGATAGGCCCGCTCGCTCTCAAAGAGCGAGAGCTGACCGACAGAGAAGTTGAACTTCTGATAGGTGGAGAACGCAGCCCTGAGATCCTTGTCCTCCAGGAGGTAGACGACCATATCCACCGTGGGAAGGACGGAGACGCCGCTTTCGAATTTTCCCTTCTTCAGCGATCCGATCAGCGTGACGTCCATCAGGTACCGCTGCGTCATCTTGTCGCCCTCGTAGACATCCCCCTTCTTAAACTCCGCCACGATGCCAAGCACCAGGAGCTGACCCACAGGTATCAGAACGTAGGTGCCGATCTGACCTATATGATAAATCTTGGCGCCGATTTTTTTCGATAGCGTCGTGATTTCGGGATCCACCACCACCGTAACAGAGGAGCTCGACACTTCCCTGACGATACCTACGCGTTTTTCATCCCACATAGTTCTTGCCCTTCGCGATTCGTGAGCGACGAAAGAAAAAATGTGCCGATGAAGTTTCGACACATTTTTCTGATCATCTTTATCCCATTACCTTGATTTTTTGCGGGCGGCGGACTTCTTCTTTGCCTGATGTGTCGCCCGTTGCCTGGTTCCGGGTTTCTTGCGCACCGTCTTTGACTTTCCCTTCGGAACCGCTTTCCTGCTCAATACGGCGGAAACTCGCCAGATCATAATCAAGCCCTTTTTCCAGCAATTTATTGGGGATCAGCAGATAGTTTTTTTCGTTTAATCGGATTTGTAAACTACGGTTTGCAGAGAAGGTATCCGCCTTCATCATCAGCAATTGTGTCTCGCCGGACGCTTCACCCTGCCTGGCTTCCAGCCACAGTGCAGGTTGCCCGTCTTCGAATCCGCCACCCCCGCCGCCGCTCTGGCTTATTGCTACACCGGCTATCTGGTTAGCCAGCATCTCCGTCCCCACATGCACCCGGTTTGCTTCATCACGCATCAGGCGACGCACCACCGCCACGCCCCAATGCTGCACACCATCCGGTTGCACACCGAGCAAACTGCCGATGCGAATGTTATCCGTCCCTTGCGCTGGCAAGACCATACGGAACCCGCTGG
>JACVXU010000438.1 GCA_015661185.1 Bacteroidota bacterium
ATCGTCTCCGACACCTCGAGCGCAAACCCCTCCGCCGGGGTTCGCTTCGCTACCGAAACCGCCTTCTCCAAGGAAGCTCAAGAAGGAAGCTATGTCGAGCTCGGCCCCAAACTGCAGTACGTCACGATTGACCTCAAGGCGAATCATACGATCTATGGAATCCTCGTCTGGCATTACCACAAGCAGCCGGCCGTGTATCACGATGTGATCGCGCAGGTTGCCGATGATCCGGACTTCATCACGAACGTGCAGACCGTGTTCAACAACGACATCGACAACTCTGCCGGAAGAGGTGTAGGAAAAGATATGAGCTACGTGGAGACCTCGGAAGGAAAGCTCATCGACGCGAAGGGCGTTCAAGGACGCTATGTCCGTCTCTACAGCCGTGGCAACACCGCAAACGACCTGAACCACTATGTTGAAGTCGAGATTTACGGCAAGGCCGTGCGATGAATTCGTGGCGGTGGATACTCATCCTTGCCGTGATAGTAGGAGCGCTGCTGCGCCTGCCGTCGTTAAACCTGCGCCCCATGCACACGGATGAAGCCGTCCATGCCATCAAATTCGGAACACTCCTCGAAACGGGCACATACCGGTACGACAAGAATGAGTATCACGGTCCCTCCCTCAACTACCTGACACTCCTTCCGGCTTGGATTGCTTTCGAGACAAAACTCTCTGACGCAACGGAGACCACGCTTCGCATCGTGCCGGTGTTCTTCTCTTGCATTTGCAGCTTTTCTCACCGCATGTTCGCCAGCGATGGTCTACTACAGCAGATACTATATCCAGGAGATGTTGCTCGTTTCCTTCGCCTTCGGCATGATCGTCGCGGGCTATCGTCTGATCATCAGTGGGCGGGCATTCTGGGCGGTCATTGCGGGTGCGTGTGCCGGACTTATGCACGCAACGAAAGAGACGTGCTTGATTTCTTTTGGCGCCGCGGCGCTGGCATTCTCAGGAGTTCTGCTCCTTCGTCGCCGCGAGGGACGGTCGGCGTTTCCGATGAGTGTGCGGAATATTGCGGTCGCTCTTTTCAGTGCAATCGCTGTGTCTGTCATGTTCTTCTCTTCGTTCTTTACACACTGGCAAGGTGTCGCAGATTCGGTTCTGACTTACCAAACATACGTTAGCCGAGCGGGGGAGAGTGCGCTCCATGGCCATCCTTGGTACTACTTCCTCCAGATTCTGACCTGGTCACAGGGTGACCATGGCCCTTTGTGGACGGAGGTTGCGATCATCGGATTCGCCCTGCTCGGGATCTGGTCTGCACTACGCGGGAAAGCGGACTCTGAGCATTCCGCAAGAGATTGTTGGCGTTTTATCGGATTGTATGCTTTGCTGATATTTGTGATCTTCTCAGCGATCCCGTATAAGACGCCGTGGTTGATACTCAATGCGCTGCAGCCTCTCATCGTTATGGCAGGATGTGGCCTCGCGACCTTTCTGACATGGCTCAGCGCGCGTCGAAAACGGTATCTTGGTATCGTCATCATCATTGCAGTCTTTGGCCACCTCACGTGGCAGGCGTATTTGGCGAACTTCAAATACTACGACGATCCCATCAATCCTTACGTCTATTCTCATCCGACGGATGATGTCAACGTCGTTGCGCGGGCTGTCAGAGACGCAGGTGATCGCTCGCCTGATGGCCTCGCAATGCCTGTCCAGGTTGTCGGCCCTGGCGATGACTACTGGCCGCTTCCGTGGTACCTCCGCGCGTTGCCGAACGTCGGATGGTGGAATGCTATCACGGACGATTTTGTGCTTGCCCCGGTCATACTCGCGGCGCCGGAAGTCGAACCGACGCTGATGCACCGAATCTATGAGGAACCACGCCCCGGCGAACGGCCGCTGTATGTTCCGCTGTTCGACAGGCCGATGTTTCTCCGTCCTGGCAAGGAGATCAGGGGCTATATCCGGCTGGATCTCCAGGAAAAACTTCGTCATAAACAATAGACTACCGCAGCCCCTCTGGAGTCGGGAGTAATCCCTTTGGGGCCGCAAATCATCCATAGCACGATGAAAGGGCACCATGAAAACCAGCAAGAAGAAAGAGATGTCACGCCGTAAGTTTATCGGCCTGGCGGCGGCGGGGTCTGCGTTCACGATTGTTCCCCGGCATGTTCTGGGTGGGACCGGGTACACCGCGCCGAGCGACAAACTGAACGTCGCCTGTGTCGGTGTCGGCGGCAAAGGGCGATCGGATATCGAATCCGCGAGCAAGGAGACTCTTGTGGCGCTGTGCGACGTTGATGATGCAAGGATGGCCCTCACGATCTACCAAGACGCCGAGAAAAACCCGCAGCTCCTGAAAGCGGCGAAGTACAGGGATTTCCGGGTGATGCTCGACAAAGAGAAATCAATTGATGCGGTTGTTGTCAGCACGCCGGACCACACGCACGCCGTAATCGCAATGACGGCGATGAAGATGGGGAAGCATGTGTTCGTGCAAAAGCCGCTCACCCATACGATTCACGAGGCTCGTGCTCTGGCCATGGTAGCCCGGGAATCCAAGCTTGTAACGCAGATGGGGAACCAGGGGCATGCGAGCGAGGGGGCCAGATTGATCAATGAGTGGATTGCCGACGGAGCCATCGGCAATGT
>JACVXU010000439.1 GCA_015661185.1 Bacteroidota bacterium
CTGCCTGCGTGCCGAAGGCACTTCGGCAGGCAGGCGGCCAGCGATTTCGGGAGCTCAGATACATGGGCAAGCGCTGGTCAGAATTCTTTCGCAAGGCCCCCGAAATCATCGGCCGGTGGGCGGACGGCCCGAACGCGCGTTCAATTTCGGTGCGACGATGCAGATTCCGACTATTTTCGAATAACCACCCGCACCGAAATTCAGGCAAGAGCGTGGGGGTATGATCGCGAGGGTTATCCCGCCCGCCTGACCGCAGGCGGTCGGGCGGGGATTTCGGAAGTTCTCTTTTGAGCCGAAGGCTCATCCGCCTCCGGCGGAGGTTGAGGCTGTCCAAATAGTTCTTTTACAAAGCTAGTTGCACGGGCACCGTGCGAGCTGGACAATGTGAAGAGTTAGTTCAGCCAGCGAGCGACCTTTTTGATGTTGTGTGCGATGCTGAGTAGCCCGATCTCTATGTTGACCTTTTCTTGACCACGTAAGCGGCAACGCGTGTAAGCTTGGTTGAACTTGATGTCCCCGAACGGTGGCTCAACATCGATGCCTCGCTGCTTACGTAGGGCAAAGCCAACATCGGAGTTGAGGTTCGTTCTTGCTTGAGCACGATAGGCGTCCAGGGTTGGGTTCACATAGATGGTGCGATTGCCATCGCCGCGCTTGCACTGAGTGGCAACGGGACAGTCATGACAGTTGCTACATTGGTAGCTGCGTGCTATGCTGTTGTAGCCATTGGTGCTGGCAACGGTTCTCACCTGCTTCAGGGTGAGCACGCCTCCTTGCGGACAACGATAGGTGTCGTTTGCGGCATCATGAAGAAAGTTTTCTTTGCGATACGGATTGTTGCGATACTTTCTCTTCTGCTCCAAGTGAAAGGTGTTGTATTTGAGATAGTTGCCGATTTGGTGCTCGCTCAACAATGCATAGTTCTCTTCGCTGCCGAAAGCGCTGTCACCCATCACCAAGGCGGGGTGTCGCCCAACCAAGGAGTGCAGCCGACGAAGGTGGGCGGGGAAGGCATCGCTCTCGGAAGCTCTTCGTTGGTGCAAGCTGTAATTAACAAGGAACTGGTGCTGGGTACCGATCAAGAGATTGTACGATGGAAGCAGTTGACCATCTTTGCTGAGAAAGACGGTTGCAGCGGGGTCGGTTTTCGCATAACTGTTGCGTCCGGCTAGAGTTTTCTCCTGTTGTTCGTAGTATTCGAGCTTGGGCAAAAGCTTCGTGGAGATCTCCGTGAGAGCCTTTGCCGTACGCCCGCCTGCCGGACGGGCAGGCTTGGGCGCAGGTGGTGCTTGCTGTAAGATGTCATTGAGCCGCTGAACTTGTTCTTTGACATCATCGCTCGTGAGCGTAGAGCATTCGCCAAGTTCTTCCAGATTGTGATCGCCGTAGTACTCTTGTTCTTTGGCATTCGCTTGCTCGATTTCCACAAGCACATCATTGATCTTTTGCTGCACCTTCTGTTTGTAGCGCTTGGTGTTCTTGGCCCAGACAACCTTGTGCTTGTTGCTGTCGGCTCGGAGTTTGGTCCCATCGACACAATGTAGCCGTGATCCAGGAGGAAGAACACCATCGAGCCGAAGACTTGATCGATGACTCCTCGGAGTCGGCTGGATCGGAAGTTGTTGATGGTCCGGAAGTCGGGATTGCTCATCCCCGATAACCACATAAAATGAATGTTCTCCGTGAGCGCCTTCGCAATCATCCGCGAGGCATAGGTCTTGGTCAGATACGCATAGATCAAAACCTTCAACAGCATCAACGGATGGTAGGCGCTCGCACCGTCGCCTTGGTATGTTTCCAGCAACGGTTGGATGTTTAACTTGTCGACGGTGCGATTCACCACCCGCACCAAATGGTTCTCGGGGATCAGTTCCTCGAGGCTGGGGGGCAAAAGCATGACTTGTTGTTGTGTGTAAAGCTTAAACACTTGTTTACTCTTTGCCTTTTTCCGTTTCTGCACGCGTAAGGGTAACGCTTCATCGAACAGCGAATCACATTCTGATGTCATCTGGCTGCCTCGTTAGTATGAAGAGCATCCATCGTTTGATCGAAAGACGTACCAATCATCAAAAAGTTACGCTCTACTACGTACTTTTTAGACAGCCTCCACGACCGAAAAAGACGAAGAATCTCTTCCCTCTGATGCAACCTACTGAAGTCGGGCATTAAGTACTATTAGACAGCGTGTTCAGGATCCGGACTTACTTGAGATCTCATACAATCACAGCGACACTTCACTGTGATTTTAGTTTACTTTGACTTCAGTGAATATGTACCGCCTTTCTCGGAATCGACCTTGACCGTAAACGGTCCCTTCCCCTCAACGATCCACCGCACATACACAGCGCCCACCCCGGGGATGCTCTCAATCTCAAGCCGCTCGGGATGATGTTTCTGTTCCTGCGCAATGCCGAGGAAGCGATTTTGGAGAATGCCTCCCGACACAACGTTCCCGCCGGTCAACGTCACCCAATCGGGACGCGTGATCTTATTCCTTGAATCCTGGAGTGTGTGCGTCGGAATCACCCGCGTGTTCGTTATGACGGCGGAGACCTCGGTCAATCCACCCGGCAGCGCTTTCGTCGAAACGCTGTCGACTTCCGCTTTGGGCGTGTGATAGAGATGGAACAGCGTAAAGGCCATGTTCCGGTGACACATGTCTTCAATCATGAATGAAGGAGCGGTGCGGGTCCATGCTTTCTTGAATCCTCCGACTTCGACCTCCCCGTACTGTGGATGGTTGACCTTTTTCCACGGCACGACGCCTTCTTCAAAAAGAAGGATTTTGTCGAAACGGTACAACGTACTCCTGTCGCGCTGGTTTTCACTCTCCTCCCGCTGGCGACGGAAGTAATCGAAGTTCGTCCACAGTTCGTTGGAAAACGTGACGATGCCCCGGGCACCGTAGAACCAGTCGATCTCTCCGCCGTACACGGTGTAAAGATCTTTATAGATGATGATGTACCGATATCCGGGAAGCATTTCCTCGCCAAGCTTGCCGAGAAAATCGTACGTCTGGATGTCGACCGGGCTATAGGTGCGGAGGTCCGTCTGAGCTCCCGGCCCGCGCAGAATCATACCGCCGTTATTGTGAAACGACTGCGCGGCAGCGATGTTTGGATGCACTAACACGAACTCGGCGATCGATCGGTTTTCGGGAAACGTGAACGGATAGTGATCGGCTCCGCCCTGAACATAACGCGGTGCCCAGTTCCATGCCCAGTCGCGGTTTGGATCGTACGAACCGGGGCCATCCTCATTCACAAATCCGTCTCCGTCGTTGTCAAAGCCCTCACTTCCGACGACCGTGTACTGGCCGGACTGATCAGCCTTTGCGGGCAGCATAATGCGCGGATCATCCGGATCTGCCACCCATCGCCCGTTCGGGTCCTTGATTCGCATTTGCGTGATATTCCCGTCTCCATCGAG
>JACVXU010000208.1 GCA_015661185.1 Bacteroidota bacterium
TGTCGACGACGGCCCTGATGAGATCTTCAGCAAATCCTTTACGGCTGAGCTTGTCTATGATTTCCTTGGAACTTCTGGGCCGGTACGAGATGAAATTGACAGCGATCTGATGCGCCCGCTCGCGAGAATCTGCTGTCACGATCTTTTCCACCGCCTCCGCATCGAGGTGCTTCCCGCTGAAGAGCCCCGTCTTCGCGATAACAGATTCGCTAACCTGAAACGCGGGCTTCTCGTCGAGAAAGATCTCATATCGGTTGCGTTCACGCCGGATCTTCCGAATCTTGGTGACGAGCATACGATTCTGACACCATAGCAGGTTGTTGATACTCTGGTTTCAAAGACAAAGATGAACCGCCAAGGCCGCCAAGAACGCTGTGTATGCGATAAACGAAAAGGTCGTTACAAATACAACTTCTTTGGATCTTCTTGGCGCTCTTCGCGCTCTTGGCGGTTCGTTTTTGAACATCCTCCCAGTGCCGCTTACGCAAATCGAGCTTATGGACTTCGCCGCCATCGGTAGTGGGAACGAGCTGCCCGATTGTTTTGCGAGCGGGACTTGCTTTCAACAACGCGATCGATGTCGAAACACACTCTTCATCTTTTGGAACCGGCACTAACTCTTCGGCGTTTTCTTGGATGTTGCTGCGGGCTCCGTCTTCGTCGACGCAGCAGGAGCAGATTCTGCTGGAAGCAGGCCCAGCTTGCGTCGCGTGGCAGTATCGATTTCTTTCGTCAGCGCTGCATTGCCCTGAAGGAATGCCTTCACAGAGTCCCGCCCTTGGCCAATCCTCTCCTCTTTATAGGAGAACCACGATCCGCTCTTGGCGATGATATTCTGATCGACCGCAGTGTCGATAAGGTCGCCGAGCTTCGAGATACCCTCGTTGTAGAGAATATCGAACAAGGCTTCCTTGAACGGCGGTGCCACCTTGTTTTTCACGACTTTCACTCGGGTCCTGTTACCGATGATGTTCTGTCCATCCTTTAGGGCTTCAATGCGACGAACGTCCAGCCGGACGGATGCATAGAACTTGAGGGCATTGCCGCCTGTCGTTGTTTCCGGATTTCCGAACATGACGCCAATCTTCTGGCGCAGCTGGTTGGTGAACATCACGGTCGTTTTTGATTTGCTGATCGCTGCCGTCAGTTTCCGAAGCGCCTGCGACATCAAGCGCGCCTGAACGCCCATCGTCGGATCGCCCATCTCACCCTCAATTTCTGCCCTGGGGGTCAAAGCAGCCACGGAGTCAATCACGATAATATCGAGTGCATTGCTTCGAACGAGTGTTTCGACGATCTCGAGCGCTTGTTCGCCGAACTCTGGTTGCGACAGGAGTAGGTTGTTGACATCCACACCAAGTTTCTTTGCATACGCGATGTCGAGAGCGTGTTCTGTGTCGATGAAGGCCACAACTCCCCCCGTCTTCTGTGCTTCTGCGAGAAGATGGAGGCAGATGGTTGTTTTGCCGGACGATTCGGGTCCGAAAATCTCGACGACACGCCCTCGGGGTACACCGCCGACCCCGAGCGCGGCATCAAGGGAAATTGATCCGGTCGATATCGCATCGATTTTGGCGATGGGCCCCTCCGTGAGTTTCATGATGGCGCCCTTGCCATGTTGTTTTTCGATTTGGTCAATGGCGATCTTGAGGGCCTGAGCGCGTGCGTCTTTGTCGATTGTTTCGGTCATGGATACTCCTAGTTATGATGCAAGAGGAATTGAATTCAAGAGAGTGTACACCGAGCCGGCTGGCTTCAACTCACTGCGCATAATGTGGACCTCAGTGCAGCGGGCTATCAACGGTTGGAAAGTAATGGATTTTATTTTTGCTGTCAAGCGGTTGAGATTTTGACTCCCCCTTACTCTGCCAAGTGTTACGTGAGAATGAAATGGACGATCCTCCTTGGTAAAGCCGAACGATTCGCATACTCGTTCCACTCGCTCTTGAAGTTCAACCACGTGTTCGTTTTGTTGACTCCCGATCCAAACCACCCTCGGATTGATGGCGTTCGGAAAGGCGCCGAGCGAATTGTACGAAACCTCAAAACCTGACAAACTGCCAATCGAATTCTGAAGCTCACCAGCGATGGAGATCACCCGGGCCGATTCGACGTCGCCCAGAAACTTCAGAGTGATATGGAACTTCTCCGGAGTGTCCCACTTGACGTCAGCATGAGATTCTCTGAGTTGCGTTTGAATCGCTGCGAATTCCTTTTTCATGTCGGATGGGAGAGGGAGAGCTATGAATGCTCGAATCGTGGACATGACGATCTCAGAAATCAACCCTGAGGAGCTTTCTCCGCAATAGTTCAAGAGCCGCTTGCGCTGCCCGCTCTTTGATTCTTCTTCGCTCATCACCGAGGGTGAACTGAATTGCCAGTGTATCTGAACGGTCGGAGTACCCGACCCATACCAGGCCAACGGGCTTTTCAATCGAGCCTCCCGTGGGTCCGGCGATCCCGGTAGTCGAGAGACCGATGTCGGTGTTGGATTTCAATCGCACGCCCATCGCCATTGCTTTTGCGACTTCGCGGCTTACCGCACCGTGTTCTAGGATGAATGCGGCGGGCACACCCAGGTCAACAAGTTTGGCATCGTTGCTGTACGTAACGTATGAACGGTCAAAGTAGTTCGAGCTCCCGGGGACGTTTGTGATCCGATCAGAGATGAGTCCGCCCGTGCACGATTCTGCAACTGCGAGCGTAAGATGTCTCTCGAGAAGCAGCTTGCCGACAACTTGTTCGAGATCCTCTTCGTCGCTTGCATAAATGTACTTACCCGCTTTCGACCGGATGGCTTTCTCGACCTGTTCGATCTTCAATTGAGCTTCGGCAGTGCTCCGGGTCCTGACGGTAATTCGGAGCCGGGTGCCTGTCGATCCCGGAAGGAAAGCCAGCGTTATTCCGTCACCGGGTTTGAAGAGGACGTTAACATCCCCGATTTGTTCCGCGAGGAAAGATTCTCCGATGCCGGTGGTCTTCAGGGTTCGGTGCTGGATCACAAACCCGGTAGCTCGCTTCGCAAAATATGGTAAGACGAAGCCCTCAACCATCGCTTTCATTTCGAATGGAACGCCCGGCATCGCCAGGAGGTACCGTCCGTCGCGCTCAAAGAAAAAGCCGGGGGCCGTGCCGTGATTATTCTGAATAACGTTGCAGTCTCTGGGAACAAGCGCTTGATCCTCATTGATCTTCTTCGGAATGATTCCCCGGCGCTCAAAGAATCCCCGAACGCGCTGCAGTGCCTCGTCGTTAACGACAAGGTCAGTCCCGAAGAACTTGCATACGGCTCTCCGTGTGATGTCATCGTGCGTTGGACCGAGCCCGCCCGTCACGAGCACGAGATCGGAAGTATCGAGCGCTTCAGCAAAGGACTCGATGATCGCCTGTTCTTCATCACCGACAGTAGTCATGCGGCTGATGGAGATCCCGATCGAATTGAGTTTCTCGGCGATGAACGCTTGGTTTGTATTTATGACCTGCCCGATCAGGAGTTCGTCTCCGATCGAGATTATTTCTGCCTTCATAGGATGATTGGAGTGGAGCCTCGTTCCAGAATTCAGTCTCAGATAATCTGCAAGGCTAGTGCCAGTTGCAGGAGGAGGTTGGCGTAGATTGCAGATACGACATCGTCAAGCATGATCCCATATCCCCCGTGGAGGTTGTCGAAGCGGCGTGCAGGAAATGGTTTCACAATATCAAGGATTCGAAAAATGAAAAAAGCGAGAGCAGCAACTAGGATGTTCTTCGGAAGGAAGAGAAGAGAAATCCACATCCCAAGCACCTCGTCGATTGTGACTTCGCCCGGATCATGTCCATAGACCTTCTCCATCGCGTTCGCTGCTTTGATGCCGAGAGCCAGGACGAGGAGGCTCAAGGGAAGAAGGATGAAAGGGTTTTCAAATCCCGGAATATAATAGAGAGCAAGTCCCACAGCGCTGCCGACGGTTCCCGAGGCCACAGGTGAAAATCCGGAGAACAGTCCTGATGCGAACGCCTTCGTGAGGAATCCCACCGCCGGGGGTGGCTCGGCTGGCGGTGTCGTCGCACCGCTAGTCGGATTCGGTGGCTCGGTTGGAGGACTCATACAATTCTCGGACAGTTGTCCAGTTGCCGATGACGTAGAGACACCCCGTCAGCAAGGTGATCGCTGCTATTACCACCATGGAAGCATAGAGAAGCGATTGATCCAGGAGGTGGTCGAGCAGCGTGCCGAACCGTGACCGGAAGTACTCGGTGTCACGCGCGATGTAGGCAAGAAGAATGTAGTAGATGAGAGCAAATTGCAGGAATGTCTTCGTCTTTGCCAGGCGGGTGGTGTCAAATGGTTTTCCCTTGAACTCAGCGTAGGATCGCAGGAACGTGATCACGATATCCCGTATGACTATGACCCAAACTGTCCAGGACGGAACGAGATCAAGGTAGATGAATGCGATGAGGGCCGCCGAAGTGACGACCTTGTCTGCAAGCGGATCAAGGAAAGTGCCCCATCGCGTCACGTACCCCCAACGGCGTGCGACCCAGCCGTCATACCAGTCTGTCAGCATCGCAACCACAAAGACGACCAGCGAAAGTTGTCGCAGCAGCGGATCTGCCGAAAACAAAAAGGCGAGAAACACCGGCGTCAGGAGGATGCGCAGGAACGTTAATTGGTTAGGAGGTGAAAATGCGAGCTTCATCTCGTGAGTAGTATCTGTTCAATCACCGGCTGAACAAAAAATCCCGCTGGAACTGCGGGATTTCATTAACCACAATCTATGTCGGACCAATAGCCAGCGTCAGGCCGCTTTTTGAACCTTGCCGGACTTGATGCAGTTGGTGCACACAGTGATGCGTCGGACTGAGCCATCAACCTTTGCACGCACGCTCTGGAGGTTCGGAAGGAACCTTCGGGGAGTTCGGTTGTGGGCATGGCTCACGTGGTTTCCCGCCATTGGTTTCTTACCGCAAATTTCACAAACTCTTGCCATCTGTATACTCCATCTCAGTAGTTCAAAAAATATGGAACCAATATAGGCAGAAAAATGAAGAGAGGCAAGACCAAATTAGAGCATGACGAGCAGACTCGCATCGGAGTTTTGAATTCTACGCACTCAAAGACCATCGAATGGCGTTTGCCGTCTTCTGTCCAACACCGGGGACTGTGGAAAGCTGCTCTGCGGACGCGCTGACGACTGCTTCGACACTGCGAAAAGCCTCTAGAAGTCGACGGGCTCGTTCTGGGCCGACTCCTGGCAGTCCTTGCAGGATGTAGAGCTGAAGTTTCGTTCTTCCCCTCGGTCGCTTACCCTGGCGCGGAAGCGGTCTCAATTGTCTCGTCCGAACCTGGTTCGCGGCATAGAGAAGAAGCCTTGAGCTCTCCTCGGGGTCTATCGAACGGAGCACAGGGATTCCATAGACGATGGTTAGGGCAATCAAAGCGCCTTGGATTGATTCTCGGCGCATGTGGATTTGCCGCAAATCATCCGTCGTCCCTTCAAGGAGGATCGCGCTTCGCAAAGGGTGTGAGGCAAGTCTGGAAGCTTGGTGGAATAATCTGCCGTCCTTGATCGAGCTAGCGAAGTCCTTGAAAGTCTTCCTCTCAACAAGAAGCTTCTGGTCCACAAGATAATCCCCGAGGGGGAGGCGTTGCATGGAAACAGAAACGCTAGTGGTCTTCCTCAACATCTCTGCAATGCCGCAACTGGACTCGCGGTCATCAATGATGATATTCGTAATCAGATTGTTCGACCCCTGACGGGGTCGCCCTGTTTTGGTTGTGCCGGTCTACAAATCTTCGACCCCTAGCGGGGTCGGTCGTTTCAGGTTGATCTGCATGCCCCGGTGTTCCTAGGCGGTGTTTCCATGATCTGGCCCGTTGATCTACACTCAACTCCGTCAGGAGCTGAACGATTCCCGGCTACAAATCTTCGACCCCTAGCGGGGTCGGTGTCCTCAACTGAATCTTCATGGTTGGTGTTCCCCGGGCAGAGTCTTCATCGTCGACCCATTGATCTCCCCGCAGCTCCGTTAGGAGCTGAACGATTGTAGATAAGAACTAAGAGAAAATCGGGAACTCCGTAGGAGTTCAACAACCAGCTGGATCCATTCTATCGACCGAAATGATAAGAAGCAACGATTTGAACGGGGATTCAATTGGCCGAAAATCAAGGCGCCTTTGTTGCGCAAGCCTGTATCGACGTCGAATTCCTTCAGAATCGATTTGTACTCTTCTCGAAACGTGCGTTGTCGGTGATGTTTCTCTTGATTGAGTATATACCTGACGACGGAATCGATCTGGGAACGGGAATACGAAAATGCTCCAAAACCTTCCTGCCACGCGAACCTTCCTCCAGGCCTCAATTCGTCGTTTACAAAATTGGTCGAATCCCTCTTCATATCTCTCACCAAATCCGAAAGTGCAACATCTGGTCGCATTCCAATGAAGATGTGGGCGTGGTCGGGCATTGTGTTGATGGCCAGGAGTTTATGCCCCTGGTTCTGAACTATCCCAGTAGTGTATTTCTGTAATCGTTCTTTCCATTGTTTCGCAATGAGTGACTCGCGCCATTTCACAGCATATACGATGTGGATGTAGATCTGCGTGTATGTGTTGGCCATGATTGCCGTCCCCATTCTATCTGCATCTCTGGTGGGTTCGACCCCTGACGGGGTCGCCCAGTTTTGGATGTGCCGGTCTACAAACCTTCGACCCCTAACGGGGTCGGTTTGCTCAGACTGATCTCCATTCTAGGAGTATGCTCGGCAATGTTTCACTGGTTGAGGCCATTGACCTGCCCTTAGCTCCGTAATGACGCGAACGATTCCCGGCTACAAATCTTCGACCCCTGGCGGGGTCGGTCGTTTCAGGTTGATCTTCATGCCCTGGCGATCCTTGGGCAGCGTTCC
>JACVXU010000038.1 GCA_015661185.1 Bacteroidota bacterium
GATCCTGGTCAAGGTTAACCAGATCGGGACGCTGACGGAAACGCTCGACGCGATCGAGATGGCGAAACGTGCGCACTACACCACGGTTCTCAGTCACCGGTCCGGTGAGACGGAAGACACGACAATCGCCGATATCGTGGTGGCGACGAACGCAGGGATGATCAAGACGGGCTCGGCAAGCCGCACCGATCGAATTGCGAAGTACAATCAGTTGATTCGCATCGAGGAAGAACTCGATACGAATGGATACTACGCAAGCTTCGGTGCGTTGAACCAGAACCTGGCATAACGTTCATTATTCTGTATAGACTCGGGATGGAATGCGAATGACACAAATCATATTTGGGACGGACGGGTGGCGGGGCCTGATTGCTGCCGATTTTACGTTTGACAATGTTGCAAAAGTGGCGCTCGCAACGGCGAACTACTTCAAGCGGCACAAACGGATCAAGAACGGCGTTGTCATTGGGTATGACACAAGATTCCTCAGCAAGGAATTCGCGGAGACAACCGCGGAAGTGCTGGCAAACCGGGGAATCAAGGTCATTATCTCGGACAAGATCTCTTCGACACCGATGGTTTCGCTCCTGACGACAAACCTCAAAGCGGCGGGTGGTATTGTCATTACTGCAAGCCATAATCCGGCGCGCTACAACGGATACAAGATCAAAGGCGACTTTGGAGGTCCGGCTCACCCCGAGATGATTGAGAAGGTTGAAAAGGAATTGAAGAAAGTACTCAAGTCCAAAGTAGAAAGTAAGAAGACGTTTGCAGAGTTGTTGGAGAAGGGTGTGATCAAGAAGATGGACTTCACTGCCATCTACGTGGATGATCTCAGAGCGAAGTTGAACTTGCCGCTGATCGAGTCGTCCGGCATCAAGATTGTCCACGATGCGATGTACGGGGCCGGTGCGGGAGTGATGTCACAGCTTGTTTCTCTGCGGGCTGAACTGCGAAGCAGCTACAATCCTTCATTCGGCGGTGGCCATCCCGAGCCCATACCGCAGAACATGAAAGACCTTGCCTCCACCATCGTGATGAAAGGATGCGACATCGGCATCGCGACGGACGGGGATGCTGATCGTGTTGGAGCACTGGACGAGAACGGATCATTCGTGGATTCACACCGCATCTTCGCGATCCTTCTAAAATACCTGGTGACGGAGAAACATCTGACCGGCGAGGTCGCCAAATCGATCTCTGTCAGCCAGATGATCAACAAGATGTGTGTAGAATACGGGATGAAATTGCACGAAACACCAGTCGGGTTCAAACACCTGTGCCGGCTCATGACCGAGCGTGATATCCTGATTGCAGCTGAGGAAAGCGGTGGATTGGGATTGCGCGGACATCTGCCGGAGCGCGATGGCATCTACGTCGGACTTTTGCTGGCTGAAGTGATGGCAGTGCGCAAGTTGAAGTTGAGCGAGCTGGTCGAGGAACTCATGATCGAGTTCGGCTGGCACTATTACAACCGTATCGATGCGCACATGACGGAGAAGCAGAAACAGAAGACTCTTGCCGGTTACAAGAAAGGGATCAAGAGTCTCGCAGGCATGACAGTCCGAAGGGTGGAAACGGGAGATGGCTACAAGCTGTTCTTCGACGACGGCTGGGTGCTGGTGCGGTCGTCAGGCACAGAACCATTAATTCGTTTCTACGCGGAGGCGGACTCGGTGCTGAGAGTTGATGCACTCCTGAAGGCTGCAATGGAGGTGTAGACCGCAGCTCTGACGAAAGGGACTGAGAGAACTTGGAATCGACGAAGTGGGTTGGTTGAAGGGTGTCGTGCAAACCTCCCTGTCTCGCACAGCGGAGGTTTTTTTTGTTCACTGTTGAGCCACTAGCATCGAAAGAGAAGCGTGTGAAACGAATAATCTTGCTGATACTCATAAACACCCTGGTTTTGTGCAGTCAGGGATGGGCCGGGAGCAATCCAAAGACCGTTGTGGCGGTCCGGACCAAGGTTCCCCCAAAGATCGACGGTATTCTCAATGAGCCGGAGTGGAAACTCGCTGTTCCGGCTTCCGGCTTTCTTCAACAGGACCCGGACGAAGGCGCCCCCGCGACTATGCCGACAAAAATCTTCATCATGTACGATAATGAAGCGCTCTATCTCGGCTGCATGATGTACGACACCGAACCTTCAAAAATTGTGGCGCGGCTCGCGAGGAGAGATGACGAAGTCGTGTCGGATGTCATCTCCATTCGGCTCGATTCCTATCATGATCATCAAACGGCGTTTGAGTTCACCGTGAATGCTGCCGGCTCAAAGACCGATATCCTGCAGTTCAATGATGGTGAGGATGAGGATGAATCGTGGGATGTGGTTTGGGAAGTGAAGACCCGCATCAACGAAGAAGGATGGGTTGCTGAGATTAAGATACCGTTCAAGGTCCTCAGGTTCACGCCGAAAGAATCGCTCGACTGGGGATTCCAGGCGATGCGGCGCATTCCGAGGAACAACGAGCGCCAGATGTGGGCGTTGATTCTCAAGAGTGAGAGCGGATTTATTTCAAAGTTCGGTCACCTCGTTGGTTTGGAAAATATTCCCGCTCCGACGAATATCGAGATCATCCCGTACATGGTGGGTGATGCCCGGTTCGTCCCAAAATCTCTGAGCTTTCCGGACGGACGGGATTTCACACGAAGTGCAGGCTTCGACTTCAAGTACAGGCCCGGCAGCGGAATTACGATCGACGCGACGATCAACCCCGACTTCGGCCAAGTGGAGGCCGACCCCGCGGTGCTTAACCTCACTACGTACGAAACCTTCTATCCCGAGAAACGCCCCTTCTTTATTGAAGGATCGCAGATTATTCGCTTCACAACTTTCGGAGGAGATTTTGGCCCTGGGCTCTTCTACTCAAGACGCTTAGGCCGTGCGCTGAATGTGGAGCCGCCGGATGGCGGCTACGTTCTCAACCAGCCGCGGTTTGCCACCATTCTCGGAGCTGCCAAGATTTCCGGCAAGACGGAGAGTGGACTCTCCGTTGGTGTGTTGGAGGCGGTGACAAAGAAAGAAACGGCCACCATGGTTGATGAAGATGGAAATCGAACCGACCAGATGATCGATCCTCTGACAAACTACAGCCTCGTCCGTTTGCGTCAGGACGTTATGGAGAACTCGAACCTCGGGATGATCGTGACATCGGTGAGTCGAAACGGAAAACTGCCGGCAATAACGGCAGGCGTTGACTGGAGCCTCAAATTCCTGGAGAGCGTCTATAGAGTCGACGGATTCCTGGCTGGCTCCCGGGCTTCAAACTCCCTCAACGAACGCGTCGATGGCTCTGCCGGGAAGTTCAACTTCAGCAAGGATGGCGGACCTCACTGGCGCGGCGCGCTTTCATTCGACTTCACATCCAAGAAGTACAACATCAACGACATCGGCTTCTTCCGGCGGCCAAACGACTATGGATGGGTCGGAGAGCTCATGTACCGGGATGATGCCGTACGATCGATCGAGAGATTCTGGAGCGTTGGTACGCGGTATCATCTTCGTCGAAACTTTGACGGGGTGGAGATCATTCATGCCGTCTCCGCCGAGGCCGACATCACCTTCTCGAATTACTGGAACATGGACATTGAAGGCCAGTTCGACCGGGGAAGATACGATGACCGGGAAACGCGGGGAAATGGATTGTACAGAAAACCAGGCACGCAGGGTCTCGGTGTGAGAGTCGAGTCTGACAGGCGGGAACTCATCGTGGCAGAGGTCGCGGCAGAACTGAGCAGTGACCAGCGATCCGGAAGGTTTTTTGGAATAGGGGCAGATGTTGAAATAAAACCGGCAACAAACATCGCCCTGAATTTTGAACTTGAACGAACCGTCCGAAGAAACGAATTCGCGTGGGCGGACAATTATCGTGAATATCCCATCGATGCTCCACTCCCCCCCCGCACGGTTACCATCTTCGCAGATAGATCATCCGAGGAATGGAGCCTGACAACTCGAGGTTCATACATTTTCACCACAGAACTAACCCTCGAAGTGTACTTCCAGCTCTTTTTCGCAAAAGGGAGGTACGAGAACTTTCACAGAATGCTCGCCTCCGACAGGTTCGCCCCGATTGCCGGGTACTCAAAGCCGGATTTCAACGAGCTCGCGTTCAACTCGAACGTCGTCCTGCGGTGGGAATACCTGCCTGGCAGCACGGCCTATCTTGTTTGGTCGCAGTCGCGAAGCGGCGAGCGCGGCATCTACCGGACTCCCTTCAGCGAAAACTTCAACAACACGTTTGCACTTCCTGCGGACAATGTGGTTCTGCTGAAAGTGAGCTATTGGTTAAGTTTGTAGAGGGGACTATTCAAGCCGGGACCCAAGAACTGCTCCGAGAACTCAAATGGAACCACTCAAGCAAAACTTGTTGAAGCGCGGCGATGAAGTCGTGCTGCGGGTGGACGACGCGGCCTTCGAAGGTAAGACAATCGGTCGATATGAGGGATTTGTGGTCTTCGTTGAGGGGGCTGTTCCCGGCGATACGGTGCGGGTCCGCATCCTCAAATCGAAAAAGAACTACGCGGAAGCGAAGGTCGTCACTGTTGAGCAACCTTCGCCGCACCGCGTGGTTCCTCGGTGCCGGCACTTTGGCCCGTGCGGAGGATGCAAGTGGCAGCATGTAGATTATCAGGTGCAGCTTCGATTCAAGCAACAACACGTCGTCGACGCCTTCGAACGCATCGGTGGTTTTACCAATCCCAATGTCCTCCCCATCATCGGCTCCGAAGAAGTGTTCTTCTATCGGAACAAGATGGAGTACTCCTTCTCCGACAAGGAGTGGGTTGAATTTCTTCCTGATGCTTCTCCCAACTTTCAACCTGAAACTTTAAACTCAAAACTCTTTTTGGGCCTTCACGTTCCTCAACGGTATGACAAGGTTTTGGAAATCACTGAATGCCATCTTCAATCGGGACTCTCCAATGAGATCCTCAATTTCACAAGATCCTTTGCCCGCCGCGAGAACCTCCCCGTTTACTCCTCAGACGCGGATGCGGGATACCTCCGGTTTCTTGTCATCCGTGAGAGTAAGAGGACGAATGAGTTGATGGTCAATCTGGTCACGTACGAGGACCGTCCGGAGATCCTCAAGCACTTCACCGCCGGGCTGCTGGCAGCAGTTCCGGAGGTCACGACGGTCGTCAACACCATCAATTCGAAGAAGGCACAGATTGCTTTTGGTGACCGAGAAAGGGTTTATGCGGGCGATGGCGTGATCAATGAGAGACTCGGAAATCTTCTCTTCACAATTTCGGCGAGCTCGTTTTTCCAGACGAACACACATCAGGCTGAGCGACTCTACACAGTTGCGAAGAGTCTGGCTGCGCTCAAGCAGACAGATATCGTGTGGGATCTCTATTCTGGCACAGGTTCAATCGCGTTGTTTGTTTCGGATGCAGTGCGGCAGGTGATTGGAGTGGAATCAGTTGAGAGCGCTGTGCAAGACGCAAACCGCAACGCACAGGCAAACCACATTGAGAATTGCACCTTCATTCTGGGTGATTTGAAGGATCGTCTCACGAAGGACCGCGAATGGATTGCATCGCATCCCAGGCCGGATGTGATGATCATCGATCCGCCCAGAAGTGGCATGCACCCGAAAGTGGTTGAGGAGATACTGGAAATAGCCCCGGAACGGATCGTTTATCTAAGCTGCAACCCTGCAACACAGGCGAGGGATGTGAAATCTCTCGCGGTGCGGTACGACGTCCTCGCTCTCCAACCTGTCGACATGTTCCCGCACACCTACCACATCGAAAACGTGGCAAAGCTCACTCTTCGCTCGTAAAGTCCGATCTCTGACTGGACTCTACTGTTGAGTCGTGGTTGTCGAAATCGTAGCGTCTGTGCTGCTCGATTTTGCGAAGGAATTGTAGATCAAGTATATCATTCCCACGCCGGCCAACACCGCGGCGGCGACAAGGTACCATTTAGTCCCCGAGTCGAGACGAGCCGCGCTCAGCTTTCGTCCCTGTTCGGGTATCACGGTTGAAAGGAGGGTGGAAAACTCTCCCGTGTGATCGGCTCTCTCATCGTACAGGAGTGCCGAGTCATAGGATCGGACGAGTCGAATGTGCACGACGAATCTGTCTCTCCATCGATCGACGCTGACGTGAACCACTTTAGCAACACCAAGCATGACACCCAACTGGCCGAGGCACGGTTGAGCGTTACAGCTGTCGATATTCTTCAAACCCGAACGTTCGAGTGCATGTGTGAATGCCGAAGCCGTAAGAACATCGAAGCGCATCGATTCTCCGAATGCCTCTACGAACTGCTGTCTCAGTTGAGTTCTTTCGTCAGGGGACAAGCCGCGGAATTCGAATGGAAGAACAGCCACGGCCTCCCGCTCGCTCTCTTGACCAAGCAGGTAGCTGATCTGGAGAAGAAGGAGCATCGAAAAGCGGATAAGCGGGCGAGCCCGCGACGTTGTCATATCGTTCAATTAGAATGCAAATGGAAGTGTCCCAATGTTCCTGAAAGCTTCTGCTCAAGAGATGAGTGGCCGACTCGTTTTGAACGGCTCCCCGCCTTCTATCCTCCCTTGGTAATCACCAGAATTATTCCACCAGAGTGTCCGGTTCCAAACTGGAGCGTTGCCGCGTTGAAATCCAGATACCGGATCTCTTTGACCTGTGAAACAGGTATTTGGCGGAGCGACTGAAGCTCGCCGTAGTACAGGCGGTCAAGGTAGACGACAGGATATTCGGTGGTCTGACCGGTCGGTGGCGGTCTGAGGCTTCGGGGTCCGCGTGACTGCAGGAACCAAGGGCGTTTGAGGCTCACTGCTTCGTAGGCATTCACGGCATCCGTCGTGGCTATCTCCTCCGCCATCAGGGCATCCTTCTGAATGCTTCTCGTCGTTCCCTCACGTATCGAGGAACATGCTGCAAAGAACGCCAGGAAACACAGCATCATCTTGATCATTTTCCTCGCTCCTTCCACCATATGATCTCAGTGCCGAGGGGTATCGGTCGATGCGGGAACAGAACGAGGCCCCGCTTATCACAGGGCCTCGTCTGCATCATCCTCCGCACACTCCGGCACTACTTATTGACAGCAGTTCGTGCGAATTGAGCGTTCGTGGCTTCCTTTGGCATGTTCGGGTTCGCAGTGAATTCATTCACAGAATAAACAAAACGCTGTGGGAATTCAGTGGCGCGCCGCGGTGTCATGGTGACCGTCGCGCCGCCGGTCGCTTTGTACGATATTGCATAATCAATCCGACGCAGGAAATTCCAGACTTCAATTTGATGCATCAAGGAAAGATACGTCTCATTGAAGATTGCCTGCTGCAGGGCAGCGGCCGTTGGAAAATCTGCTGCGACGAATAGCAGCGATTTGTTCCCGAAAACGCTGTTGTTGTACGTCCGCGCGCTATTCAACTCCGTCAGTGCACTGGCTGTATTGCCGAGCCGGACGTATGCCTCTGCCATCAACAAGTGCGACTCCGATGCCCGGAAGAGGGGATACGGTGCTTCCTGAGCGTATGCTCCGCCGGTTGTCTTGATGACATCGGTTCCGGTCGCCGTGAAATAGAAGGCGAGCCTTCCGACTTCATCTGTCTTGCCGTCGGATTTTGCGGCGTTCATCATGGGGAATGGGAAGTTGTTGACAGCATCGATATAGCCGCTGCGATTTCTCACCATGAAGTCGTACCAGGCGTTCATATTCCCGCCCGCTGTGGCACCATGAGTCATCTTGACGTCGTCTGAGCCAGTTGTAGCGAGTATGCCCAGTTGCGCTTCAGAGATGACCTGGTTGAGGATTGCCGCGCTATATCCCTGAGATCTTGCGGTGTGCATCAGGTAGCGCGCTTTTGCTGAGTGAGCGAGCTTCAACCATTTGGCCTGGCTGCCTCCTGTTGTGAAGACATCTTGTCCGATGGGTGCAGTGTTTGCCGTGAAGTCGGCGATTCCCTGATCGAGCACCTTTTGAACATCGGCGTAGACCGACAGTTGACCATCATAGACGGGGGTCAACGTCACTTCCGGTTGAGCAGCCTGTTTGTAGGGGATGTCTCCCCACACCGCCGCCACAGTTCCCATATGGAGCCCCTCGAGGATCTCCGCGGCTGCTTTGAGATTTTGCTGTCCCCCGGCACCTGCCTTGCCTTGCACGGTCCGAAGGTTTGTCAGCGCCCGGTAGGCAAGAGACCAATCGTTTCCGAAGTCCTGGTTCGTGATGTTGTAAACTTCGAAAGCCGAAAACTGCCGGTCGGCACCTCGGATTTGCTGTGCCCAGATACTTGCCATCCAGGCAGCTGTACCTTCTGTGAACAAGCTATAGTTCAGTTGCGCGCCGACAAACGTTTTCAGCGCGTCCGCGTCAACGGGCGAGAGAGGATCGGCCTCGTATCCCGTGACGTACTTCTCACATCCTACCAATCCTGCGATCAAGATTGAGATTGTGAGTATTGTGATGAGTTTTCTCATGGCCGTACTCCCGTTCTAATTAATATTCTACCTGGAGAGAGATGCTCCAGGTCTTTATGCTTGGGTTATTGAAGTAGTCCAGGCCTTGACCGTTGCCTGGGCCCGTCAGATTGGTTTCGGGATCTACACCGGTGTAATCGGTCCAGAGGGCCAGATTACGTCCCGAAACGCTGACCGTGAGGGCTTGCATTCCCAAAAACCGAAGCGGAAGTGTGTATGCCAGAGAAACCTCGCGGAGCTTTATGAAGCCGCCATCCTCAATGAACTGTTCAGATGGCCCGTTGAAACCGGAACCGGGACCATTTCGGAAGTACGTCTCATCGACGATCACATCACCCTTTCCAAAATTGCCCACATAACCGCGGAAAGAGACCGAACCGTCAGCGTTCTTATAGTATCTCTTCGTTGTAGGAGCTGCTGTAATGACTTCGGTGGGCGTCTTGCCGTCCCAATTCTTCAACGTCGATGCCTGCGTTGCGCTGATGGTGTTCCACCAGTCTAAAGATTTATCAGTTCCGTACGAGTACAGAGCCCCTTTGGTGCCGTTCCAGACCTTGCCCCCCTTCTTGATGTCGAAGACCACATTGAGGGTCAGTCTCTCATAACGGATGGTATTGATGATGCCCATGCGCCAGTCTGGGTTCGGATCTCCGAGGACCCCGGGCGACGGTGCCATCAACGGGAAGCCATTCGCATCAAGTGTTTGGCTTCCGTCGGCGTTTCGTGCCCATCGGTTACCGTAGATCACTCCCACAGGTTGATCCAGTATTGCCCGAGAGCTGGGTTCTGTGAATCCAGCGAGGAAAACAGATGAAACACCGGAGAGGTCTGTTACTTTGTTCTTGTTATTCGACCAGTTCACGGTTGATGTCCAGGAGAACGGCTCGATGCGAAGCCACTCTGCGATCACCTGCAATTCCGTCCCAACATTCTCTAGCTTTGCAGCATTCGCGGTCCGGGAGGTGTATCCTGCCGAAGGAGCAACTTCCAGATTCAGCAAAGCGTCCGTCGTCTTGTTGAGGTACTGAGTCACACCGATTGAAATGCGATCATTGAAGAATCGGAGGTCGACGCCGAATTCAGTTTCCGATGTCATCTCCGGTTTCAACAAGGTGTTACCCAGTCGTGTGCTTCGTACCGCTGCACCATTGTAGTACGTCCCGCTGAACTGTTGGCCCCATCCGTTGCCCGGAACGGCGTTTACATAGTAGGTCTGCGTTAGATAGGCACCTGGCTGGTTCGCCGCTGTGCCAAAAGCAGCGCGGAGCTTGCCGTAGCTGAATATATTGCCATCCCCGACGAGGTCTTTGATCATTGGGATCTCGGTGAATTGCCACGCCGCGCTCACAGACGGATAGAAATACGACTTGTCCGCGTCGGGACCGTAGGTAGAAGCGCTTTCCATCCGACCTGTTGCGCGGAGGAAGACCTGCTTGTAGAGGTTGACCGCAAGTTCGCCGTACACCGCAGCTGAACGCACGATGGAGAATCCTTCGCCCGGGAAGTAGTCGAGGGCATTCGAGAAGGTCGCCGGAGCATCATACAAGATGAACCGCGATGCGTTGACTCCAACGCTCTTGCTCTCACGGTGATCCAGGTGGAAGCCGAGGAGTAATGAGCCATCAATATCCTCATTCAGTTCGTGCTTCGCCGTTGCCATCAGATCGGAGTTGATCTGGTAGGCGTTGGACGCATTCCGATCCGTATACCCTGTCGGCTGCGCTGCATCACCGGGTGGGTACGTGTTTTTCGACAGATCTGAGAAGTAGTCTACGCCAACCCGATACAAGACGTTGAACCATTTCATTGGCTCATAGGTGAGTTCCACAGTACCGAGTATGCGATCGGATTCGAGTAAATAGGGGATCTCGTAAATCACGAAAAGTGGATTGTCGAATCCCGCACCGAGCGCCGGGTTGCCGGATGAGTTTCTGTAAGTTCTCTGGACCGACTTGGTGACTACCCCTGTCGGTGAGATGTAGTCGACAAAATAAGGATATTGATTGAAGTCCGGTGGTGCGCGATAGCCGCCAAGGAGAAGCCCCGAAACATTTGATCCTTGCTGGATTCGATTTGTCGAGCTCTTGACGTACGATGCGGTCGCTTTGGCAATGATGTTCTCCGTAAATCGCCGGGTTGCGTTCGCTCGAATCGACGTCCGGTTCAAATCGGAATTGGCAAGGATGATTCCCTGTTGAGACAACTGGCTGAGATCGAGATAAAAATCACTCCATTCATCTCCACCCCGCAACGTCACGCCGTAATCCCACGTGATCGGTTTCCGGAAGAGGTCCGTCGCGTGGTCAAAGGTCTCTTTGGAATTCTTCGTAGTGATCGTCGCATACTGATAATTGGTGCGATCGAGTACATCCGCACCACCTGCCCTCAGCCAGATTGGATCGCCCCAGGCGCGGAGCTGGTTGAATGCGAATGCGCCGTTTATACCCTGGCCGAACTTGTTCTGCATCGGGTATGGGCGTAAAAGCTCGTCACTGTATGTCCTGGAACGGACTGTGACACTCAGCTTCTTGCTTCCCGTCTGGCCGCCCGACTTTGTTGTGATGGCGATGACTCCATTCGCGGCACGTGAGCCCCACAAGGCAGACGCAGAGGGACCCTTGTATATTTCGATTGATTCTATGTCATCCGGATTGATGTCGTTCATTCTGGAGGACGCGGCGACACCGCCGACACCGCCACCCGAAGATGTGCCGCTGTAGATCGGAATTCCATCTATCACGATGAGCGGCGCGTTGTTGTTTTGCAGCGAACGAACGCCTCTCAAGACAATTCTCGTTGCTGCGCCAGGATCGCTAGCGGTTTCGATCGTATTGATACCTGGAGCTTTCGTGGCAATGCTCGTGATGAGGTCGTGTGCTCCCACGGTCGCGAGCGACGAGCCCTTGACGCTCGAAACCGAAACCCCAAGTTTTTCGCGCTCTACCCGCGTACCAATAGCCGTGACCACGATCCCGCCGAGCGTCACAGCACTTGATGTGATCTTGATATCCACGGTGAGCGCACGGTCCGCAGCGACAGTTATCGATTGCCGAAACTGCTCGTAGCCTATATAACTGACGACGATGATGTAGGTAGTTGGCAGCACATTCTGTATCTGGTATGCTCCCTTGCTATCCGTTGCAGCGCCGTACGACGTTCTCTCAAGGAAAACGTTCGCGCCGATCATCGCCTCGCCCGTCTGAGCGTCTGTGATGGTGCCCTTGATTGAGCCAAG
The DNA here is from genome assembly GCA_015661185.1 of Bacteroidota bacterium. Taxonomy (GTDB): domain Bacteria; phylum Bacteroidota; class Ignavibacteria; order UBA10030; family UBA10030; genus UBA9647. The sequence continues at coordinate 11,672 of JACVXU010000038.1, forward strand.
CTGCGCGAGCGCAACCGTCGAGCTCAAGGCCAGCATCACCGCTATCGTGAAAATGTACCAAAAGGTTTTTCGCATGGTACCTCCTGGAAATGGTGTGTGAATTAGTGAAACGGTATGACTGTAAGGTGCAACATGAATTACACATCAGAGGTTAAGAATAGATCCCTCCACGGTCACGCCTATGCGTAACGGCGTACCGATAATTCTATGTCGGTTCGAGAATGATCGTAAGAAGTTTTCGGTGTTCTCGGTGCAACACGTGGTGAAACGCGGAGGTGTCCGCGGACGTGCGAGCATGGTGGTGTCCGCTGATGTAGGAGCCCTCCCGCGGCTAAGTTACACGAAATCTAGGTAAAGTCAAGCCGGACAACTCGACGTGGGCCTCACGATCGTGTCCCCGACCCTGCCGTAACTTTACGATAGCGGCCCCATGGACTACTGTAGCTTAACGACACCGTCCCGAACGAAGTATGTCCTGCGAATGATGGACGATGGCCGACTGGCCTCGACGTTGACGGGCACGGGCTCCTCGATGAAGGACGCCTCCACATGCTCGCGGATGCTTGCGCTGTCCCGGGCTAGTATGGAAAAACTGATCGGGATTGTGAGCGAAGTATCCGGAAATGCAGCCCACTGGAGCGAAATAGAGCTCTCGGTGAGCCCCGAAGCGAAAGGCGAAGAAGCGTTGACAAGCTTCCCTTTGCCGCCTGAATAGCCGACTTTAACCTTGAAGGGGCGGTGTTTCATGTTCAGTTCCACAACGAGATCCACCGTAAGCATGCTGTCCTTGCGTGCCGTCTGCATCGTCCGGACAATTCGGACCCATGGATCAGTTGGAAGAGGCAAAGACCGTTCAAACTTGACCTCAGTTGTCTTCCCGGAAATTGTCGTGTCGAGGCCGGCGAATGTGATACGTGTGCCACCCAAATATTCAGGACTCCGTACAGAGAGACTGCCGCTTGCGGAATCCAGATTGAAGTTTTCTTCGATCCGGATTGATGGCTTCCACTCCTGTGAATAGGAATCCGCCTGCAGGAGAACAACAACAGTGACAACGAAGAGCGCCAGAGCAACGATTCCAGCATTTCGCTGTTTCAAAATCTTCAACCACAAAAGATCCTTCCCCGAGTCAAAGTACACCGCGGCGAATCCAAGCAGAAAGGGAAAAGCCCAGATCGAAAAGAAGAGGATGAAACTGAAAATCACCAGACTGTTGACAAGGGGAGTGATCTCGGGCTGGGCGTGCATGAATCGTGCAATGAAGTCGAATGTCTCTGTGAAAAAGAGGCGAAACATGAAATGTGGTGAAAGGAGCCAGAGCAGCAGTTTCAGTACAGGATGTCTGATGATCATGGCAAGACCGAGCAGGAACAGCGCGGTGGCTGGATACAGCGCCAGCTTTGGCGAGCTGATCGAAGCCAACGCGACAAACAGAACTAGAAAGGCAAACGCGCGCAGATAGTACGCATAAGGATCATGCCGGAGCCGGAGTCTCGGAGCAAGGCGGAGTGAAAGCCAGATTCCAAGGCACGCACCAAAAAAGGCAAGGACGTAATAGCCGATGATGTCGGTCATCCATGGATAGCGTACACCCTTGATCAGCGAGACAACATTCTCTGAAAGCCAGACACAAATTTGGATTATGAGCATGAGAAGGAACAACTTGAGTCCTGGGATCTTCGGTCTCACGGTTCCTTCGTAGGCTTCCCGCCTTCTGCGGACGAGGATCAATGCGGCAACTGACACAACCAATGAAATGAAAATGAAACTCCAGAGAGCCCAGATGGGAACAAAAAATGGATATGAACCGGCTTGGTACAAGAAATATCTCCCCGTTTTCTCCTCTGGAACACCACCATCGAATCTCTCGACGAGCTTGTGGATCAAGTCACCCGAGCGTTTGAGGCCGGCCACTTTGAAATTCTCAAAATTGTCCTGTGGAGTGTGAATCGGATCCCGTGCATCGGATGTGAAATCGATCGCCGGGATGTTCTTTTCAAGAAACGGTTCGTGGTCTGACCCCACGCCGCCGCCCGGCATCGATCCCATGAAGACGAAGAAATCGGTCGGGAAATGGAGTCCCGAATATCCGAGCTTCGAGAACTCTTCGTACGAAGCCCGTACGAGCCACTCCGGCGCACTGCGCCCCGAGGCGTCGAGCGTGGGAAAGAGCAGCGCAGACCCATTCGCCATATCGACCTGCAGCATCAATGCCACGCGATCGAGATCAGGGAAGTGCTCGACAAAATACTTCGAGCCCTGCAGCCCGGCTTCTTCGCCTCCAAAAAGCGCAAAGACGATAGTCGATTCGTTCTTGCGTTGCGAGAGTACACGCGCCAACTCTAAGATAACCGCGCTGCCTGATCCGTCATCGTTTGCGCCGGGAACGTCCGGATCGGCCGAGTCAATGTGTGCTCCAAGAACGATGATCCGGCTCGTTGCACCCCGGAGAACCCCGACCGCAACGCCGCTCCGCGTGTTAGTCGGACTCCCGCCCCTGAACCCGGGATACTCTGTGATCGGCATCATGTAAGTCTCGGTGAGCCCGAACGCACGGAATTTGCCGAGAGCGAATTCCATGGCTCTCCGCTCGTTCGGTGATCCCATCGGGCGAGCTCCGATGTCGACCGCAATCGTGCGCAAATAGGCTGTCGCACTGTCCGTTGAAAATGGTGTCCCCGTCTGACCCTGGGAGGAAGAAATGGAAGCGAAAAGAAGAATTAGAGCAAAATGTCTTCTGGTCATATCATCCCGATCATTGTATGTTCAGAAGTAGACTTCAAGAGCCAAACGAGTTATCCAGAGCCAACACCCACCGATCACTCATCACTGATCGCGGATCACGAATCCCAATTAACAAACTAACCAATTCCAGTTTCTCCTGAGAGATACTTCTCAAAGAACTCCACGATCCTTTGCTCGTACTCGCTGCCACCGACGTTGAGCAAGTCCGTGTGGTCACCCTTGTGGATGAGGAGCAATTCTTTGGGTTGATTCGCGTTGTTGTAGAGCGCCCTGGAATATTCTGCCCGAATGCGTGTGTCGTCCGTTCCGTGGATAAAGAGAATCGGCTTCTGGACATTTCTGACGGCATGAATCGGTGAGACAAACCTGGCCTTGAACCCGGCGAGATTCTGAGAGCGGCTCATCGCGAGGTTGCGGAGAAAGTGCCAGGGGAGTTTGATGATCCGCCTCTGATAGTCAACCATGACGGTGCGAAGATCGGTGAAGCTTGCCTCCGCGACAACCGCATCGATCCTATGGTCGATCGCAGCAGCCTGCAGGGCTACGGCGGCCCCCATCGACGTTCCGATCACCCCGATCTTCCCGATTTGGATGTCGGTCAGGGATTTCAGATAGTCAATGGCAATGGAAAGATCATATTTCTCGTGAAACCCATAGGTACAATACTGTCCCTCGCTGTTTCCATGGCGGCGGGAATCATACAGAAAGACATTGAAGCCTTTGCCATAGAATAGTCTGGCATACGGGACGCCGCCTATCTTGCAATCACCGAGACCGTGAAGATAGATAATCGTGCCCCGAACCTGTTTGGGCTGGCGCACAAACCAGCAGCTGAGCCTGTATCCCTGTTTGGTTTTCAGATTCAGATTCTCCTGAGGAAGACCTGCATTGCGCGGCTCCAGGAGAACGGTAAACGTGCTGTACCATTCACGGGTCCGGAGATGAGGCTGAAGAACGAGGAGAGGGCCGAAGACAAAAACTGTTGTGGCGGCTGTGATCAGGAACAGCACAGCGAAAAGAAGTAGCGCCAGGAAAATGGACATGCGCTGGGGGCCTGGAAATCTCGTTGGAAGCAAGCTGAGTTCGAAATCAATATAGAAAGGGAGGGGTTGTGATGCAAGACGAGCCCCCCTGCATTTTGATGTGTGACGATTAACTCGTACTTTCGTCCAAGTCCATAATACTTGAATCCTGAATTGACGCTGAATGCAACCTGGTCCGAAGATCGCATTGGTGCATGACTGGCTCACCGGCATGCGCGGAGGGGAGAAGGTGCTGGAGGTTCTTTGTGAGCTTTACCCTCAGGCCACGCTGTTCACACTTCTTCATAATAAGGGGAGTGTTTCACGCGGCATAGAAGAGATGGAGATTCATACATCGTTCATCGACCGGCTTCCCTTCAAATCCGGACGATACCGCAACTATCTCCCATTGTTCCCCCGCGCGATCGAATCATTTGATTTCTCCGGGTACGACCTCATTCTCTCGACCAGCCACGCTGTCGCGAAAGGGGCGCGACCAGCGCCCGGGGCTCTTCATATATGTTACTGCCACACGCCCATGCGGTACGTGTGGGAGCAGTACGACCAGTACTTTGGACCTGGGCGTGCTAATCTGCTTACCCGGGCAGCGATGTCGTTCTTTGCTCCGCGGTTGCGCAGGTGGGATGTCGTGTCGAGCAGCCGTGTGCATTCCTTCGTGGCAAACTCGCAAAACGTTGCAGAGCGCATACGTCAGTACTATCGGAGAACAGCCGATGTGATCTATCCCCCCGTGAATGTTGACCAATTTACGGTCTCGGAAGGGGATGATGGGTACTATCTCATCGTCAGCGCCCTCGTCCCTTACAAGCGCGTTGATCTTGCAGTCGAAGCGTTTAAGAGGTCGGGTGAACGTCTGCTGATTGTCGGAACCGGGCCTGAGAGCAGCAGGCTTCAATCTGTTGCTTCCCGGAATATCGAATTCCTGGGTTGGCAGCCCGATGCCGAGTTGGCAGGACTGTATGCGCGGTGTCGCGCCTTGATCTTCCCCGGCATCGAGGACTTTGGCATCGTTCCGCTGGAGGCGATGGCGAGTGGGAAACCCGTTGTCGCGTTTGGTCAGGGGGGTGCATTGGAGACCGTTGTCGATGATCCGCAACGAGCCACGGGTGTTTTCTTCCGCGAGCAAACACCCGAAGCATTGAAAGAAGCATTGGTGAAGCTCGGTAGTCTGAAACTCAATCCTCATACCATCCGGGCTCGTGCCGAGCAATTCGACAGAAAGATATTCAAGGAGAACTACAGGCGGTATGTTGAGCGTAGGGTGGCTCCCGTGCGGTCGAGTAACTCTTGAATTCGTCACCATCAATCACATGTATTCAGGTTTCCTGCCCATCCTCACATCCGTAACTGCAATAATTCCTTTGACTTTGCAGCACGTTTTCCATAAATTAACACTCTAATTTTCCCCAGATTTATCCCGTTTTTACGCTTTTTCGGGAGAGGGATTCCCCAGCGCAGGAGTTATCTTGGGGTTCGCGATCCCGAAGTCCGTACCAACTTGCGCAAAGTGAAGAGGATAGATGTCGGGAGACCAGCATCACAAATCGAAAAAGGTGCGATACGATGTGCTGTTCGTACCTCGTGATGATGGTGGGAGGTCAAAGTCCTTACGGTTTGCACCTTGGCAATTCTATATGTTGATTGCCGGGACATTGGTTTTCGTAGTTACGGCTGTCGTGGCACTGCTTGTCTACACTCCTGTCGGAACTCTCATCCCGATTGAGAACCCGGGGCTCGTCAACATGTATAGCAAGGAGCTCATCTCACTCAATGAGCGGATGACGAACGTCGTGCGGGAATTGATCGTTTTGCGCGAGTACAATGTGAAACTGCGCAATGCCCTGGGAGAACGGGTGGTCACGACAGACTCTGGAGTCGCTGTCGTTGGAAGTCCGAGGGCCGAGAGGTCCGATTCCAGAAAAAAGGATGACGGGGTTCAGAAGTTACCCGATATCTCGCGGTCAGAAATGGGGCGCGCGATAATCAGCTCACAATCGATTCAGTCGGTCCCGCAAGAGAATCACCGGGTAGTATTCCCGGTTGTGTTACCAACGGAGGGATACATCACGAGAGGATACGAGCCGGCAAAGCGCCATTACGGCCTGGATATCGCTGGGAGCGTTGGATCGCCGGTGCATGCGTCTGCCGACGGATACGTGGTATTTTCTGGATGGGAGAGCGATGATGGAAACAAGATCATCCTTTCGCATCCTGGCGGTTTCCTGACATTCTATAAACACAATCAGTCGTTGTTAACGTCGATGAACGCATACGTGCGGCGGGGGGAACCCATCGCACTCTTGGGTAACTCGGGCGAAACAAGTGCAGGCCCACACGTTCACTTCGAGATTTGGAGGGACGGAGTCCCTGTCGACCCGGCCAATTTTGTCCTAAACCTTAACTTCTAAAGGAGCTGTGGCTCTGAAAACTGATCCGGTAAAAGAACTGAACATGATTGGCGTGGGGACTGTCATTGAAGGGAAGATCCGTAGTCAGGGAAACGTTCGCATCGATGGAAAAGTCACCGGTGAGATCACGGCGAGTGAGAGTCTTGCAGTTGGAATCACAGGCGAGGTCGATGGAAATGTCTCGGCGAAGAATGTCACCATCGGCGGAAAAGTGCGAGGCTCTATCATCGCGTCTGAAAAGATCGTCTTCGAGGGAAAATCGGTGATCAAGGGGGATATTCGTGCTTCAAAGTTGGTCATCGATGAAGGTTGTTTGTTCGATGGGAAAGTGTTGATGACCGAAAAAGCGCAGCTGTACGAAGCCCGTCATTGATTTTCCACGATCGATCGGAGAGGGTCGATAATGTCACCTGAACCGGACTCAGATGGATCCCGACCGCGTGATGACCGGGTCCCCGGGCAGATCTATCGGGAAGTTGCTCCCTATCTGACGCTGGGTATACAGCTGGCGGCTGGAGTCGTGGTCTTTTTCCTGATCGGTTGGTGGCTTGATACTCGCTACGGGACCGAGCCGACCTACAAGTTGATAGGCCTGGTAATCGGTTCAGTCGGCGGTATGATCAAGTTTCTGAAATCAGTGATCGAACTCGGTAAAAAAGAAAAACCTTCGTAGTCGGAATCCGGTGAAGATCGATTGGGCATTTTTAAGACTTGTAGCGTACTGTGTTCTCGGGGTGGTTGTCCTTGTGGTCCTTCCCCTCTCAATGTACTCCAGCAACGAGGTGGTTCGAAGTGTCGTGGCCAGCGGTGTGACGAGCCTGTTCCATCTGCTGCTCGGATATCTGCTTATTGAATTCGGATTCGACAAACCCAGCACAACATTCCTCAAGATCATCCTTGGAGGGACGTTCGTGCGGATGTTCCTGCAGGTTGGGGTCGTTTTCCTTCTCATTCGTGTGTATCAATTCCACACGATGTCGTTGATGCTCTCGTTCTTGCTGTTCTACGTGCTGAATCTGGCACTCGAAATTCACTTCCTTCAGAAAAAGGTCGCTCTCAAGCGTTAGTCGTACTTCGATGATCGAGACAACAGTAGCCGTTGATACAGCAAACCATGCAGTAGGAGGCGTCGCAGACACTTCTGCCACTGCTGTCGCTCAGG
>JACVXU010000209.1 GCA_015661185.1 Bacteroidota bacterium
TACATCCTCGTGCAAGCTTCGCTCCGATCCCCATCAATCCGCCTCCAATGAAAGCGAATGTGAGCCGGCCAGTGTTGCCGATATTCGGTCCTCTTTCGACCACTCTGGTTACTCGATTGGCGAGTAACCCGGAAATGAATCCGCCGACGAAAACTCCAAGCACTTCAAAGACGAGCCAGTCCTTCAGAGGGCTCTTCGTTCCATCACCGATGTACTCCGCGTAGAAATCGTTGGCGCCGGCGTGTGCAGGGGCGATGGCGTCCACGCCAACCGCGACAAGCGACGAGAAAGCTCCCGATGCACCGAGCCCTCGACCCATGATGACGAAGGCTGCGAGCAGTACCAGGCCAAGTCCCAAACCCGCCAGGTATGGATTCCAGTAAGGCTGCGGTTCTCTTGCGGCCTTGGCTTCGGTATGAACCGCCGTATTGCCGAGGCTGATTCCTTTGCTTAGTTGTGACATTTGGTCGACCTCCGTTTCCAGGTGCAATCAAAAATGATCCATAGTTATTGATGACGAGTTCTTTACTTCGACAGAGCTTGATGACCATAGTGGCTGAACTGTCCGGCATAAACGATGACAAACCGCAATATGAGCCCTCCCGAAATCACCATGATGGGTGCGACGGGAGTATGCTTGACCTTGTTGTTCACAGCCAGCAGTTGGATCACCAACGGTATGATGATTCCGGCCGTGATTACGAAAACCCAGAATGATGCCGCGAATGGTCCAGTAAGAATCAGGTGCGCTGCTTCTATATGCACTGCCGTCGATGTCAGCAACCCGCTGATGAATCCACCAATCACGAATAACTCGAGCGTGAGGAAAGCGTTGTCTGCTTTTGCCAGCAATTGCCGTTCGTACCTGTCACTTGTTATGAGATGGACGAATGCCGCAGCAGACGAGAGGCCGGACACGAGGAATAGCATCCAGAGCATCGCGCTGTTCCAGAGTGGACGGGCGCCGATTGAGCTGAGAAGCACCCCTGTATACATGCCCAGAAGAGTGCCGAGCAGCATGTTGAGTGTCCCAATGCTCTTGATGAGAAACGGGTGCTGATTGATTCGGTTGCTCAGCCGATCGAAAATCGGGATGACGTTCTTGAATCGATCCGGTATGCGGATAAGTGTGTTGAGCCAAAGGGCAGGATAGACGAGAATGAGAATCCATGCACCCCAGGACATCGGCGATGCGATCTCAAACGTGGTGTAAAGCCTCCAGACATACAATTTGTGCTCGAGATCCAGGAACAAAGAGAACATGCCCAGGCTCAGGAGAATCAGGCTGATGTGCGGCAGATAGAAGCTCGAGAACACGTTCTTCTTGTATTGACCTTTGAGTGCGAAGTAGCCGGAAATGATCATGATTCCGGCTACCAATCCGCCTATGAACAGGTACACCGGTATTTCCCATCCCCAGATGTGCAATACGGGATCAACAAGATCGTTGTGACGAGTTGTCGTCAGTTCATGCATGGAGACCTCTATGCGAGAAAAAAGACTTGTGGTTTCGTCCCAGCTTCGGGGATCAGGGAATGGTATTTCCTCGACGCCAGGAATTTGCTCACGACGCTATTCGGATCGTCAACGTCCCCGAAATACATGCATCGGGTCGGACAGACCGAGACACAAGCCGGATCCATTCCCTTTTCCACGCGATGGATGCAGAAGGTGCATTTATCTGCATACCCGTCCGGATGGATGAACCGCGCATCGTACGGGCACGACGCCAGGCACGCTTTGCACCCGATACACACGTTGTGCTCCACAAGAACTACGCCGCCCAGGCTGTGGACGTGACTGGCACCAGTAGGGCAGCAATAGACGCAGGGGGGAGCATCACAGTGGTTGCACCTCTCGCTTCGAATCTCCAAGTGGAGCGTCGGATAGGAGCCAATGACATCCTGAACAATCCAGTCACGATTGAATCCTTCAGGCACTTTGTTCTCGGTCTTGCAGGCAACCACGCAGTCCATGCAGCCAACGCATTTCGAAGTATCGATGACCATTACGAATCGCGCCATGGTTACGCCTCCGCCGGTTCGATGGTGACGAAATTGTTGTTCATGCCCGTGCCACCCATGAGCGGATCAGTGTTATACCGTGTTAGGAGCTGCGCATCACTCGCTCCTTTGCGGAATGCGTGCCTGAGCCCCCTGGAGGTGTGCCCAAATCCGTGGACGAGATAGACGCAGTCCGGACGAATCCGCTCCGTTACCTTTACCTTGACTCTGTTGCTGACTATCTCGTCCTGGTTCTTGAGCGTGACGTACTGAGCGTTTTGCAGTCCCAGTCGCCCAGCTATAGAGGAATTGACCCAAACTTCGTTCTCAGACATCATATCGGAGAGAATTCTGTTTGATTGCGTTCTGCTGAACGAGTGCACAGGGGCACGACCATATAAAAGACGGAACGAACCAGGCGGATTTTGTTCGGGACTTGTGTATTTTGGAACAGGATCGAAACCCGCTTTCTGGAGCTGCAGAGAATAGAATTCAATCTTTCCTGAGGGTGTTGGGAATTCGACGGGCACTCCCTCCTCAAAGTAGTTCGGCTGTTTTTTCCCGCGAATCACTCCCTTCTTCTTCAACTCATCGTAATCGAGACCGGCTGCGGTGAGCCGATGTTTGAAATACTCCTCGACATCGTTCCACGGGAAGTAGCTGCCCAGTCCCAGTTTCCCGGCGAGTTCCTTCGCTATCCACCAATTCGGCTTTTGATCCTGGGGCGATTCGACCACCGGCTGACGGAGTGCTGTGAACGGATCCCTGAACCACTCCACGTTGAGATCGTCGTGCCGCTCGAGATAAACTGACTCGGGAAGAACAACGTCTGCCCATCCTGCAATCTCACTTGGAATCACATCGACCACGACAAGGAGGTCCAGGTTCTGGATTGCCTTTATTGTTTCCTCTTCGTTCGGTAGCGCATGGATCAGGTTCGTCGCATACACAAACCAGCCTTTGACCGGGTAGGGTTGACCGGTGAGTGTTGCCTCACGGATTCCTGTGGTGATGGTTTCATGCGCGAATGGATACTTCTGATTCGGATTGTCGACTTTTTCTCTTGCCGGCTTCGGATAGGCGGGATAGGGATACGCTGGAACGTCCATGCTGATGGGATAATAGAATCCCCCTTTTCGTCCCCAGCTACCAAGAAGAGCATTGAGCAAGGCGATGGCTCTGCTCCGCTGTGTGTCGTCGCCGTACCAGGTGACGTGTCTGCCCGGATGAACCAGTGTTGCAGGCTTGTAGCGACCCATCTCGCGTGCCGTTTCACGAATGACATCGGGCTCAATGCCGGTCTCCGTGTATGCCCACTCGGGAGAGTAGGGGAGGAGCTCGGCGGCAAATTGATCAAAGCCGAAACCGTGTTTGGTTACATACTCCTTGTCGTAGAGGTTCTCTTTGACGATCACGTTCATCCAGGCCAGAAGAAGCGCGAGATCTGTTCCCGGTTTGATCGGCAAATACCATTTAGCCTTGCTGGCGGCGACGGAGAATCGCGGATCGACGACGATGATCGAAGCGTTGTTCTGGATTGCATCCGCAAACTCCTGCACCTGCGAGTTGTGCATGTTCTCTCCCAGATGGCTTCCGATGAGGACAAGGCACCGAGCGTTTTTGATGTCGGTTCTCTCGGGTGAGCTGACATCCTCGCCGAATGTGAGGCGGAACCCGACATCGCGTGGCCCGCGGCATTGGGCAAAAGATGGTGCAGAGATGTTCGGGGTGCCGTATGCGTTCAGAGTGTGTTTCAGGAAATTGCCGCCGATGCCGTGGCTGAAAAGCGCCATGGCCTCCGGTCCGTACTCCGATTTGATCTTCTGCATCTTGTCGGCGATGTGTCCGAGTGCCTCATCCCAGGTCACTTCCTGCCACACCTCTTCGCCTCGATCGCGTTTTCGGATAAGCGGTGTGCGGAGTCTGTCGGGATCCGTGTGAGCTCCGATGCCGCCAGTGCCGCGTGGACAGAGCCGGCCGCGGCTGAGCGGATCGTCCGGGTTGCCCTCGATTTTCCAAAGCTCGCCATCCTTGACATAGGCGATGGCTCCGCACTTCCAAAAGCAAATGTCGCAATAGGTCGGGATTTTCTGTATCCCCTTGCGCTTCTCTTTCGTGCCCAGGCTTGATGTTCCTGATTTGAGTGCGCATCCGGCGGCAGCCAGGCTGATGGTGGCCGCAGAGATTTTCATAAACCTTCTTCGTGAAATCGAATTCATCATACCCTCATTGTTGAGGAATTCCTGCTTAGGCGGGGACCGAAGCGGCTAATATGCTTTTCTTGATCTTCGCACAATCTGTCAGTTTTTGATAGACCGGACATTCCCTGCACACCCTGGAGGTACAGGTATTTGATTCATGCTTGTGCGCCCAGCATGGCTTCGAGTGTCCTTTGTATGCTTCGCAGTTTGCCCTGTCCTGTTGCGAGCAATTGACGATGCTCCAGCAGGGGATGAGAGCGTAGACTCCCTTGATGCCGGCGATGCCGAACTTCAGCTCATTGATGGCGCGCCTGATGCACTTGATCCGCTCGACGTCGCTCTGGCTGTAGCGTCTGTGCTTTGTATCGGACTTGTGCGAGATGATCAGTCCTTCACGCTCGTACATCCTTAGTGTGAAAACCGATACGCCAAGCATTCGTGCCACAGTGCCAATCGAATAGACCGGGGTTTCCGCATCCATAGTATGGTCTCCTTCCGCGTTTCCTCTCTTCTTCATATTTGACAATCAGGAATGTCAAGAAATATGCCAGCCAGTGTATCAGCGCATGCTTCACGAATTCATCGATATTTCGGTATTCGACTCGCAAACTTGAGAGAATTCTCAACTTTACCTCTCAAGAATCACAGAATATTCACCGGTTCTTAGTATTGGCAAAGGTGAGAGGAAGGGTTCTCGAAGGGCATATTGCATACGCCTGCTCGCCAATGCGCAACGAATTGCAAATCGATATCCGAGATATTTCGGAAATGTAGCGTGAAAACTCTTGACTGGGCTTCGAAAAAGGTGTACCCTTCCGTGGCGATCGTCAAATCGTATTCCTGGACCATGTCCACGGAATTTGGCAAGCCGCGCTATTGGTCAACGTCTGTCTCAACTTAGCTTACATTTTGCTGCGCCGTCTCTTCTTATGAAACTCTATCAAAAGATCCTCCTGACTTGGTTCCCATTCTTGGTCATAAACTTAGCGGGTGCGATGACCAGTCCGGAAGATTTGTCCACTCGAATTAGTCGTATACTCCTGGAGAACTTGAGCGCATTGTTAGGAGTCGTCTCGCTATTCCTCTTTCGAAGGGAAATCGTCAAGGAAACAAGGTTGTTCTTCCTTTTTCTTGCTGCATTGTTCTTTCTGTATGGTCTCTGGTTCGAGCTGTTTGTCTTGACCAAGCGATTGTTGATCCCGCTTGACGATTGGGCCGATTTCTACGAATACCAATATCGAGTACAAATCTACTTCCTGCTACTTTCAGGATGTGTAATCTATCTGATCGTCGATCTGAGCCTGCGTGGATTGAGCAAATCTCAAAAGTATGTCCTAGCGTTTGTTGTGGCTGGCAGTGTATGGGGGTATCTGTTCTATCCCTACTATGCAAATCCAAAGTACTTGTACACAACCTCAGATGTTGAGGATTTCAGGGCTATACGTGCGGCCACAGAGGACCTCCAGAGAGGCGGAGTGACGAAGCCTTCACCAAAAGAGATCGCATCTCAAGTGAGTCAGTACCTGCCCGAAAGCGCCAAATTGGGGATCCACTGTTCAACAATGGATCGAGAAGCTCGTGTCTCAGAGGTCTTGCCATATTTTCGAGGAGATGACATTAGTCTATTGGTCCTTAGGCCTTTGTGGCGCTCGTCTATAGTTATGGCTTCGCTCTCGATTGTTTCAATCCTCCTGTTCATCCTATACCAATACTTGGCTGATCCTCCAAAGAGTGCGTATATGGAAAAAGTCCTGTGGTGCCTCTTGTTATTTTGCGGATTCGAGGCTCTACACCATTACGCGTTCGTTCAAATCAATGTGTTTGAAGATTTTCGCGCGGTGGCGTTGCTGGGAATGTATGCCTCAATGGGCATTATGCTGGCTCTCCTTCTACTATTGATACTCCGTCTGCGGTTCATTCAGAGTGTTGAAGGTCGCTTCTACGAGAGTCGGTTG
>JACVXU010000210.1 GCA_015661185.1 Bacteroidota bacterium
GTTACTTTCTCTTTGAAGAGAAAGTAACCAAAGAGAACTTCCGAAATCATAACGCACGTGGAAATTCCTCCAACGCACTTGCCGTAATTTCCGTGCGGAGAGTCAGCTGCTATCATCAATTGCGTAGCACCTGCACGGAAATTTCGGCACGCGGGAGGCAGCACCAACCCGCGGGTTCGATTTCGGCCTCCTTTTTCTTTCTGTCCACTTTCTTTTTGGAGGGGCAAAAAGAAAGTGGACGTCCCGCTTTCCATCTTTGGCTCCTCGGAGATTCACAAAGGGAAGTTTCTATAGCTAAAACGTATGCAGAAATTCTGCCCAAGAGCTTGCCATGATTTCTCCGCGGCGAACTCGGATGACTCATCGAGTTTGTAGAGGCGCACGGAGATTGAATGTGCCTCCTTGTGCTGCCCACCCCTCCACTTCTAGTCTGAAAAGCGCTCTCTCCTCCACTATCGGCGGCCAAGTCAACTGTCGGACAACAAGGGGATCGAAGCGGGTTGGCTGTCGTTGATGAGCGATAGGGCGACAACATGCTCGACACGATTTCTTGCTGACTCTGATGACCGAAAGATACGGTGATTAGGGAGAAAAGACAACCGTTGTTCAGGTATGGAACCGAGTTGACACTATGACAAGAAATGAATAGGTTGATGATGAAGTGAGGTCGCCTCAAGATAAGACCGTGCTCTTTCCCCCTTTGACCCTGGCTGGGAACAAATGAACAAGTATTCGAACTACAGCAAGACTCAAGCGATTCGAGACTCAACACCGCTAGCGACACTCGTTGAATGGAAGCGTAGATACTTTCGGCACAATTTCCTGAAGCGAATTCCGACAGACAGAAAGACGAAGATTCTCGATCTGGGTTGTGGGTATGGCGTTTTTATGGATGAGTTGAGGAAGCTGCAATATGACTCAATTGAAGGCGTGGACATTAGCGAGGACCAAGTCGAACAAGCTAGAGCCGTTTTCGGTTTACGAGGTGTTTCCTGTGCAAATGCGATAAACTACCTGGAGGGAAAGAAAGATGCGTATGATTGTGTACTCGCCATCGATATCCTCGAGCATCTCACATATGATGAATTGGTCACGCTAACCAACCTTGTGTATATCTCACTCAGGAGTGGCGGAAGACTAGTTGTCCAGGCACCAAATGGCTACTCTTTGATGAACCATATCATCTATTCTGACCTGACTCACATGAGAGCGTTCACGCCACAGAGTCTCGAACAGCTCTTCCTCTTGAGCGGATTCACTAATGCGCCATCATTTTTTGAGGCACATCCACCTGCTGACAATATTATCGGCAATGCCAAACTGCTTCTTTGGAAGTGTGCCATCAGACCGCTTCTATCCTTCTATTCTGTTGTCGCCGCCGGAAATTCAACGGCGAAACTAAAAGTAGTGGGCAATGGTCACTTCGCAGCAAACCGGAATCCCACCGATCCATTCCCCGTTACAAACCTCATCCCATCGTTGAACGTGTACTCTTATCGCACATCATAACGCAAAAAGCTCACAAACGCACCAGCGAAAAACAGGAGATTGAATACCATGAGGATGCCCGCCGGGATAAGAATTCGCTCGATCCTCGCGCTGAGGGGCATTTGCTGAAACTGGAACCGGGGACGCGCCCGCAGGTCGAGGTAATCGTTAGACGTGAAGGCCGGATTCTTTTTTTTCTCTTCATTGTATCGCAGCTCGACATAGTCTCCGAATGCGCGATTATAGGCCGAAGATTGAGATCCCCACTCGGTGTCGCTGTGAAGCCCGACGTCTGCCACATCTGTTGCTGCAAAGACGAAATTGGACAGCGGAGACAAAGAGGCGAGAGCGGTCGCGAAGTCCTCCTGGCGGTGCGATTGATTGTCGAATGATTCGCGAATGGCGTTGGCGATCCGCCGCTGCTCCCGGTTCACATCCCGAACGAGATCGTCAAAGGCCTTCTGGTACTGGGCATATCGCTCTCTGAAGGCAGAATCGTCTGTCAGCTTTTTCTGGAGTTCGGGTTTCGTCATCGACCGGATGAATGCAAGATCTGAGAATGTCGTCTGAAACATCAGTTGTATCCGTTTCCGCAGAATCTCGTCCCGGTCATCGCTTTCGATCTTGTTCAGCTCAAGGTCGATTTTGGCCCTGGATGGGATGCTGTAAATCTGTGCCGCAAGAAATGGACTGACGTTGGGTAACACCAGCACAAGCACGACCCAGGCAAAAAGGGATTTCAGAACAGCCACACTCGAAGTCCGTGACCGGGCAGAAAAGAGGAGTCCCAGAGCGTAGAATGCCGTTATGTAGATGTAGGAAAGCGCGAGAAGGAGACCGAACACCCCAAAATCCATGAATTGCAGGCGCACATCTGCGTCGATCGAAATGTAAGCAAGTCCGAGAAGTACGCCGAGCGAAAAGGGAATAATGAGGGTGACCACGCCCCCGATGAACTTCCCGAGAACGATCGTCGACCGGGAGATGGAAGTCGAGAGCATCAGCTTGAGAAGCCCGTCCTCGCGTTCGCCGGCAATCGCGTTATGCGACAGTACAATGGCTATCAGGCTCATGATAATTGAGACGATGACAACAAGATCGAGTTTAGAGAGGAGAACGGGAACCGGGTTGTTAACGAAGTTCTCCTGGGCGGCGTCACGGTCGATGCCAAGCACCAACGGTTGGTAGCGCGATGGCTCCCGGGGAATGCTCGACATCCAGGAGATACGATTGGAGTGCCCGTACCGATCGATGAATGCGTCCTGAGTGTTGAGGCGGTTGTGGTAGTCGCCCGCGTCCTCGTTGTGAAGTCCGGTCAAAACGACGATCGAGGAAAAGATCAGAAGGATTGCCACAACACAGAGGGCGATGAAGCGGAGGTTAAGGAGATTGTCGAGCAATTCTTTTCGTATGAGCACCCGGAGCATCTTGATTTTCCTCTCCCTACTGAAGGTTGGTCCGAACGTCAGCGAGGATCATAGACGAGAAATCGCATGTATGCCGCCCCAATGAAAAATACTGTATAAAAGAAAACCACCAGGATATCGACGAACGCTGTCTCGGCCAGGACTTCGCTCAGCGACGAGCGGGTGTACAAAAACGTGTCAGGTGATCCTTGTTCCAGATGATTGATGCGGCCGAAGTTCCGGTTTACATGCTGCACAACGGCATCCTTCATCCGGGCCTCCTCGTACAATCCTGTGTTCGCAACATCCGTCATGAGAAAATGCAGAGCTCCTGACGGCGAGAAGCGGACAATCGCCTTTGTCAATTGCGTCAGGGAGTTCATCTTTGGCTGGTACAGTTCGAGCAGTCTCAGCGTCGATTCCCTGATCTGCTGGATCATCCGCCGATGTTCCGACCCGTCCCGGCTCTCTTTTTCCCGCTGGATTCTCTCGTAGATAGCCTGAATCGTGCTCAAGCGCCCCTCCATCTCGATGCGCTCGCTCGTCGGCACGGCAGAAAGACTCTTCGCCAGGAGCGTGCCGAAGTTCGGAATAACGAAGACGAAGAGAAGCCAGAGGGTCAGACTGATCACCATGGATGTCGAACTCCGGTGGACCGCCGAAGAGACGAACGTACCCGCTGCCGTGAAGAGAAGTGTGTAGACACATGCGCTGAGCAGCAAGGCGAAATTCTTTAGCCAGAACGTACCCGTCACTGCGATAGCAGGGAGGAGGGAGATTGCGAGTAGCGCTAGCAGGAAAAGCATCGCAAACGGCACGAAGACAAGCGCAAATCGCCCGAAGACTTTTCCAAGGATGATCGAAGGGCGCCGGATGCCGTTCGAGAGAAGGAGCTTCAACGTGCCCTGCTCCTTTTCGAAAGCGATGGCGTCAAACGAGAACAAGATGGCGATGAGGGCGAGGACGACCTTGATGATGAACAGCATATCGGGAACCGCGAAGAGTGCGAAGATCCGGTTGACCGATTGCTGGTTCTGTTGAATCTGGATGCCGAGCATGGATATCTCATGAAGCCGGGTCAAGTTCGCTTCCAGCCCCTTTGCGAGAATCGACATTGGTGTCGGCTCGATGATGATGTTCGGACTACCCGGTGCAGGGCGGAGGATTTCAAAGTTCTCGACCCGCTGGAGGAAATCGCCATAGCCGACGATGACAGCCACCAGCATGAGCAACGCGAGCAGGCCGGTGAGAATGAAGAACCGGTAAGATAGGAGATTCTCCAGGATTTCTTTTTTAGCTATGCGCCAGATCATGTCCGACTCCAGAACGAACCGTTAGTCGCAAGGAAACCACGCGAAACGCCATCAATCCGCAATCTGACTGACTTCCATATACTTCAAGTACAGCTTCTCCAGGTCTTCGTACTGCAGGTCTTCCTTTGTCTTCTCCGTGATCAACATGCCCCCCTTCATGATGCCGACTCTGTCGGCGACCTCCTTTGCACGAAAGACATCGTGGGTCGACATCAGGATCGCCTTTCCTTCGCTTCGAAGCTTGAAGAGAAGATCCACGAAGTCTGCTGCGGCCTTCGGATCGAGCCCTGAGGTTGGCTCGTCGAGCAACAACGCTGGAGCCTGCTTCAGAATCGCAATGGCGATGCCGAGTTTCTGCCGCATCCCCTTCGAGAAGGTCTTTACCCGTTGTTCAAACGCCCGCTCGGGCAATCCCACCTCCTGCATCACTCCATAGAAGTCTTCCTTCTTCAGGTTGTTTCTTCCTGTCAGACTCGTGAAGAAGTCCAGGTTCTGTCTCGCTGTGAAATTGCCGTACAGCATCACGTTCTCCGAGACGTACGCCGCGTGCTTTTTCGCTTCGATCGGATTCTTCGCACAATCGATGCCGTTTATCGTTGCCGTCCCGCTCGTCGGCTCGATGAAGTTGAAGAACAAATTGATGGTGGTCGTCTTGCCAGCGCCGTTGGCCCCCAACAAGCAATAGATCTGATTTGGCTGAATAGTGAGATTGAGGTGATCCAGGGCGAGGAGATTGTCCTCGTAACGCTTGGTGAGATCGGTGGCTTGAATCATGGCGGTGGTACCTCCCCGAGAATTTCGGATTGCGAGTCGCTAATCTCGAATTGAGCGCGTATCTGTTCCATATCATCCGTCCATCGATGGTCTTGTTCAGTATCGATCGAGATCGTGTCCGACGACCACGCGGCCGGTGAATCCGCCTGCCCGTATCCCCGCGAGAAGTTCGTCGTCAGTGGCCCCCATCCGAATGATATGACTCAGGACAAGCAGCTTAGGCTGAATACGAGCCGCTAATGCACCCAGCTCGGTGTCGGATGTGTGGAAGTCGTGCATGTACTTCGGCCAATCTTCACCTCCAGGACGCGGCTCCGGCTTAAGTCTTGCCCCGGAGTACACCTCGTGAACGAGGACATCGACCCCTCGTGCTGGTTCGATGAGACCCTCGTCGTAGCGTGTATCTCCAGAGACCACGACAGACCGGGTTGGTGTGTCGAAGCGGTAAGCAAGTGCCTTATCCCAGTTGCCATGTCGGACACGAATCGCCGTTACGCGAACGCCAAGACTGTCATAGATGACGCCGGGGTCGATCTCATGAACAGAGACTTTGTATCCGTCCGGAGTCTGATGTTCCAAGCCTTCAACCCGGACTTTGATATCTTCGGCAAACGCTGCGATCAGGTGATTTGTCATGGTTTGAAGGCCGTGTGGCCCGAATGCCTGGAGTGCTGTTTTTCGACCCATCACCCACGATGTGAAGATCAGGTCCGGGTAGCCAAGAGTATGGTCGCTGTGAAGATGGGTGATGAAGAGCGCCGTCACTCCGTTGATCGGAAGTTGTGCTGCGCTGAGCTGACGCTCAACGCCCGGCCCCGCATCGATGAGAAACACGCGGTTTCCGACGACAACAGCGGTCGCGGGTCCGGAAGCCTTCGGATCGGGGCGCGGCATTCCTGTGCCGAGCAGCACGACGACGGTACTGTCCCCTTGTGATGCATGGTGCGCCTCAACGATGCTTGTCGGGATGGCAACGGAGAGGAGACTGGCCAGCAGTATCACGATGTGCGGCATCAGAGGTCTTCCTGAGGTTTCGGGCAGTGTGCGTTCAAGTCTTTACCGGATCAGCTTCGAGCCGCTTCATCACCATCCTTGCATGTGCGTGAATTCCGGGTCCGGCGTACGGAAGCAGGAGCTCGATTGAATCACGCAGTTCGCGCTTCAAGTCGGGTTCTCGTTCGGCGATCTTCATCAGGACAGTCATTGAGTACGCTTTTACAGCGATCGGCGCATCGACAGAATTGAGATAGTCGAAGCAGAGCGACACGACAGTACCAAGGAGAGAATCCGGGATCTCGATGCACTGGAGGATTCGAACACCATTGCGCTTCACAGCGTCGTGAACCCCGGGCTCCTGCATTTTCTTCAGCATTGCCGGAAGCCAGGGAGTGATGAGACGAGGATGCTGCTCGTAGCACTGGCTGACAATCCAGGCTGATCGCTGTGTGACACGATACTCACCGTGGAGAAGCAACTCCATGAGTTTTCTGAATCGCCGGCGATCGGCACCAATCCACCTGGCAATTCTTACAGTCTGATGCTTCGAGTGCTCTCTGAGAATCTCAGCTTCGAGGACCATTCAGTATAATCCTTCCCGCGCTTGAGACACAAATAGCGAAATGTGTTCATTGAAGTCAAGAGCAGCGTAGTTTATTCCGGAACAGTTCTTCGACAGTTCAACTGTCGAAGAAGGCCCATGTCCGACAGTTCAACTGTCGGACAACAAGGATGGAAGTCAAGAGCAGCCTCGTTCATTCCCCTGGCCGCGACCAGCAAACGCGGTAGTCTAGTAGGATCGGCAAAACCGCTTCTCCACGCCATCCGACTTGTCCCGCTCTGCGGGATGAACCCCGTCAACGAGGTAACTCGGACGGCTCGGTTTTCGAGGCTGTCCAAAACGTACTATCGATCCTTACGGCTACCCCGGGAATTCTGAAAAATCGATAATTTCTAAAACTCGACGTGGTCGAAATGACATTTCGACCTACATTTTGGACAGCCGCATTCTCAAAGACGTCCCTGCCACGCACCTTCCACCTGGTGGCACTTCACTTCGCGGAGAATAGCCCGCTATGCCCCTTGGCATCGGAAGGAATTTTGTGCTCATAGTCTTGCCGCCATCGTCGGTCCTCGTTTGTTCTTTATTGACCGGCTGTCTTCAGGGGATCAACATCTTTGGTGTCTTCAGAAGATTTGAACACTTGTTCCAATGTGGGAAATATTTAGCTTGATTTTTTCGGTGAAAAGCTCGATTATTGCATATCGCAATTCGCGATAAGCAATACCCAAAAAGGTGAAACATGAGAAAATTGACCGGGCTCAGACCACAAGATCTATTGGTTCTTCTGAAGATCATCTGCCTCAAAAATGACCGCTGGCGAACTACGGACTTAGCCAATGAGCTGTTCATGAGTCAATCAGAGGTTTCAGCAGCGTTGTTCCGCAATA
>JACVXU010000211.1 GCA_015661185.1 Bacteroidota bacterium
ATTGAGAGCCCTGGCAGAAAGCACTGAAGCACTTTGCAATCCATGGAGCCTCCCCTGAGCTCTACAGATCAACAAAGTGCTTCAGAATCTCGTATTCAATGTAAGAGGTTAAGAGGCGCCAGGTTGTGACGCGAGTCACCCACACGTCAAACCGCACAAACAATCACCCGGGAGGTTGAGCTTCTCCCGTTTTGCCTCTCGAAATACTTCTCACGAGCTGTAGCGTTTCGACTTTCTCAATCATCTAACTTCTGAGCAGCGGCCCGCTCCCTTATGGATGAAGAACTAGTCTGGATCACCGAAGCTAAAGAGGGGAACCAACGTGCGTTCCACGCGCTCTATTCCGCAAACGTCACTCGTTTGTTTCGGTTTCTGAGGCAGTTCTCTCCAGAGACCGATCAGGTTGAGGAGTGGGTCCAGAGGGCGTTTATCAAAGCATTTGAGCATCTGGACTCGTTTGATGGGCGGTCCCGCTTCTCTTCCTGGCTCTTCACACTCGCGCTCAACGAGATGAGATCTGATTGGCGTCGGGCACAGATTGTGGCATTCGTGCCTGCAGAGGATGAACAGGAAGACGCATCTCATGAATCCGACAACTTCGAGTGGAGACAAATGATGAAAAGCTGGATGGACGACCTCGATGAATCCAAGCGAACCGTGTTCATTCTTTACGAAGTGGAGGGGTATTCGCACGCCGAGATCGCTTCGATGCTGGGAATTGCGGAAAGCTCATCGCGAACGTTTCTGGTGCGCGCGAAGCGACGCCTCCAGGAGCGATGGAACAAGGAGACGAATCAATGATCAAACCTGAAGACTTCTACACTCCGAATGAGCTGCCCAACAAGCAGAGCACAAACGCTATGTGGCAATCCATCCGGCGTTCCTCGTCCCGAGATCGCACGGAGCCAATGCTTGTGAAAGACCGGAGGAGCTTCCTGTATGGGATGGCGGCCACCGTGCTACTCGGGCTTGCACTTGTCGGTGCCTGGACAATCGCACGCCAGACATTTGAGAATTCTCAGCCTCAACCTCTCCGGCTGGAGCAGGCCTACGTTTCAGCAATTCATGAATTCGAACGAGTGATGCCATCGGTGAATGTGAACACTGTGCAGTACTCACGCGGTGCGGGGCAACTCTCGCAACGGCACGCACAACTCAGGCTCGTGGACGCGGCGATTACAGAGCTGCGCCGACAGACAAATGGGACCGACCTCTCGCCGTTGAAGCGAGAACGACTCCGTGATCTCTACAGCAAGAAACTTCAGATTCTTCAGCAGATGATTGAAGAGGGAGAAATTGAACTATGAAAGCACTGATTCTGGCTGTCGCGACAGCGACATCACTGTTCTTCGAAACCCCGGACCGGCATCGCACAATCGAGGAACACTTCAAGACCCAGCCTTCGCAGCGCATAGAGATGCGAGGTTTCAGCGGGGCGAACATCAAGGTGAAGTCCTGGGAAAAGGATGAAGTCTCCATCAGGCTGGACATTTCCTACTCGTCTTCCGATGTACGAGATGAACAGCGATTCCTCGATGCGATCTCGCTCAAGTACACGCAGTCAGCCGAGGCGTTGATAATAACCTACCAGGAAGCCGACATGTCCGGCAAAGCCCGTCGATCGTTCTGGTCGTGGGTCACGTCGATCTTCTCCGGGGGCTTCATGAAAAAAGAGATCGAAGGAGAAATCTACGTACCACAATCCAATTCTTTGTCGGCAGACGTGCGTTACGGCTCCATTTCTTTGGATGGGATGAAAGGGCCGCTCCGGCTGGATGGGACAGGCAACACCGTTGTGCTGAAGAACTGCTCGGCCATTCAGGAAATCATGAACGACTACGGGAAAACGACGATCGAGCGCAGCGGCGGCTCGCTCCAGCTCTCGAGCAAGAGTGCGACGATCCTGGTCGACCAGTTTACCGGCAAGGCGACGATCGATGCCGACTACTCGAACATCACCGCCAGGGACGTTACCCAGTCTCTCGTCATCTTTTCGACAAGCGGGACAATCAAAGTGGATCGCGTCGGCGGCAATACCACCATCCGATCGGACTACTCGAACATCACGGCGAACGACATTGGTGGAATGCTGGAGGTTGAAGACAAGAGCGGCAAGATTCACGCAAAAGGCATGGACGGTGTAAGGGTGGATGGGGACTACAGCTCCATAAAAATCAGCGATGTCAGGGGCAAGGCGGGAAACGCGATCACGCTGAGCGGACAATCGAGTCCAATTTCCCTGTCCGATGCGGTGGGCGAGGTTCAAATCAACAACCCGTACGGCACCATCGAACTGAAGGAGATCAGGGGGAGCGTCGAGATTAAGTCGAAGAGCTCCAACGTGCGTGCATCAGGAGTATCGGGGGATTGGACTTCTACGACAGAGTATTGCACGCTCTCGTTGAGAGATGTGAGCGCGAAACGGGTCACGGTGTCCAACACGGGCGGCCAGATTGATCTCGCACTCACACTCGCACCCACTTTTGTCGACATCAAGAACGAATACGCAAAGGTCAATCTCGAAATTCCGACGGGGTTCAGCGGTGACGTCGATCTCAATGTGACATACGGACACATCGAGACGAACCTGCCGCTCGCGAAGACAAAGTCATTCGAGGGGGGAGGCGGCTATGCAATGGGAAAAATCGGGAATGGGAACGGAAAGCTCACCGTCGAAACGAAGTCTGGGAATTTAAGAGTTATGCAACGTTGATGAGCGAGGAAGAAGTCCGATTCCTGCCAGGCCATTCAAGTCAGGAGTCGGACTTCTCACCGAAGATCACGGATAGAAGCGAAACGAGACTGAGAGTTGGACACCCATCCCTACGACCGGTGTGAGGAGAAGAGACGGTCCGAGCTCGATTGCCACATCAATGGGATGCTCACGGGGAGCGTAGTCCAAACCGAACGCAGCCCGTACACCCAGCGCCAGTTTACCGTGCGAATAGTCGGGTCCTCCAAATCCTGCGTCCCCGAGAAACATGCCTGCTCCATAGTAGAATGGCACCTGCTGATTCCTCAGCGCGTTCTGCTGAACAAGGTAATCTCCCGCTATCATCAGTCCCCCATGGAACATCCCTCCTATCGATCCCTGGTATGCCACACGCTGGCTCTCCCAGTATTTGACCGTGAACCCTGTTGGCGCACCGAGCACAACCCCGATTCCCACTTTCCTTCTGTCAGATGACGAGAGTGCAGGCGAAATGGCCAATGCAAGAGCCAACACAACAACGATGACATGTTTCATATGGATGTTCCTTGCTGATTTCACAAGTACTCTTTCAAAAACCTGCCTGTATACGACGAAGCAACCTTTGCCAGCTCCTCCGGTGTACCCGTCGCAACAACCCGGCCTCCCGCATCTCCCCCTTCCGGGCCGAGGTCGATGATATAATCTGCACACTTCACAACATGCATATTGTGCTCAATCACAATCAGAGAGTGCCCTGCTTCAACCAGAGCGCTGAAACACTTGAGCAACTTCGCGATGTCGTCAAAGTGGAGACCGGTCGTCGGTTCATCGAAAATGAACAACGCATGTCCTTCCGATTTGGAAGCGGAAAGATGGTTTGCGAGCTTGATTCGTTGAGCCTCTCCGCCCGAGAGCGTCGTCGCAGGTTGGCCCAATCGAACATAGCCCAGACCGACATCATCAAGGATCTTCAGCCGTTGTGCAATTTTCCTTCCATCGGGATGCTGGGCAAAGAAATCAATCGCTTCAGTAATCGTCATCTTCAGAAGGTCGTCGACATTTCTCCCGTGGTACCGAACCTCGAGCACTTCCTTTTTGAACCTTCTCCCCTTGCATGATTCGCACGTCAGGTAGAGATCGGCCAGGAATTGCATCTCGACTTTTTGGAACCCGTCCCCTTCGCAGACATCGCACCGCCCACCAGGTACGTTGAACGAGAAGTGACCTGGCATATACCCCCGGATTCGCGCAGCCTGTGTGTGAGCGAGCAAGTCACGAATCAAGTCGAATATCTTGAGATATGTTACCGGGTTTGACCGGGGCGAACGGCCAATGGGCGATTGGTCAACGAGTTCCACGCGCTCAAGGTGTTCAGCCCCCTGTATCGAGCCGAACCTCCCAACGCTCCCCTCGAATCCACCCTTCATCTTCTGGATGCCGGCATACAGGATTTCGTGTACAAGTGTGCTCTTCCCTGAACCGCTCACACCGGTGACACAGACAAACATCCCGAGCGGGATACGCACATCGATCCCTTTGAGGTTATGCTCAGCCGCTCCTTTGACAAGAATTGACTGTTCCATGTCGCGACGGCGCTTCCGCGGTGTCGGGATTTTGAGCTTTCCGTTGAGATACTGTGCGGTAAGCGACGTCGGATGCTTTAGCATCGCCTCGACGGTGCCGCAACAGATCACTTCTCCGCCGTGTTCTCCCGCCCGCGGGCCCATATCAATGACGACATCCGCGGAGCGGATCATTTCCTCATCGTGTTCCACCACCAGAACGCTGTTGCCGACATCTCGGAGCGATTTAAGGATACTAATCAGTTTGTGATTATCCCTCGGATGCAACCCGATGCTCGGCTCATCCAGCACGTAGAGGGACCCGACCAACGACGAGCCCAGGGATGTTGCGAGGTTTATGCGCTGCGACTCACCGCCCGAAAGCGTCATCGTGAGGCGACCGAGTGTCAGGTAGCCGATGCCGACATCGTTGAGGAATTTAAGTCGTTTCCGGATCTCTTCAAGAATCCTGCGGGCAACATCGAGCTCAAACTTCGTGAGTTTGATCTGAAGGAAGAACTCGTTCGCTTCTGCAATGTTCATGCAGACGACTTCGTGGATGGTTCTTCCTGCCACCCGGATGTTGAGCGCGTCGTGCCGTAATCGCGAGCCGTTGCATTCATCGCACGTCGTGTAGCCCCGATACCGGCTCATGAAGACACGGTAGTGGATCTTGTATGATTTGCGCTCGATGAATTTGAAGAACTTGTGAATCCCGTCGAATCCATCGTATCCGCTCAGGATGACGCCAAGTTGTTTAGGGGACAGTTGCTTGAAGGGGACATCGACGGGCACACCCGCTTCCCGAGATATGGTCAGGAGGTCCTTGAGATTTGTACGCCACTTCGGAGAATTCCACGGGTGAATGGCACCCTGCCGGATTGTCTTGTTTGGGTCAGGCACGACCAGATCCATGTCGATTCCCATCGAGCGCCCGAAACCCTGACACTTTGGGCATGCTCCCACAGGATTGTTGAAAGAAAACATCCTGGGGTCCGGGTCTTCATACCGTATTCCGTCGTTTGAACATTCGTAGTGCTGGGCAAACCGGAGAAGCTGTTTCGAGTCGAGGAGATAAATGAGAACATGGCCTTCCCCTTCGACGAAAGCCGTTTCGACGGAATCGGCGAGCCGCTTGTCATTCTCTGTGTCGTTCTTCCGCATCACCAGACGATCGACTAGAACGAGGACCCCCTTTTTGGTCTTGGCTTTGAACTCGGTTTCATTTAAGTCGATGAGCTCACCGTTGACGACGATGCGGAAAAACCCGCGCTTCTTCAGCGCCACGCATTCCTCCTTCAGCGTATGTCCCGGGTGATCGTGCAGCGGGAATGTGACGTACGCTTTCGTGCCATCGGGTTCAAGCTGCAGACGATCGACGACAGTCGAGACGGTGTCCCGCCTGACCAGCTCTCCGCACTCCCTGCAATAGGTCTGTCCAATGCGCCCGAACAGGAGCCTGAGATAATCGTAGACCTCGGTTGATGTCGCGACTGTCGACCGCGGATTGCGCGTCGCGGTCTTCTGCTCAATGGCGATCGAAGGACTTATGCCCTGAATGAGGTCGACGTCCGGCTTGTCCATTCTTTCGAGGAACTGACGGGCATACGACGACAGGCTCTCGACGTATCGCCGCTGACCTTCGGCGTAGATCGTATCGAACGCCAGACTGGATTTGCCCGATCCGCTGACGCCTGTGACGACAACGAGCTTGTTCCGCGGGAACTCCAGGCTGACGTTCTTGAGATTGTGCACCCTGGCTCCCCGCACGATGATGGAGGTGAGGCGGCCGGGCTTCTTTGCTTCAGGCGTGGTTTGAGACTCGTCTGCCTCAGGACTGGTGGTTACCGGACCTGTTGACTCTATGATGGTTTTTTTCTTCGGTTTTTTTCTTCGGCACTTCTGAACAAGTGTTTTGAGTTTTCAGTTTTGAGTTTCAAGTTCAAGTGTCCCGTTGATCGGTTCACTATTTACGGTTCACTGTTCACCATCATCGCCTTCGTTTCTGAGAGGTCTTACTACCATTCTGTCTCTCACATTCTGTATTCCCCTTTTTTCAACCCATTCAACTTACTCGTCCATCATGGGAAAATCAATTCGAAAATTCCCTAACAGCTCGTGTTGCCTTCGATTGCCTTCCGCGGTTGAACTGCCTCACACGGATCATCTTCGATGGTTTGACCATCGAAGGGCACCATGAGGTCTGCCAGACGCCACCTTGCCTTTCTTGCTTGCGATCTTTACATTGGGTCACACATCTGTCAACGACCGAATGCGCTACCTACTCGTTGCTCTCATATTCGTTGCATTGGAGTTTTCCCAGCCCGCGTTCGCGCAACAAGACTCCGCCCACGCGGCGACAGTCCACAGAATCGTTCTAAAAGACGGATCAGAGTTCGTCGGCACGATTCAATCACAGGACTCGAGCCAGGTCGGGTTTCTCTCGTTGTCGAAGATCGAGATGCGCATTCCGCGTGAGCAGATTTCGACGATCGTGCGGCTATCGGGCACAGTGGTCAGCGGAGAGTTCCGGCAGGCCGACCCCAATTATACCCGGCTGTTCTTCGCTCCGACGGGAAGAGCGCTGAAAAGTGGACAGGGATATTTCTCCACGTACTACGTTTTCTTCCCCTTCCTAGCCGTTGGTATCGGAGACGTGCTGACTCTCGCCGGCGGTATGTCATTGATTCCAGGTGCCGAGAGCCAGATCTTCTACATTGCTCCAAAGATCACCCCCTTCCACTTGAAGAACTTCGATCTGTCAGCGGGAGTGTTGTATATCAATGTGACAAGCGGCAGTGCTTCCGGTGTGGGAATCGTCTATGGGATCGGCACGTACGGAACAAGCGACGGTGCTGTTACAGCCGGACTCGGTTGGGGCTTCGCAGAAGGCGAGCTTTCGAACAAACCGATTCTCCTCCTCGGCGGGGAGTTCAGAATTACCAGGAACATCAAATTCATCACCGAGAATTGGATACCCCCCGGAATCGATCTCATAGTCTACTCATTTGGAATTCGCTTTTTCGGTGAGAGTCTTGCTGCGGACTTGGGTTTTATTCGACCTTCGAAATTCGGATCCAGCGGTTTCCCGTTCATTCCCTGGGTCGGATTTGCTTACAACTTCGGACCTAAATAGAAAACAACGCCGCACGTTCTGCACATTCCCATCAAGACGAGCAAGAGGGACACCGCTTACCATGATTCACTCTCATTATGCCTGAGCTCCCCGATCTTACGATCTATGTTGAAAGTCTTCAGAGCCGGATCGTAGGTCAGCGCCTCGAGAGCATCCGTCTCTGCAATCCCTTTATCCTCCGCACCGTTGAACCCCCATCAAGTAGTGCATCTGGCAAAATTGTGAAGCGTGTGTGGCGGATTGGAAAGCGAATCGTGATCGAGCTCGAAGGGCAATTCTATATTGTCATCCACCTGATGATCGCCGGCCGGTTTCACTGGAAAAAGCCAATAGCAAAGGCATCGGGGAAGGTCGCCCATGCGGCCTTCGATTTTGCCACTGGAACGCTGATGCTCACGGAGGCGAGCACAAAAAAAAGAGCCTCGATCCATCTTGTGAAAGGCGCTCCGGATCTTGCTCAATTCGAGCGCGGAGGCCTGGAACTGATGGATTCCAGCCTGGAATTGTTCCGAGAAGCTTTGCTGCGCGAAAACCGTACGTTGAAGCGTGCGTTGATCGATCCCAGGTTGTTCAGTGCCGTCGGCAATGCGTACTCAGACGAGATACTGCACCACGCAGGACTATCACCGCTGAAACTGACGCGGCAACTGACGATTGAAGAGATCTTAAGGCTCTATCATTCGACACTTACAATTCTGAACGAGTGGACAGAACGATTAAGGAAAAAGGCCGGCACAGGATTCCCGGAGAAGGTGACGGCGTTTCACGTCGAGATGGCCGTCCACGGACGGTTTGGACAACCCTGCCCTGTCTGCGGATCGAAAGTCCAGCGGATTGTGTATGCCGAGAACGAATGCAACTACTGTCCGCGGTGCCAGACCGGAGGGAAGATGCTTTCAGACCGTTCGCTTGCGAGGTTGCTGAAAGATGATTGGCCGAAGACGATTGATGAGCTGGAGAGCGGGAAATCAGGGAGTTCGCGTAACGCACCTTCTAAGCAAACAACTACTGGTTAGTGGCTTCAGCCTGTTGACTCTTCGGCAGAAGAAGGGATCGTTCATTCACGTCGTTGTGACGCAACTTGCTAGAGCGTAGGAGCGTCAGTTACTTTCTTTCCGAGAAAGAAAGTAACCAAAGAAATCTTT
>JACVXU010000212.1 GCA_015661185.1 Bacteroidota bacterium
CATTGGAGGCGGATTGATGGGGATCGGAGCGAAGCTTGCACGAGGATGTACGAGCGGCCAGGCATTGACCGGCGGCGCCCTGTTCAATGTCGGTAGCTGGGCTTTTATGATGATGGTATTCGGAGGCGCATATGCTGCGGCTTACTTTGTAAGGAGACAATGGCAATGAACGCGCCCTTCTTCAAATATGGTTTGTTCGGCGATGATGTCAGTCTCGTCATCGCATTCATCATCGGAATCGGGTTTGGGTTCTTCCTCGAGCGGGCCGGATTCGGCAGCTCGAAGAAGCTGGCCGCACAGTTTTACTTCACCGATTTGACCGTCTTCAAGGTCATGTTCACCGGAATCATCACCGCGATGGTCGGCGTCTACTATCTTTCGGTCATCGGCTTCGTGGATCTTTCACTCGTCTATCTTACGCCGACCTTTCTGCTCCCTCAAATCGTCGGAGGTCTGATCCTCGGCGTCGGATTCGTCGTTGGCGGATATTGCCCCGGGACATCGTGCGTTGCGGCATCAACGGGGCGCATTGACGGCATGGTTTACCTCCTGGGAGTCATTTTCGGAATATTCGTTTTCGGCGAGGCGTTCCCGTTGGTGAGCAGCTTCTATGAGACGACACCGATGGGACAGATCACGCTTCCTCAAATTGCCGGGCTCCCGTACGGTTTGCTGGTGTTCCTTGTCGTTCTGATGGCGCTCGGCGGATTTGCCGGAGCCGAGTGGGTCGAGAAGAAGATGGCGGCGAAGAAAGCGAGGGCCTGATCATGAAAAACTATCTCAAGAACCTCTCGCTCAACAAAAAACTCGCCCTTTTCGTTTTCATTCTGGGGTTTATGGCACTGTTCGCAGGGAGTCCCTACAAGGGTACCCAGCTCAAGGTCGATGCATCAGAGCTGGCGATGATCGTCCAGAAAGAGGTCGATCATGTCGCATCCGAGGAGCTGGCCGGCTGGATTGTTCAGGGGAAACCGGATTACCGCCTTATCGATTTGCGAGATGAAAAGGACTTCACTGAGTATCACATTCCGACGGCCGAAAACATCACCATGACATCCCTCGATGCATCCCAGTTGTCAAGGAACGAGAAGATTGTCTTCTATTCTGACGGGGGCATTCATTCGGCCCAGGCCTGGTTCCTCCTGAAAGCGAACGGGTACAAAGGAGTCTATATTCTGCGCGGCGGCCTGGAAGAATGGAAATACAGCATCCTCTTCCCGAGATTGGCGGACAACGCCTCTCCTGCAGAAGCCGCTGCATTCGAAAAAACGAAACTCTTAAGCACGTTCTTCGGCGGAACCCCACAGGTTGGAGGAGCCACGGAAACCGATTATCCAAAGATGGCGCTGCCGAAACTCGAATCCCCCACAGGAGCGCAGCCCAAAGCTGCAGCCGGGAAGAAAAAGAAGGAAGGCTGCTGAGTGGTGCTTGCATCACACATGAAGCGTTCGTAGCTTGGTCGAAATGCTGAAGCCCTCTTTTCCAACGGAGGGCTTCTCTACGTTCGGTGACTATTCAAGAACTAATCGGAGCAAACTATGAGTTGGATTGAAGACATTCTGAAGTCAGAACAGTCTACCCGCAAACAAAAATGAGCAAGCAATCGGACGTCCTGGGTGCGATCCTCGCCGGCGGAAAAAGCACGCGGATGGGGGCGGAGAAAGCGCTTCTTCCGGTCAGGGGCCAACCGATGATCCAGTATGCCGCAGATACGCTTTCTGCCCTCCTCAGCGAAGTGGTAGTTGTCGGCGGCGGCAAAGACAAGTACGGCTTTCTGAAGCTTGAGATTGTACCGGATGTTTTTGAAGGATGCGGTCCTCTCGGTGGGATCCAGGCTGCGTTGAACCGCGCAAAGCCGTTGCCGGTCTTTATCCTTTCGTGCGACACTCCCTTCATCCCGGTCGGACTCATTGAATACATACTGAGCTTCAAATCGGCTGCACCGACAAAGATCGCGATATTTGACGGCGTCTTGCAGCCATTATGCGGACTTTATGACAGCACAAGCCTCGGCGCGATCGAGCATGATCTCCAGGGGGGAAAATATTCCGTCCTCAAGACGATCTTGAACATTGACCACATTGGTGTCCCAATCACTCCCGATCTCTCATTCTTCACTCCTCAGATTTTCTGGAATGTAAATCGGCCCGAAGACTATCATCTCCTCTCATCTATCTCCAATGGACCTACTCATGGCTGAATCAATCTCACTCAAGAAACCAACTCGTACACTCGCTGCAACCCGAAAGAACAAAGCCCGCTCCGTGAGGCTCGTCAACTTTGAAACCGGAGAGTATGTTTCGATTCTCCCAAAGCTGGGCGCGACGGTGCGCGAATTGGTATTGCGATGTGACAAGCGACTTTTCTCGCTGCTTGAATTCCCTCTATTCTATGACGAGACCGTCGAGAACAAACACTTTGCAGGTGTGAAGCTCATCCCCTTCCCCGGTCGCATCACGAACGCAACGTACCGCTTCGGCGGCAAGACCCACAAGCTGAGAGTAAACTCATCCGACAATTTCGCAATTCACGGGTTTTTCACTGACAAGGTCTTCCGCCTTGTCGAAACTACTGTGAAGGACCGCTCGGCCTCGGTCACGCTCGAGGCTCGCCACAAAGGGAACGTCAAGGGGTATCCATACAAGTTTTCAGTTCGTCTCACGTACGCGCTGAAGAGCGGATCGTTCACCTGCACGACCGAGATCCGGAATATCGATTCCAAACCGATCCCCATCGGAGACGGCTGGCATCCGTATTTCAGGACCTCTGGATCCGTCAAACGGCTCCTGTTGTCAATCCCCGCACATTCGGTGGTAGAGGTCACGCCCTCGAAAGTCCCAACAGGTGAAGTGAGGAAACCGATCTCCAAACGGAGCACGATTCCGCTGAGCAATAAGACGCTCGATTCAGTTTTTGATTTTGGCAGGAAACGGCAGAGGGTAACGACGAAGCTTATCGATCGGAAGCTGAAAGTGGAAATTCAACTCTGGCAGGATTCAGGGGTGGGACAGTACAGGTATTTGATACTCTACAGGCCGGTTTCAGGAACGTCGGTAGCGATTGAACCGTGGACGTGCGCGCCGAACGCGTTCAACAACAATATGGGCTTGACAGTGCTCAAGCCCGGCGGGAAATTCAAAGCATCGTATGGAGTAATTCTGAAGAGACTTCGAAACTGAGTATGCCGCTCCTTACGGAGCTCGATGGAATGATTGCCTTCTTGAATCTTCAGATATATCGGCCCTAACGGGACTTCCTCTCGGAACCCATCTCAAAAACAAATCGTCGTCAGTCTGAGCGCCTGCCAGACCGCACGGCGGGCTGGCAGGGAGCGCTCTTTGCGACCGTGGTCGAAGACTGTGCTGAACCGGCCTGGTACATCCTTCGATCCTTCGACTTCGTGTCCGCCTCACGGCGGACACTGCGCTCAGGATGGCGATAACTTTTTGGGGTTGGCTGTTTATCCCTTCCCCAAAAAAAACAAAAAACGTCAGTCTGAGCGCCC
Organism: Bacteroidota bacterium; assembly: GCA_015661185.1. Lineage (GTDB taxonomy): Bacteria > Bacteroidota > Ignavibacteria > UBA10030 > UBA10030 > UBA9647. The sequence goes on from JACVXU010000212.1 coordinate 3,506, forward strand.
GCCAGACCGCATGGCGGGCTGGCAGCGAACGCTTTCTGTGAGCGGAGTCGAAGACCGACTTCGTCCCGCTCAAAAGCCGAGCGGGACTGCGCTCAGGATGCCAAGCTTTCTCTGAGTCGCCCAGAAGCACCTGCGTCATGCAGAATGCGGACCTGCGCCGGGGCAGGGTCCGTCGAAGCATCTGAGGATCTCAATTCACGGCCTTCTATTTCTTTTTGGCCGCAAGAAAGTTCTGAACCATCCGGGTTGCACGTTCGGTCAGGACTTCGTATCGCCCTTCCTCGATGGCCTTCTTGTCCAGCAGATCGCTCCCTACACCTACAGCGCACGCCCCTGCCGCAATCCACTCACCCACGTTGTCAATGGTCACACCGCCTGTGGGCATGAGGCGAATATCGGGGAATGGACCTCTCAGGTCCTTGAAGTACTTCGGGCCCAGCGATGTCGCCGGAAAGACCTTGATGATGTCTGCCCCGGCATTCCACGCCGTGAGGATTTCCGTTGGGGTATAGCAGCCTGGCATGACGGCTACATCGCGCTTTCCACACAAAGAGATAACCCCGAGATTGAGCACCGGCCCAACCACAAACGTTGCCCCGGCATCAATCACCTGGTCCGCAGTTTCCTCATCCACAACAGTGCCGGCTCCAATAAGCACATCAGGAGGCACAGCAGTGGACAGGTGCCTGATGATTTCGACTGCTCCGGGAACCGTCATCGTGATCTCAATACTCTTGACGCCCCCTTGCCTCACGGCTTCGATAACCTTGAGGAGCCGGTCGGTGTCCTTCATGCGGATGACAGCTACAACGCCGGATTCAATTATGCGGGAGAGAACTTCAGATCGTTTCATGGGTTACGTCATATAGAAAGTGTAGTAAGGGCTGTTCTTCGCCATCCGGAGGATCAGGAGTCCGAGCTCCAGTGCGTGATAGTCTCCCCACATCGTCGACTCACCGCAGGGGATTTTTTTTCCCTGAGGTACGTAGTCCCAACCATTCGGCCGATGGTAGACTGAATGCAGTATCAATCCCTGGTGGTTTGGATCTGAGGAAAGATATGGCTCCTGAAGCACGCGCGACGCCACTGCCAGACCTGCTCGCAGATAACTCTCGCCACTCCCCTTTTCTCCAGCGCTCACGAGAGAATTGCCCAGCCGAATCAGCCCTTGCGCTGCAATGGTTGCAGCCGAGCTGTCTACGGGCTCAGAGTCATTGAATGGTTCCGCCGGTCGATCGAGATAGTTGCCAAGCTTCGACAAACCCGGTGCGCCTGTATCCCAGTACGGAATCCCATCCGTCGGAGAATACTTGATGTAGAAATCGGCTGCGGCCTGGGCAACAGTCCGGAATGCACTCAGGATCTTCTCAGTTCCTCCAAAGGGAGCCAACTCATCTTTTGGAAGTGCAGCAAGGAACTCAAGCTCCTCGGCATATCCCAGTAGAATCCAGGCCAGGCCTCTCGTCCACGTCGAAAACGGTGAGTAGCCCTGCTGCGTGCTCGGACATCGGTACGATCCGTCATTCGTATTGAATATAGATTCGTGCGCTACTCTTCCGCGAACATCAAACGAATCGCGGCCTTCGCCAAAGTAGACGTTGAACCTCGCCGTCGTTTCCGCGTGTTGAAGAAGTCTCTCCAGCAGACTGATCCTCCGGTCCTTCTCTCCCATCAAAACATGTCCGAGTTGATGAGCGACTGCCAGCACGCGCAAAGACCGGACCGTGTCGGCGAAAAGAGAATGAGGACCATTGAAGGAGTAAATATATCCCTGGTTGTCACCAATGTCAGTCCATCGTGCAGCTTGCACCGCCCCGCTTACCTTGATTGCCAGCTCGTAGAAGTTCTTTTCCCACTCATCGTACGGTATCCTCTTCTCCCCCACCAGCCGCAGGAGATTGCCACACGTGCTCATTGTGTTAAATCCATGATCGTGGACACCGACGTGGCTGACGTGCCTCGGCATTTCCCGCAACGTTCCTTCGCGGCCAATCGCCAGAAATTCCTTCTCTCCCGACACATCATATTGAATGACGGCGGAGCCGAATTGAAATCCCTGCGTCCATTCCGTCCACCCTCTCGAGGCGTACACTCCATGAACGGTAAATACCGGAGACCCCTTCGCAGGATTCCAGGTGCGTCGAAGATTCAGAATCTTCTGGCCCGAAAGTTCGAAGAGCCGTTCGACCACAGGAACAAGGGATTGCAACTGGAGTTGATCATCAATGCGAAGCATAGTCGTTCACAGTCTCTTTATGTTTAGCCCACCGTCAATGTGTATGACTTCACCGGTGGAGAATGGGAATTGGCCTGAGAGAAGAGCAACTGCCGCCTTGCCCACATCTTCCGCAGTTCCCCACCTCCTGAGCGGCACCAGACCTTCGGCAATCTGCTTGTCATACTTTTCTTTGACTGCGCTTGTCATATCCGTGGCCATGACCCCGGGACGAAGTTCGTACACTTGCACACCAAGTTCAGCCAGGCGTAACGCCCACAGTTTGTTCACCATCGAGAGACCAGCCTTCGAAATGCAGTATTCCCCCCGATTAAGCGATATCGCCTCAGCCGATATCGAGGAAACAAATATCACCTTGAAGCCGGCCGGGAGAAGCGGCTTCGGTTTCTGCGTCAA
>JACVXU010000213.1 GCA_015661185.1 Bacteroidota bacterium
CAACTCGATTTTCTTGATGACAGGAAGTTTCTGGGGATTCGGATAACCCTCGGGCACGGCTCCCGTCACGCCCACATATTGACATCCGACGTAGCAGAAGAGAGTCTGGTGCGACTCGTTCTTCCTGCCGGCGGTGGTGTAGTCATGCCAGATGTCCTTGCCCGTCCCCCAAGTGTAGGTGAATTTCACGTGTCCGGTGGAGTCCATATACTCGCACGGCTTAAAGCGAATGGTTTGTCCTGCAACTCCCGACACCGTAAAGCGCAGGAGCGCAGAGCAATTTTGCGGGAAGACGTATGTGTACTCGCCGGGTTTGGGAGAGACGATCTTCACGGGTTTGAAAACCTCGAATGCTTTCATCAGCGGACCAGCGTACTGTTCCAACGAACCCGAAGGAGGTGGAGCAGTCACGGATTTCCAGGCGCGATCATCGAATCCGAGTGCATTCCAGCCTGCGGGAACAAGTCGTGCATCGTAATCTTCGCCTGCATAGATATGTGAGAATGTGAGCGGACCGCTGCTCCACTTCCAAGAATCATCGCTGATCACGGTTTGCTCGCGACCATCTTTGGCCTTGAGTCGGGCTTCGAGCCAGAGCAGGTACGGATAACCTCCGGAGAAATCGGGCATGGCGTCGGTCTTGACGAAACGTCCCGTATCGTTTGCAGATCCGACCTGCCAGAAGGAATTGCCGAGCATCACGCCCCAAACGTTCTCTCCATTCCGGATAAGTTTGCTGATGTCGAATTCCTGCCAGTAGATGGTCTTGTTGTACTGCGACCAGGGCTGGTTGATCAGCGACGTACCGACGCGTTTCCCGTTGAGGAAGAGCTCATAGTGCCCCAGTCCGACGATGCGCACCGTGGCGGCCTTGACCGGCCCGTTCACGGTGAACGTGGATCGAAGGATGGGGCAGGGGGTTTTCTCGTTCGTCGCTCCGGCGGGGTAGGGAGAGATCCAGTGAGGAGCAGATGAATTCGAAGGCTGAGCGGATGAAGAATATGGAATGATGGAATGATGGACGAGGCAAAGGGTGAGAGTAGCGAAAATGAAATGTTTCATGGCTTTGTGGTCCCTCGTTCTATTGCGTGTTACGGGATTTCTGTCTTGGAAGATCCTTGATTTAGTCCACGACATATGCGGAGATCTGGGGGCATCGACTCGAGCGTTCATGGAAAGAGCACACACCCCTCAACTCCCCTCTCTCTGCCCGCAGAGGGGACGTTTCAATCTTGAAGCCTCGCGCATACCATAATTCCCCCCTGTTCTTCGACAGTTGAACTGTCGAAGTTGGCCCATGTCCGAGAGTTCAACTCCCGGACAGCAAAAAGGGGGATGAGGCAGAGGATCAGTACGAAGCAGAGAGTGTGTCGCATGGTGGTATGGTCCTCCTTGATCAGCACAACCGCTTACGCACTTCGTGTTTCAGCGGGCGGATGACACGGAAAAAGCACACACCCCCTTGCCACAGAGAATGGCGGACAGGTCGTTTCCCTCTCACATCCCGCAAGCCTCACATGAGAGGGGATGGAAGGGGTGTGTGCTTCTGTTCGAGAATTCAATTCCAACAGATCTTAATCCGTGGCCAGTTTCTATCATCGAATGTGAGAGAGCAACTCTGGCAATGAATCTATCATGAAATCCGGTTCGAGCTGCTGCATCTGTTCCTTTGATAGTGAACCATACGTCACGCCGCACGTCGGGATGCCGGCCCGTTTACCAGCGTGAATATCGTTGTCCGTGTCACCAACCATCAGAGTTTCCGTCCGCCCCCACAATTGGTCTTCGAGTATCTTGTTGATGATGAACGGGTCCGGTTTGAAAGGGATGTTGTCGCTTCCCTGGATTTGGTCGAAATAGCCGTCGATGCCAAAATGTGTAAGCACGCGGCGGGTGCCGGGAGTGAGTTTTGTTGTGGCTGTCGCAAGCCTGATTCCCCTGGTTCGAAGCGCGTCCAGTGTCTCCCTGACGTTCGGGAATCAAGTGCCCGTGGAGGATAGTACGTTTTGTACAACTCGGCGGCTTCCGCTATCCGGTGGTGCATGGCTGGCGGAAGAAGCGTGGCAAAAGTCTCTGTCAACGGCTTTCCGATGAGCGGGTAGATGTCTTCGAGTTGATACGAATCGACACCGAGCTGGTGCAGTACCCAGAGCTGAGCGCCGGCAATGTCGCGTTTGGAGTCAACCAGCGTACCGTCGAGGTCGAAGATGATGTTCGTGATAACTTGCTGCATGGGAAATACAGGATGCGAGAGTGGTGGAAAGTGAACAGTAAACAGTAAACAGTGAAGCGTCTGCGTTCAGGCTTCTGTTGTCGTTCGATTATTTGTTTTACTTCTTCCTTGTCTAATACTTTGTACAATGATCCAAATCCACCACACTGCTGTTAAAGGCCCAACATCAAACAAATTGGCATTTCTTGGCGGTATAGGAAAAGTGTACACGTTGAATATCAAAAGAAGCGAACCACAGGCGATGCCATAAATTCCAAAAGGGACACCAAATCCTTTATGCTTCATAAGGACAACCGACATAAGCACAAGACCGAGAGAATAGAAAACATCGAATGCAACATCAATTCCTAACTGAACTCGATTAAGTCCCTTCAGAATGAGCTTAAGGATATTCTTGTTGGCGTCGAGTGGTTCGTTGGCTATGAATTCATCCATTGAAATGAAGATCGCCTGTTGAACAACCAACATCAGCAGAAGAAAAGCAAAAGCAATGATCAAATAGACCGTAGCGAGTCGTAGGATGACAAGGTTATCGGTTTTGGATAAATCAGAATACAGTTCGACGATACCCCACAAAACAACTGGAGCAATTGCAAAAGCAAGGACTAGTGTTATGAATTGTGAGAAGTGGACTAGTCCGACTGCAAAATTCAGGTAAATGAAGATGATCAGTAAGCCAAAAACAGAAGCAACGATTGATAATATTGATTTGTTCACAGGGTCTCTCCTCGCAGTTAAGATTCATTCATACGCAGACGCATCTCGAATAACTATTGGCTATCAGGTCTCATGTGGCCAACCGTTCGGGCCAACTCCTGCCTGCTCCATACTGCTTACTCTGTGTTCCGGCTCGTTCAGCGTACGGGCTCCGGAATTGCACCGCCGTCTTTCCGCGGATCGGATGCACCGAAGTTGACCTGTTTCGTGAAATCTCTTAATACGGCCTGCCCGCCTCCCATGACCGGCGAGAAATCCCCGCGCACTTCGAGTTTGTGTCCCATTGATTCGAGCTGAACACGCGCGGAAGGAGAAACGCGGGCTTCGATCTGAAGATCACATCCCCCGAACGTCGTTTTCCTGAATCGTGCTGCTTCGAGCGCCGACTGTATGTTCATCCCAAAATCAACCACGTTTGCCACGAATTGCGCATGGGCTTGTGCCTGATTCCATCCCCCCATAATTCCAAAAGCGATCTTTACGTCCCCCTTTTCCATGAATGCAGGAATGATAGTATGGAGCGGCCGTTTGTGCCCGGCCAGTGCATTCGGGTGTTGCGGATCAAGAGTGAACAGCGCCCCCCGATTCTGAAGTACAAAACCCGTTCCTTCCGGCACCAGCCCGGATCCAAAGTTTTCGTAATTGCTCTGGATGAGGGATACCATGTTTCCATCTTTGTCGACAACCGAAAGATAGATCGTGTCATCGCCCGGCGCAGGAGGTTTTCCGGATTCAACGGCGCAGTTCGCCTTTGTGGAGTCGATCAGTGTTGACCGTCTACGCGCATACCGCTTGTCCAGCATTCCCCGAACTGGAACCTTGGAGAAATGTGGATCTGCCACGTACCGCAGCATGTCGGCATAGGCAAGCTTCTTTGCCTCGATCATCAAGTGAAGCGCTGACGCGGAGTTATGTGTGGTGCGGGCGAGAGAAAAGTCCTCCATGATGTTCAACATCATGAGAGCGGCAATGCCCTGTCCGCTGGGAGGAATTTCGTAGACCGTCCAGCCCCGATATGTCGTGGAAATAGGCTCAACCCACTCACTGGAAAACTCAGCGAGGTCACTTTCCTGCAGGGTCCCGCCATGCTGCTTGCAACATTCGACGATGCGGGCGGCAATCGTTCCCTTGTAGAAAGCGTCCCGGCCGTGAGCGGCAATTTCTTTCATGCTCCAGGCCAGCCCGGGATTCCGGAAGATTTCTCCAACCTTCGGCGCAATACCGTTGATGAGATAGGTGCGACTGGCAACGGGATTGGTTTTGAGCACGCCATCATTCGCTGACCACAGACCGGCTACAAGCTCCGTGACTGGAAACCCTTCCTCTGCGTAGCGGATGGCAGGGGCAAGTAGTTGCCCGAGCGATTTCGTCCCAAAGCGTTCAAGCAGCTTCGCCCAGCCGTCGACAGCGCCGGGCACGGTGATCGAGTGAATGCCCTGGTAGGGCATCGTCGTGATCCCCTTGTTGCGAAGGGATTCAATCGTGAGTCCGGATGGAGCCCATCCGCTTGCGTTGAGTCCGTGCAGCTTCCCTGATTTTGCGTCATAAACGATTGCAAACAGGTCGCCGCCGATACCGTTGCTCATCGGTGCAACGAGTCCCATCATCGCGTTTGTGGCGATGGCGGCATCGATCGCATTTCCTCCGTCTGCGAGAATTGTGGCTCCCACTTGTGCCGCTAAGGGGCTTTCAGCAGCGACGATGCCGTACCGTGTGACAACCATGGACCTCGCCTGAGTCCGGTCCTGGGCGAAATCTTCACTGGTAATTGTGGTCATGAGAATTAAACAGAGAAGCAGGTTCTTTGTCATGGCTTTGGTCGAAACTGTTGTGTGGTACACCTGTTGGTGAACAGTAAACCGTAAATCGTGAGCCGCAAAACATGGAGCTTGACTATTCACTATTCACTATTTACTTCCGTGAACTCTCGAGTATTTCACTCTTATACACCTTTCCATCCTTCATCACGAAGCCGACTTTCTCCAGAGCGCTGATATTTTTCAGCGGATCTGCCTTTACGGCAACGATGTCTGCAAATGCGCCGGGAGAGATTTCGCCGATCTTGCCTTTCATATCGAGCAACTCCGCTGCAACGGTCGTGGCCGCCTTGATCGCCTGCATCGGTGTCATTCCCCACTTCACCATATAGGAGAACTCCTTCGCTTCGTTCTCGGTCCAATCGAAGCCGCCAGCGTCTGTGCCGAAAGCAATTTTTACACCGGCTTTTACTGCCTTGTTAAAAGTCGCCGGGAGCACCTCGCTGAAAACCTTGTTGATCGGGCTGCCCGCAGCCGCTCGCCCTTCTGCAACCCACACGTTCACGTAGATGGTTGGACACCAGTAAATTCCTTTCTCAACCATCAGCCTGATGCATTCGTCGTCGATCCCGAACCCGTGTTCCACAGAGGCAGCTCCTGCCTTAATCGCAGGGATGATGCCGTCACGCGTCACGGCGTGCGCGGACATCTTCTTCCGGTGCATTGCGGTTTCATCGCCGAGTGCATTGAGTTCCTCGGGTGTGAAATTCTGCAGACTGCGGAACGACCCGTCGGGCAGCTGGTAGTAGCTTCGATCGACATAGATCTTGACCCAGTCGGCGCCATAGGAGATCTCCTCCCGGACGGCACGTCGTGCTTCATTCGCGCCTGTGATCTCGATGAGTCCCTTTGGTACTTTCCATTCCCATGCGTACTCCTTGTTTGAGAGCAAGTAATGGCCCGTTGAGTTGATCGCTCGCCCTGCAACGAAGAGCCGTGGACCATCGATGACTCCATTGTTGATCGCTTTCTTCAAATCGACATCAGCGTACATGCTCCCCTCCGTACCCAGATCACGCAAGGTCGTAAATCCGTTGAGAAGAGCGGTCTTGCACGAGAGTGAGGCACGCAGGGTCCTGTATGGTATGGACTCTTTAAGAATTTGAACTGCATAGTCCTCGGCCGTAATATCTCCCTGGAGGAGGATGTGCGTGTGCGCGTCGATGAGTCCCGGCAAAACTGTTGCACCGGAAAGATCGATTACAGTTGCTCCGGCGGGGATGCTGACGTTCTTTCCGACTTCCTTGATCTTGTTTCCCTCAATGAGAATTGTGACGTTTTCCAGCGGTGTGTCGGATTTGCCATCGATCAGTTTGCCGCACTTTATCGCAGTGAGTTTTGTCTGGGCAACGCCTGGAATACCAACACACATCAACAATGCCAGAAGTATGGTAAACGATTTCATGAACCCTCCTTTTGATATTATCAGCAAAGGTTGTGATTCCTCACATGCTATTTCCGAACCGTTTTCTCGAGATCTGAGGCAGCTGACTCGATGAGCGCTGCATGGGCTGACAGAGCCGCGGCAACGCGGACAATTTCCTGTTCAGCCTCTTTCCATCGCTTTTGCTCGATTGCTTCCCGGACGCCGGGAATGGTCTTGACGCCATAGCCGGTATAGAATCCCGGGGCATAGATCAGATTTTTGAACCACGGACGCCCAGGCAGACCTTCGCTGCTTGTAAGAAGCCGATCGGACCGAATCAGCTTCTGATTCACTGCTTCAACTTCGGACGCTGGAACTGCGGCTGATTTCTGAGCGAATTTCTTTGCCGCCTTCGAGTACTGGCCTGCGGCACGTGACAGCACATCCATCGCGTTGTCGAGCGGTGCAAAATTCAGGTGGGGGGGGATCTGTTCTGCTTTCGGCGCGACCAGCGGTTGCTTCGGGTCGGTTGTTGCCGCGAAGACGCCCTCTTCGAGCTGGCGATTGCGCTCCCTGATCTGGTCGCGCATGCCGACAAGCAGCTTTTTCAATTCGTCCTGGTACCGGCGAACAGTTTCGGCGAAGTTGACGAAATCATAAGGAAGAAGCTCTGCATCCGCAATCCGCAGAACAGCCGTGCCGGCGGTCTGAGCGAGGGTTGGCCCGTACTTGAAATCGGTGTCGGAAAAGTGCGTGTACCAATAGTAGTCGTCGTAGATTGAATGATAAATTCCGCCGCCGTCTTCACCCCCATAGCCGAGGTCGAGCGAGGCAACACCAAGGTGATCGATGAATGCCGTGTAATCGGAACCAGAACCGAGAGCGCCGATCCGGAAGTCGGAGCGACTGCGGAGCTCCTGGCGTTCTTCTGGAGAACGTGCATGAGCAATGCCCCGGAGTTGACTCCGCTTCCACACCGAGAGTTTCGTCTCCGGGTCCTCGATGTCACGCGCGACGCCGCTGATGAACTTCTCGTGCGTGTGAGAACCTGAAACGCCGAGGTAGCCCCTCCCATTGGAATCGGAATTGATATAAAGGACCGCTTTCTGTTTGAGCTCGTCTGCGTGTGCCTCGACCCACTCGGTGGAGCCGAGCAATCCTTGCTCTTCACCATCCCAGAGACAATACACGATGGTTCTCTTCGGTTTCCAACCTCTCCTCAGCAATTCTGAATATGCTCTTAACTCTTCCATTTGTGCAGCGACGCCGGAGACGGGGTCTTGCGCGCCGTTCACCCAGGCGTCGTGATGATTGCCGCGGATAATCCACTCGTCGGGATACACTGCGCCGGGAATTGTGACGACGACATCATGGATTGGTTTGATGTCCCAGTTCGATTTGATCCTGAGGTGGACCTTCGAGGGGCCGGGACCAATTTTGTAGGTGATCGGCAGGGCGCCGCGCCATGACTCGGGAGCTACTTTGCCCGAGAGCGAAGCAAGCAACGGCTGCGCGTCTGCGGAGGAAATTGGAAGCACCGGAATCTTTGTGAGCGTTCTTGCCTCTTTGATATCGAGCCGTTTCGCGTCCGCTGTCGCGCCGATTCCGGGTGTGAGAGGATCACCGGGATGCAAAGGCATATCCATCACGCTTCCGCGTTGAACGCCGTCTTTTGGCCGCCATGCCCCTTCGGGGAATGGGTCACCGTGATAGAACCCGTCCTCCTTTGGGTCGGAGTAGATGAGGCACCCGACCGCTCCTTTTTCCGCTGCGAGCTTGGGCTTGATACCCCGCCAGGATGCGCCGTAGCGGGCGATGACGATGCACCCCTTCACGGAAATGCCGAACCTCTCGAGCTGCTCATAGTCTTCGGGGATTCCATAGTTCACGTACACAAGACATCACCGTCGATCGAATAAGCATTGTACGTCGGCAATTGTTCGTTGCGCTGGCCGGAGGTCGGGTCGATGGAAAATGTCTGCTCCTGGAGGATCGCTTTGAACCGCTTCGGTTCGACGAGTTCGACGAGGCGGTCTTTCGGCGTGGGGAAGAGGACATTGAAAGTTTCGATATGGGCGTCGAGTCCCCATTGCTTGAAGGTCGATGTAAGCCACTCGACGTTCTCCTTGTCATAGGCAGATCCGACGTGATGCGGCCGCGCTGAAAGTTTTTGAATATACGTGCCGATACGGTCGGCGGACGGAACGCCTCGAAACATCTTCTCCCATTCGCCTTGTTGGTTCTGGGCGAAAAGAGCCGAGCTGGTGAGCAACGCGATGAAAACGGGGAGACGAAATTTCATGCAATCCTCCGGCAGAAAAAGGGAATTGGGGTCAGGACGACAGGAGTTCGTACGACGAACGACAGGTAGAATATGAAGATTCCCTCTTAAATAAACAAGAATGTAAAGGTGTGCTCTTACGGTGTGAAGAGCCGGGGAGCAGTGGGATGGTGTCCGGGAACCTCTTCTCGCCGGATCTCGGAAGGATAACAGTGTGAGTGGGTGTGCCGGAAGCGGAGAAGGATAGACTTCTCCCGGACCCTTGACAGGGGGATGAAATAGTATCTGGAGAAATCAGACTTCCACTACTCGATGATCATTTCCGGCGGGGAATTGCCTTCAACGAGATGGAAATCGCCGTCTGCGTCTTGAACCATTATGCAATAGGGGTAGTAACCCTTCGCGTTGCTGTCAAGTTGTGCAACGGCACTGCCTTGCCCAACTACCTCGGTAGCTTTGTTCAGGAGAGGCGTACGCGTCATCGGAAACATGACAACGATCGCGCAATTTGGACAATCCCACGCGGCGGTCTTGGTATTCGAGTCGAGAATAATCTTGCCCACTCTCCAATGGCCAGCCGGATTTGGATTGATCTTCACTTTTTTGCGGTAAAAGGGGGGTGATGGTTCCATCGTATGTAGTCTCCTTAGGTGAGGTATACGTATGCATTTGCCAGTCTTCGCCCGCGATTGGCTGCCATAGTGTACTCTTGACGGTGTGCTTACCATTGTTGTGAATTCAGTTCTTTCCGGTTCCACCTCCTTTGGTCAGTTGTTTATATCGTGGATCTTCCCGCAAATTCTTCATCTCAGGGCTATGCTCAATTTCTTGCGGAATCGGA
>JACVXU010000214.1 GCA_015661185.1 Bacteroidota bacterium
CGCAAGCGGTTGCCACGTCAACTTGAGTGACGGGTTAGAACACACTCAAAAGAAACAATATTAACAACAACCAATGTCTTTGTTTTCATACCCAATTAGTAAGAATTAGGGCTGATACCAATAGGGAAACAAAATGGTACCCTCCATCTATTGCAAATAGTTTCCACGATTTTTTCTCCCATACAATTGCACTCAGATGAACTGGAACGTAGAAGCCCAACCAGAGAAAGAAGGCAGAATTTAATGCATTTGTCAGAGGACTTATTTCTCTTGCACCAGGGATAAATTGCCAACCTGCTAAGGTCCACGCAAGCACCCAGGTAAAAAGAAAGTTTCCTATGACCGTAAAAGCCATGCCTTTTGCCATTGTTTTTCCATCTGGTCTCGTGTTAGGATCGTACCCCATTTCTTTTACCCATATTTTCATAAAAAGAGTTGTATACCAAACAAATATAAGTATGAAATTCACAACGACAGCAACCGATATGGCAGCAATGTTTACTTTAAATTCCATGATTTTATCCTTTATTGATTTCCTACTCTTATGGATTTTCGGTTATTCCCGTTTTTCTAAGTGATTGCTGCTTCACTGTTAAATGACGCTCTATGTTGTTCGTGTGTTCTAACTATTGTTTATATGGTTTCCGCGTAAGACCACCGTATATTCCAACGCAGCATAACACGCCGCAGCTAGAATTTCGAAAAGCGCTATGGGGGAACAACCTATCGCCGGTCTGCTCTGTCGCTAGAGTGTCACATGGTTTCGGCATAGCATGCCCAGCCTCTCGTTCCCTTTGCCGATGTTACGAAGACTTCGAGCGCGTGTCAAGCCACTGATGAACTCCAGATATTCAACTCCCGATATTCTTCCAAGTCAAGTAACTCTCCGGATCCTCCAGAAACTTCTGCCAGTGCGACCACACTGCGACTCAACGGAGCGCAATGATGCCATCCCATTCCATAAAAAAGCCCAGTGGTTGGCTGGGCTATGGTTGATGGGACCGTCTACTGTCCGATGCAACATTTCCGAAGAGTAAAAGTTAAAAGAGCTGAAGTTGAGCTTCGTGTTGTGGTGGATGTTGGCGAACGATGACGTTCTTTGGCAGGAGGATGGGGCGGAACCTTCGCCTCAGAAATACTTATCATTCGATCTCGCTCGTATTTAAACAAAGGCGAGATTCTGGTAGTTCCCAGTACCTTGAGAAGAGAACGCCGCTCAAGGTACTGGGGTTTCTCGCGGTCAATGCGGGTATGAAGGCGTAACGATGGGATTGAAAAGGAGGATAGTTTCCTTCTGGACAAGGACCCAGATCGAGTATGCGCCGATGGCGGTACCGATAGGAATGTTGATCAGGTGCAGCGCTGAGAGAACCAGGACGAGGATCCTGGCCCATTCCTTCCGCTTGAATATGCCGATTCCACCGATGATTCCTGGTATGGACAGAATTAGGAGGAAGAATCCGATCACCGTGCCGACCGCAAAAAGAACGATGGAGGCATCTTCCTCCTGTACGGCGTATCCGATTCCGGCAAGAAGAATGAAGATGAATGCTCCGATAAGTATGCCCAGGACACTGAGCCCGATGGAGAGGGCACCGACAGCGGTGATATGGTTTTCCATGATAGCTCCTTCGTGACGATAAGTCGTTTCTCAAGTGAGAGGAAAAACTTGGGCGGGAATCGTTTCGCATCGCCCGGCCACTCTACGATACGCCGTGAATGTCAGGTAGTTTCAGGGAGTTCTTGCCATCCGGTGTTTGTCCACCCAGTAAGCCCACGCGACGAAAAGCCACATCGCATTGCCGGCTATCGCAATGGCTGATATGTCGGGAGGGGGAGGGCCGGCGAGGTTCCCGACATAGGTCAATCCCAAAAATCCGGCAAGTAACCAGAATCCGATTGATCCTATCTTGTCCTTTGCAGTCGTGCATCTGAGATAGAGCGCGATTCCAGCAATGTAAAGCCCCACCTCAACGACTACCGTACCTATCATCGAGTTCCAGAGCCCAAGGCCCAGATATGGGCCGCCACTGAACCAGAGTGGAAGATCGGGCCGATGCGTCAGGAAATCGAGGACCCAATGGCTTGAGACCGCGAGTCCGATGATCACGGCGTTCCTGACATTGCGTTTGAGCGCGAAATAAACCAGCCCAAGACCGCAAGACCACACGAGTGCGCCCGCGAGACTATGCGTGAATGGATAGTTATAGAAGTCGAGTGGCGTGACGGCCGTGTTGCCGGGGTCAATTCGGGCATTCTCCAAACCGAGTAGCAGGAAAAACGGCCACAGGAGATCGACGAATTGCGCTGCCAGAACGAGCGTCCCGAGAGAAACGGACGGAGCGGCCTTCTTCGCACCGAACGAAACGGCAAAGTGCCCAATGAACATGATCAAGATCCTCGAAATGAGCTGAATGACGATACTGTTGCATGTGAGGCTGTCCCAAAAGTACTATCGGCCTTTTTTGCTGCGTCAAGATTCCCTCAATCATGGCGATTCGAGGATTCTCAACGTGGTCGAAATGAGATTCCCGCCTACCTTCGTGGAACCGAGATGGCGGGCCCCGAGAGACTCGGGGCAAGCAGGTCGACCTACCCGCCAGAACGCATAGCGGGCTGGCATTTGGGACAGCCGCCACACTTTTGACAGGCTCACGATGAGCCACGATCACTTCTTCTCAGGAAAGAGCACAACCTTCACGACATTCTTAGGATCAAGGTATTTCTTCGCTGCAGAAAATATGGCCTTCGTCGAGAGGTTTTCAACCAGTTTCTCGTAGGCCAATATCTGTTCCGGGTTCTCTCCGTTTGCGTAGTACTGCCGCAGGTTGGAGAGCCAGAACCGGTTTTCCTTCAGGTTCACTTGATGGTTTCTGCGGTGGATTTCCTTCACCTTGTCGACATAGACCTGGTCGGGTTCCTTGAGTCGGAGAGTGTCGAGCTGCAGGAGTACCGTTTTCACAAGCTCGTCGACTCGTGCAGGATCGCATCCCCAGGAAACAGAGATGTTGAACTCGGGGTGTGGATAGAGGGAAGGCGCACCTCCGGCACCGATGCCATACGTCCCGCTCTTTTCTTCGCGAACGACTTCCCGAAGCCTGATGTTCAGGAGTTCCAGAAGAGAGTTGAAATCATATCTGTTCTGCTGCGACCATTCGAAGGGGCCTGTGAAGTTGATTCTCACTGAGCTTTTCGGCTCCAGTCCGCGATATACCTCCTTGTGAATGGTACCTTTCGGAGGGAACATGCCAACCTCTTTCCAGGATTCCTTTCTGTTTATCGACGGCAGGCTGGCGAGATATTTTTCAACCAACGGCTTGATCTTCTCAAGCTGGAAATTTCCAATAAAGAAAAACGTGAAATCACTCGCATCGGCGAACCGGTCTTTGTAGAATACCATGGCCCTGTCGATGCTCACTTCGTCGAGGAGTTTCGGAGTCATCGGTCTCGCACGGAAATGATATTGTGCCATTGTCACGCCGATCGTATCGAAGAATGCACCTTCCGGCGATAGATTCCGATTCTGCAGGCTTGCCCGAATCCTCGTCATGAATGCTCCGACGGCCCCTGTGTCTTTTCTCGGTGCCGTGGCATAGAGATAGGTGAGCTGGAAAAGCGTTTCAAGATCCTGAGGGGAGGAGCTGCCTGAAAACCCTTCGGAAAGAGATGCAACCATCGGATTGACATTGACGATCTTGCCGGTCAGCATTTTCGACAGCGAGATCGCGTCAAACTCACTAACCCCCGAGAGACTCACAGCCTGCGAGGCAAACGTTGCAGAGAGATAGTCGGGATCGGAGGCGAGCGATGTTCCCCCATTGCTGTAAGCAGAAAAAAGAATCTCGTCGTTCTTGAAGTCTGTCGGCTTCAGAACGACCGTGGCTCCGTTCGAAAGCTTCCATTCCGAGACCCCGAGCGATTCGATCCTTCGTTCATTGGTGACCGACCCCGCTTTGGGCAGAACTGCGAGCAGGGGTTTCGATGAGACATTGTCGACATAGGCTTCAGTTGTCTTCTTGCTCACCGCGTCAAGCACGGCGAGCACGTCCGCTTCGGTCGGTGTCTTCAGCCCTTCCTTCTCGGGTGCCGAGAGCGCGACGACGCGGTTGACTGATGCGATCCGGACTGCCGCAAGATTGTTGACCTCCTCGAGGGTGATGCCCGGGAGGAACTGCTTGTTCAGGTTGAACTCGACTTCAATCCCAGGGATCGGTTCCTGCTGGAGGAAGTTGCGGATGTACTCGTCGGCATAGTTGCGGGATTCCGTTTTGTCGCGCTCTTTGAACATCTGTTCGATCGACCGCAATTGCTCGTTCTTCTGCCGTTCGAACTCCGTCGCGGTGAAGCCGAATTGCTTCACACGGTAGGCCTCTGAGAGGAGGTATTCCAGCGCGTCCAGCATTGAGTTCTCTTTTGCCTGAGCAAAGAGCGTATATGCCTGCTTATGACCAAGCCAGCGTCCGTCCCCGCCTCCTCCAAAAATGAAGGGGGGGTTGGGTTTCTGTAGTCTCTCCTGGAGCCGTTTGTTGAACATACCGTCATAGACCTGGCCGATGATGCTCCTCCGATAGTCGCCTGCAGTCCGTTCAGGTTCGGGGTCTCGTTTGAAGATCATCTGAACCGACGCAGAGGGGAGTTCTTTGTCTGTTGCGACGGAGACAAGTGGCTGTGCATGATCGGGGACTGTATACTTTGTACGCTCGCGGGCTGGCTGCTTGTTTGTGAGTTTCGAAAAATGATCTTTGATCAGCTTCTCCATCGCCGCCTTGTCGAAATCACCAACAACGGCCACAGCCATCAACTCCGGTCTGTACCAATCACGGAAGAACCGGCGGACGGTCTCGTACGGGGCCGATTCGAGTATTTCCTTCTTTCCGATGACGAAACGTTTGGCGTATTGCGAGTTGTACAACAACTTGGGCAGATGCTTGTCCAGCACACGCATCGATGCGCCCCTGCCGAGCCGCCATTCTTCGATGACGACGCCACGCTCCTTGTCGATTTCTTTTTCGTCGTAGCTGACTGCAGAGGCCCACTCTTCCAGTATCTTGAATGCTTTCTCGACAAGCTGAGCAGAGTCCGTGGGGATCTGAAGCATATACACTGTTTCGTCAAAGCTTGTATACGCATTCACGTCCGGACCGAGCCGTATGCCCTCTTTCTCCAGGAGGTTGATAATCTCATTCTTCGGGAAACTCTTTGTTCCGTTGAATGCCATGTGCTCGCAGAAGTGAGCGAGACCGAGTTGATCATCATCCTCTAACACCGATCCGGTCTTGACCGCAAGACGGAGTTCGGCGCGTTTTTCCGGTTTCTTGTTCACCTTGATGTAGTAGCTGAGTCCGTTGTCGAACTTCCCGTAGGTGATGGCGGGATCGATGGTGAGATTATCGCCCGGCTTAAACGTCTGCTGTGCGTACGCCGTCGGTGAAGTCATCAAAAGCGCGCCGATGAACAGCAGCGAGAGAAAGAGAAACGGTGCCCGAAGTACTTTCATATGAGACCTCCATGGGATAGTGGGGTGCAACACGTGGTTGATAGTAGTCCTATAGGATGCTCTCGATTAGCCACAAAGTCACCCCGCCAGAACGCGCAGCGGGCTGGCAAGGCACAAAGAAAAAGAAGAGAAAAAAAAGTTCATCAAAAGGAGAAGTTCACTCAAACCTTGGTGTCTTCTGCGCCAGAGGCGCATGAGCCTTTGGCTCAGTGACTTCCCTGCCCGCCCCGAAGAACTTAGTTGGCAGGCGGGGTGGCGACACTTTTGGACCGACTCTCTAAAGAGCTGTCGTATCGAATGCAACATCTACCGAAAGAAGCTCGGATTGGGATGGATCTTAAGTCCTTCCCCCTCACGGACAAGGACAATGGAAGAAAGGACTCCGGCAACCCGCACGGTGACGTGAACAGGATCTTCGAGTGGTGGCGCTGATTCCGATTCTCCCCTCACAATCCTTCGGAGGGTTTCTGCTTTGCCAGGACCGAGCGAACCTGGGGCAGATTGTTCTTGTTCACGAGCACGAGAACTGTGTCGCCTTCCTGGAGCACCGTGCCGCCGCTGGGAACCAGAAAACTCTCGTCCCGACTGACAAGCACAATAAGGCTGTCCGGCGGCATGCCG
>JACVXU010000039.1 GCA_015661185.1 Bacteroidota bacterium
GAGTCCAGGGAAGCTGCCACTGATTTCACTTCCTCCCGCCAGGCCGGAGGTCCGAAGTATGCGTCGACGTAGTCGGAATCGTGTTCTCCTACAGACAGGACGAGTTTCACGTACGATTCGGCAGCGGCGTTCATTTCAGTGGTGAGTGGGTCTCTCGTCGACGAAGTCATCGGTTGGCTCAAACTACGTATTGGAGGCAAACAGAGTTATGAATTCCGGAGGAGTCTGGGCGATCTTTTCTTTCCCGTAGTCGAAGAAAACGATCCCGGTTTTTGCGCGGGCCACTTCTTGTTCCCCATTCATCACTTTGTATGTGATGTCCGCCCCGTGTGCGTGAACATCCGTTATCCCGATTTCGATTGTCAGAGCGGTGCCATAGAAGATCTGAGCCTTGTAGACGAGAACGGCGTCCGACATGATGATGCCTTTCCCTCCGACATTGTGCTCTGTGAAACCGAAATGGTTCAGGAATTGGACCCGGGCTTCGTGAAGGATGGAGAGGAGAGAATCGTTGCCGACATGGCCGCCATAGTTGAGATCGGTGATCCGAACGGGAACTGTGGCTGCATAGACAGGATTTTCTGGAAGGTCCAGCTTGACTCGCGCCATCAGAGCACTTTGCTGATGTGGAATGAGGACATTGGTTGCCTAATAGTAGGTAAAAAAGGGAAGACGGTCAACGAGTCAACAATGTAAGAAAGGGGCAAGGAGGGAGCTCAATCGGGATGCAACCTGGGACGGGTCGCATCGTAACTCAAATGGGAGGGATCACATGACAAAATTCCTGCTTTGGCTCATACTTCTTTTTCTTTGTTGGCCGCTGGCGTTTGTAGCTTTGATCTTGTATCCCCTGGTGTGGCTCTTCCTGATCCCATTCCGTCTAGCCGGCGTGGCCGTCAAGGGCGCTCTCGGTTTCATCGAAGCGATCATCCTGCTTCCCGCCAACATCCTTCGTCGTTTCTAGCATCGCCTTTCGGAAGCATCTTGAAAATGATCTTTCCGTATGTTGCGCCGACCTTCCCACCTACGTCCTTCGGACTTCGGCGGGCAAGCAGGTGGGGGATAGGAGGGTCCAACTAATATCCACAGGGGCTTCAGCCCCTTCTTGACGATGCTGCACCAGAGAGAAATCAAAACCGTGCTCCTCGCGGAGCTTGATCATCGTTGTTCTTTCGCTCTCTGAACAGGTCGTCCTGGCGGGACTCCCTCAGTTGACTTCCGGGACACCCTATTGTGCTGGGTTGAAAAGAGGTGTTTTGAGATTGGAGGGAAGGGTAGTCTGCGGCTCCTCTCGTATCGGACCCGCAGACTCAATTCCAGCGTACGAGGATTACTTCTTCTTCATTGCGTTCTTCAGTTGGGCCTGCTGCTCCTCCGTCCACGGAGGGACAACGCCGTTTGCGCGCGCATATGCGATTGATTGTCCCAGATGTTCATGCAAGTGACTCAAAACAACGAATAGGACGTTCCTGATCGATGTTTTCTGGCCGAAAAACGGAACCTCCTTATCAAGGTCTGCGTCGCTCAGCTTCGACACTGCATCTTTAGTCCAGTCAAAGGACGCCTTGAGCGCATCGGCGATCTTCGCCTTGTCGGTCGTTCCTTTCTCGTCTATTTTCGAATTGGCGGGCGGCTTCGCTCCCGTGACGCTCATCAGAAAGTAGCTGCTTCCGGCAATGTGAAGATACACTTCGCTGATGGAGCGGACGCCTTCAGCCGGACGGTAGGTGAACTTGTCCTGCGGTACCGCGCCTTCGAGCGAGACAATCTGACCCTTCACCCGATCCAACTGCCCGAGCATATCCGTCATGAACCCGGATTTCGTGCCATCGTTCGCGAACGCTAATCCGCTCTGGAGGGAAAGCACGAAGGCGATCCCGGCCAGCAATGGGAGGAATGAAATGTAACGCAGTGATGTCTTTGACATAGAGTGCTCCTTACGACGTGAGTGATTGGGAGAGTGATTGAATTGGATACTCTCTAGAACTTACGAAACCGGGATTCCGTTCCCCTTCTTCGGGGCAGCGTCAGGGAAGGGCTCTTTCGCGGTGTTCTTGCCCGTTAATGCCCGCCGACGTGAATCACGTCATCGCCGAATTTCTTCCGGATCTTGTCGACAGCATCGAGCATGTTTGAACGTTTCCGGTCCTCGGGGAAAAGGGAAAGCTCAAGCTGGCCTTCGTCGATCAGGTGGGAAGCCCGGACGCCCAGGAGTCTCGCCGCGATTCGGCGGGTGTACGACACCTCGAGCAAATCCCGCATCGTCTTGAAGACGATGCCGTCGTCATCTGTCGGCTCGATTGTCGTGGCGCGGGCAATAGTTTCGAAGTCTGCATAGCGCAGCTTCAGCGTAAACGTACGTGCTTTCAGGTGGCGGTAACGAAGAGAGGAGCAGACCTCCTCGCTCAGTGAAAAGAGGATCGTATGAAGTTCCTCGCGATCCGCAATGTCGTGAGCAAATGTTTCTTCGCAGCCAATGCTCTTCCGTTCATGCTCTGTCGAGAGCTCTTCCGGTCCGAGTCCGTTGGCGACATCGTGGATCCAAAGACCGTGCTTGCCAAGGATGCGCTGGAGCTTCTCTTTTGAAATGGACTGAAGATCTGCGACGATGTCAAAACCTTTCTTCCGGAGGATTTCGCTTGTTTTCTTTCCTACACCCGGAATGGCATCGATCGAAAGGGGTGCAAGGAACAACCGTTCAGTTCCGTGCGGAACGTAGATGACGCCAGCCGGCTTGACCGTCTGGGCGGCGATTTTTGCGACGGGCTTGTTCGACGCAAGTGAAATGGTGCACGGGAGATGGAATTCCTTCCACACGATTTGTTGAAGAATCTTGATGAACCCGGGAAGGTCATTGTGATAGAGCACCTCACAGCCGGTCAGATCGAAGTACATTTCATCGATTGAAGCACGTTCGACGATCGGGGCGAGCTCAAGGATCCGCTCGTAGAGCTTGTTCGAGTACTCAGAATAGTCACCGAATCGGCCCCGGACAATTATGAGATGGGGGCAGAGACGGAGTGCCGCTCCCGTGGGCATAGCCGAGCGAACACCGAATGCGCGGGCTTCGTAGGACGCCGAGGCGACAACGCCGCGGCCTGTGGGCGTGCCGCCAACGACAACCGGTTTTCCGACGAGGGAGGGATCCTTAATTCTTTCGACGGAAACATAGAAACAATCAAGATCCAGGTGTGCGATATAGCGCTTTGCGTGATGCACGGTCTCCGCCAATAATCGATTACGAGCGATGATTAGACTGTGACGCCAGCCGAGCGAGCGGCTCGACTGTCAAACGATAGACAGTCCATGTATCCATGGGTTTGGCGCCGAGAGATTTGTAAAAGCCAATCGCCGGTTCGTTCCAGTTCAGTACCGACCACTCGAGCCGCCCGCATTTCCGCTCGCTCGCGACATGGGCCACGAATGCCAGAAGAGCCTTCCCGATTCCCTTGCCCCGGACTGCAGGTCGTACGAACAGATCCTCGAGATAAAGTCCCGGGCGACCTAAGAATGTCGAGAAGGAATGGAAATACAAGGCGTATCCGACGGGTTCATCATCGTAGTAGGCGAGTACAACTTCAGCGTACGGTTGTTCGCCGAACAGGGTTTCAGAGAGCACTTCTTCGGTTGCGATGACTTCGTGCGCGAGCCGTTCGTACTCTGCCAGTTCCTTGATCAACGCGAGGATCAGCGATAGATCGTTCCTCGTTGCGGGTACAATGCTCAGACGATTGCTTGAAAGTGTAGACATAGAGGTACACGGTCCGATGGAAAATGATTAGAACCTATCTCAAGAACAAATCTGCGCTCAGTTGGTGTCAATCAGGATATGAGAATGCAACATCGAGTGTCACATCGGCGTTGAGACTCCGCGCCACCGGGCACGTCCGCGCAATGAGTTCGAGCTTCTCCCGATAGTGTTTCGGGATACCAGGTGGAAAATCCATTCTGACCACGATGCGGGCGATCCGTCGGGGAGCGTCGGTACTCATGTGTTTCTCGGCGAACACCCTCGTCCCGTCCAGGGTGACGTGGTCACGACTGGCTACGATACCCATCGTCGTTACTTCGCACGTGGCCAGGGCCGTGACGACGAGATCGGTGGGTGAGAAGCTCTCTCCGCGACCTTGATTGTCGGTCGGGGCATCAGTAACGAGTTCCACTCCGCTTGGCCCATGCGTGGCTTTGCAGCGGAGTTCGCCCATGTAAAGAAAGGATTGAGGGACCATGACGTTGCCTTTGAGGAAGTGTGGAGGGGCGTCGTCGGCGCTCCGTTCTGTGCATCAGGAGCCTACGAGTGCTGGCTCAGGTTTGTCTTCAACTTTTCGATCGTTGTCCTGAAGGAGGACAGCTTTTCGCGCTCGCGCTCCACGACCTCCTTCGGTGCCCGGTCCACGAATGAGGCGTTTGCCAGCTTTCGCTCCGTGGCTTCGACGGCCTGCTGGAGTCGGGCGATTTCTTTTTCAAGCCGGCCGCGCTCCGCCTCGACATCAATCAAGCCTTCCAGGGGAACGAAGATCTCCGAGCCATCCACCACGGCGCTCGAGGCACGTTTCGGTTTCGCCGATGATGTCAACATCTCGATCCCCGAGACGCGTGCGAGTTTACTCAGATACTTGTCATACGTCTGAAAGATCTTCTCATTCGTTCCTTCAGCCAGACGAACCTGGACCGCAATCTCTTTGGACGGAGCGATGTTGTTCTCCCCGCGAATGTTACGCAGAGCGTTGATGACGTTTTGCACGAACGACATCTCATCTTCTGTTTTTTGATCAATCCAGCGTTCATCGACAGTCGGGAAGGCGGTCCTCATCACCGATTGGCCGTTCCGGTCTGTGAGATGTTGCCACAGCTCTTCAGTCAAAAACGGCATGACCGGGTGCAAAAGGCGGAGGGCCTGGTCAAAGACCCAGAGAGCGCGCGTGAGAACGACTTTCTTTGTTTCAGCCGGCTCTTCTCCGTAGAGTCGTGTCTTGACAAGCTCCACGTACCAGTCGCAGAAATCATGCCAGATGAAGTCGTAGAGGACCTTGCTCGACTCGTTCAGGTGGTATTCGCCGAGTGTAGAGTTGAAATGTCCGATGGAATGATGGAGCCGTGAGAGGATCCATCGGTCGGCGAGATCAAGATGAGCCTCCGGTAAGGATAAAATATCGACGTCGCCGGAGCCGAACAATTCTGCCTTGTTCATCAGAAGGAAGCGGCCAGCGTTCCAGATTTTGTTGGCGAAGTTTCTGCCGATCTCGCACTTATCGTTTGAAAAGAGGACATCCTGGCCCAGCGGCGAGAGAAAAGCGATCGTGAAGCGAAGCGCATCTGCGCCGTATTGATCGATGACATCAAGAGGGTCGGGCGAGTTGCCGAGAGACTTGCTCATCTTCCGTCCCTCGGCATCACGGATAATGCTCGTAAAGTAGACATCCTTGAAGGGGACAAGGTCTTCGTCTGTCGTGCGGGGATGTCCGTCATGGCCGGGTTCACCTTGCATGAATTCCATGTTCGCCATGATCATGCGCGCGACCCAGAAAAAAATGATGTCCGGGCCGGTAACGAGCGTGTCTGTCGGGTTGAAGTAACGCAAATCTTTGTGGTCGTGCGGCCAGCCCAGGATGGAGAACGGCCAGAGCCAGGACGAGAACCAGGTATCGAGGACATCTTCATCCTGTCTCAGCTTCGCGCTTGAGTCAAGACCCAGTTTTTTCCGCGCCTCATCCTCATTGCGCGCCGCAGTGGACGTGCCATCGGGCGCGTAATACACGGGGATCCGGTGTCCCCACCAGATCTGGCGTGAGATGCACCAATCGCGGATGTTTGTCATCCAGTGATCGTACACTTTCTCCCAGCGTTGAGGATGGAAGCGCACTTTCCCCTCGCGCACCACGCGCAATGCCGGTTCGGCCAGAGGCTTCATACGCACGAACCACTGATCGGAAAGATACGGCTCGATCACGGTGTGGCACCGGTAGCATTTCCCGACGTTGTGTGTATAGGGCTCGACCTTCACAAGGAATCCCTGCTCCTCGAGATCCTGAACAACTTTCTTGCGCGCCTGGAATCGATCGATGCCTGCGTATTGATGCGGAACGGATGTGTTCAGGAATCCTTTCTCGTCGAGGATGTTGATCTGCTCCAGGTTGTGGCGTTGACCGATAAGGAAGTCGTTGGGGTCGTGGGCAGGAGTCACCTTGACCATTCCAGTCCCAAATGTCTCATCGACATAATCGTCTGCTATGATGCGGAGCTTGCGACCGACGAGAGGAAGCACGGCATGTTTGCCGACGAGAAGTTTGTACCTTGCATCTCTTGGATTGACCGCAATGGCCGTGTCGCCAAGCATTGTTTCGGGCCGTGTAGTGGCGACGATGGCAAATTCGTTTGTCCCTTCTATCGGATACCTGATGTGCCACAGGTTACCGTTGGACTCCGAGTGATCGACTTCGTCGTCGCTGAGGGCGGTCTGATGGAACGGACACCAGTTGACGATGTACTTGCCGCGATAGATCAACCCCTTGTCGAACATCCTGACGAAGACTTCCTTCACGGCATCGGACAACCCTTCATCCATCGTGAATCGCTGGCGCTCCCAGTCGCACGATGTTCCCAGCTTCTTCAGCTGCTTGATGATCGTGCCGCCATATTGTTCTTTCCACTGCCAGACTCGTTCCACGAACTTCTCGCGCCCCAGGTCGTGGCGCTTGAGTCCGTCTTTGGCAAGAGCCTTCTCGACTGCATTCTGCGTTGCAATACCCGCATGGTCTGTCCCGGGAACCCAGCACGCCTCGAATCCTTGCATTCGTTTCCACCGTACAAGGACGTCCTGGATCGTATTGTTCAGGACATGTCCCATCGTCAGGATGCCGGTTATGTTGGGAGGAGGGATGACGACGGTGAATGGAGTCCGGTCGTTGTTGACTGTTGCATGAAAAAGATTTCGAGCCTCCCAGTACTCGTACCACTTGTCCTCAACATCCTTGGGGTTATAGGCTTTCGGAAGTTCTTGCATCATAGTTCAACGATGGATGGAGAATGGAAACAAAAGGGGAGCTGAGAAGCTACCCGGAAAATGGAGAGGAGCGGATCTCCTCGGTTTTAGAGTCCCCTGACTGCTTCGAATCTACCTTCTGTAGTGGGTCCAGCGAACGTAACCCAAGTCCACCTTCCGGTGATTCGATGCGATTCGATGGTGCCGAGCAGGAGCACATTGTTGTCTACCCAGCCAGGGTTCAGGTTAATCGAAATTGTCGTCTGCTGAATATTCCCAACCAGTCTTCCAGACCCAACTTGTGGTCCAATCTTGTCTATGAGAGAGATGCCTTCGAAAGCCCATGTCCCCCTGACTGAAGTTGTGTCTGTCGCCGTCAATGACATTGTGCCAGCCACTACCAGCAACCCTTTCGCATCAAATCCCTGATAATTGTAATTGACGGGAAATCCTGGCTGGAGGTCGCTTACCACAGGATCGCCTTTGTCAGTACAGGCGACCAGTGAAAGAGACAACGCCAACACGCTCAGAAACGGCACATGCCGTAGCCACATTGTACAACCTTCCGCAGACAGCTGGCTTTCTTTGATGATACAGCAAATCGAATAAGGAAAGCTTCTGGAAGGAATTAACGAAAAATCCAGGTGTAAATCAACGAGGGTGCTAAGTTGAATCGCAGCGGATGGAGTGAAACGCAACGCAGGTCTGTCGATCTATCGAGCGATACTTTTACCGATCACGAAAATCGCCGTCAGTGTCGATTCATTCCCGGCGAGATCCCAGGCAACGACCTTCAGCTCGTGATCCCCGGGCTCGAATTCCGACGCATCAATTGAGCCCGCGCCTTCCGGGAGGCGATTGTAGAACGAGAGTCTGTTACCGGATTCGATGTATAGTTTTTCAAAACGTCCTTTCTGCGAGCGGAGCAGACCTTTATCATAGTATGCGGCCACCTGATGAGCTTCGCTCTCAAGCAGAAATTTCTTCGCTGAACTGAAAAGAAGTTGACCATCGACGTACATCTCGAATCGATAAGGGCCTGTCCTGTATTTTAGAACGTCCGATTGATCCGTAACCCGGACGCTGATACCCACTGACCCAGAAAGCTTCACGGGTTGTGGTACGATGTAGCTTTCCGGGCCCTCCGACTTCACATCTTCGACCCACACACGGTGTCTCCCCTGAATTTTTGAGGTCCCGGAAATCGGCGTGAAAGCAATCATGTGAAAGACGGGCGGGATCAGGTCGCTGATTGCCGATGAGATCTGAGGTAAGAGGAATGGATTGATCGGGTTGAAGGACGAGTCCCGCACTTCAAAATGAAGATGTGCCGATCCGATTCCGGTATCTCCGGTATGAGCGATCAGGTCTCCTTTTGAGACTGGAAACATAGAGCTGTCGAGGTCAACCTCGAGGGCGTACTTCCGGCTCTGTTTCTGAAGCTGCTTGGCGTAGCTCTCGATGGGGTCTTTGAACCTTTGAAGATGTGCGTACATCGTCACGAATCCATCGCGATGCCGGACAGAGAGCATTTTTCCATATCCCCGCCTTGAAATGAAGATCCGGGACACATAGCCCTCGCGTGCGGCATAGACCGGATATCCCTTCTGGCTGTTTGTGGAAATGTCGATTCCTTCGTGCAGGTGGGTTCGTCTGTAATCAGCGAAAGAGGAAGTAATGACGGTACTGGCGTTCGTCGGCCAGATATAATCCCTCAAATCAGTGCGTAGAGTATCGAAGGGGGCGTAAATCTCTTCCACACGGCTGACGACAGAGTGGTTTGTGAGGGGATTATTCTTCGGATCACGAGGCGTGGTTGTTCCCGAGAAACTTGTCAGGAAGCACAGCAGACCGATCGAGATTGCCAGCAAGGGTTGTTGACGATTCAAGGTTCGCACCACGTGATGTTGAGTCAGACCAGTTTTCCGAGAACGTATCCGAACGTGATACCAAAGAGAAGCGTAACCGTGATGACTCGGTAATTCAGCACATCCTTCGAATATCCGCGCCTAATCGCAACGATGGATACCAGGTAGCCGACCCCGTTGAGAAGCCAGAGAAACGGGAGCGACAACACATGGGCAACCATTGGTCCAACGAGAGGCAAAAGGCCAATCCATGCGATGAGAGCAGCAAATGCCTGACCGAGAATGCCAACCGCGAGTACAGCAAGCGCGACGACGCTCTTGTCGACACTATAATAGAGTCCGGCTTCAACAAGAACGAAGATGAGGAGCCAGGCCAGAATGGCGACACGGTAGTTGATAAGGAATTGTCTGATCTTGTTCATCGACTGGTGTGTGTTTATTGGACACTCACTCTGAGCGATGCAAGGACCGTCTGGGTGGGGGAGAGGAGCCGAGCTTCAAGCCGATCTCCGGAGGCTGCCGTGGCAACTCCTTCCGGAGTTCCTGTGAAAATGATGTCGCCGCGTTCGAATGTGAAGAATTGCGAAATATAGGCTATGAGCTCATCGATTTTGAATATAAAATTGCTTGTGGTTGAATGCTGTCGAGTGGCGCCATTCACATCCAGTTTGACCTCGAGAGTGTGGGGGTCGGAAATCTCATCCGCCGGGACGAAATGCGAAATCGGGGCCGACGTATCGAATCCCTTCGCCAGAGTCCAGGGAAGCCCCTTTTTCTTTGCATCGCTCTGGACGTCACGCAACGTCATATCCAGTCCGATCCCGTAACCGGCGACGTGGTTCAACGCATTCCCTTTAAGAATGTTCTTCCCGCCCCGCCCTATCAGGACTGTCATTTCGATCTCGTGGTGGAGGTCCTTGGATATCGATGGAATACGGATCACCTCGCCCTCGCCGATTATGGCCGTCGAAGGTTTTAGAAAGAAGACCGGGGCCTCAGGAATCGCAGCATTCATCTCTTTTGCGTGATCGGCATAATTCCTACCGATGCAAAAGATCTTTCTGATTTCGAGCGGCTCGGTTGACCCAATGAGATGTGCTGTCGCCATAGTGTTTGCTCCTCCCCTCCAACGGTATACAATATACTCAAGGTGATGCTTTTTCGCAAGAATCGCCTTGTTCACCTGACGAAAAACTGGTATCTTGCCCACAGATTGTTGGATAGAATGATGAAGACCTATAAAGATTCGGGCGTTGATATTGAGGCTGGAGAGGAACTCGTGCGGCGCATCAAACGCCGGGTTCGCTCCACGTTCACGCCAAATGTGCTGACGGACATTGGAGCCTTCGGTGCCTTCTATCGGGCGGACTTCAAGGGAATCCGAAAGCCTGTTCTCGTCACAAGCGTTGACGGCGTCGGGACGAAGTTGAAGATTGCCTTCGCGATGAATCGCCACGACACCATTGGACAGGATCTGGTCAACCATTGCGTCAATGACATCCTGGTGTGCGGCGCCAAGCCCCTCTACTTTCTCGACTACTTCGCAACAGGAAAGCTCGTCCCTTCGGTTGCCGCCCAGGTCATCGATGGCTTCGTCACCGCTTGTCGGCAAAACGGTTGTTCGCTGGTTGGCGGAGAAACTGCAGAAATGCCCGGGTTCTATAGCGAAGGTGAATATGATCTTGCCGGAACAATCGTCGGACTCGTGGACGAGCGGCGCGTGATCCGGGGAAAGCACGTGAAGAAGGGAGACGTTCTTGTCGCCTTGCCGTCAACGGGGCTGCATACGAACGGCTATTCGCTTGCAAGGGCCGTTTTGCTGGAGCGTTTTCAACTCGATCAGTACTTCGAAGAACCGCAGGAGATCCTTGGCGACAGCCTGCTGGCTGTACATCGTTCCTACTTCAAAGCCGTCTATCCACTGCTTCCCAGGTTTGATATTAAAGGGATGTCTCATATTACAGGGGGTGGTCTCGAAGGGAATACGATGCGGGTTGTCCCCAAAGGCTTAAAGCTCCGCGTCGATTGGCAGGCCTGGGAACGCCCTTGGATTTTCACTTTGATACAAAAAACAGGCAATGTGCCCGAGCAAGATATGCGCAGGACGTTCAATCTCGGAATCGGTCTTGTCATGATCGTCTCTCCGGGCGACGTAGACAAGATTCAAGCTGCTCTTCGACGGAAGCGCGAACGGTCGTTCGTTGTCGGTGAGATTGTGCGGGCCTAGCCTGCGAATGATGCACAGGAGGACACCATGGGAAACGGGATGGAACCCGAATTCTCCGTCATACAAATCATTCAATTGATCCTGGCCCCGGCGGTAATGATCAACGCATGCGGTCTTCTCCTCTTGGCCACGAGCAGCAAGTACTCCAGCGTGCTGAACAGGATCCGCCTCCTCAATGACGAGAAGAGGAAGTTGTTCAAGAAAGCGGGTGAGAAGAACTTCGAGGAGACGCAGCGTCTCGAAAGCCTGGCACGCCAGATCGGACACCTGATACAGAGAGCAGGGTTGGTGAGAAATGCCGTCATGTGTTACACCGGCGCGATCGCATTGTTCATTCTGACATCGTTGTTGATCGGTTTCAGTTCCCTGATCCGGGGATTTCAATCGGACTCGGTCATCATGATATCATTTCTGATCGGGATGGTTGTCATCCTGGCGGGAGTCGCCTTTTCCTTCCTGGACGCAAAGCGGGGATATCAGATCGTCCGGTTCGATGTTCTGGTTGATGAGTGAGGCTCTGAATGATCAAGATCCATGTGGAAGATGGGCTGTACCTCAAGAACCTCGAGCTTGGTGAATCTGAGGAACTGCTTCTCCTTGTCGATGCCAACAGGCCGTACCTGCGTGAGTGGCTTCCGTGGCTAGATATGGCGTGCAACATCGACGAGATGATAGCATACGTCGATTCGGCCCTCCGGCAACAGGTTTCCGGCGTGGGGTTCCAGGCAGGAATCTGGCTCGAGAATCAGATTGTCGGCATAATCGGGTATCACCACCTGGAATGGGCAAACCGGTCGAGCTGCATCGGCTACTGGCTTGCGGAGCAGTTCCAGCGGCGCGGGATCATGAGAAAGGCCTGCCGCTCTCTTGTAGAATATGCGTTCGACGAGTGGCATCTGAACCGGGTGGAAATCCGTTGCGCGGTTGGTAACACGAGAAGCAGGGCGATCCCCGAGCGCCTTGGTTTCAAGTCGGAAGGGATCCTGCGCGAAGCGGAGTGGCTCTATGACCACTACGTGGATCATATTGTTTATGGCATGCTGGCGAGAGACTGGCAGGCAGCTCGAAGTGCACAAACCGTCACGCAATCGACGGGGATTGTTTCCTAACCAATTGGAGATACGCATCCACTACCGTGAAGTCAATCAATCTCAACTCTATGTCTCCTGAATGGAATGCCCATGATAACCTCGATTTCCTCACGCCAGAGGAAATGCGTTCGCGTTTGCTGGAGGCCCAGGAGTTCAGCACCCGTGTCAGCACTCTTACCGAGCTCTCGCTCAAAGTAGACGCCGCCCGGTCACGGGAAGAGATTCTCCGCATCCTGAAGGACAACCTCAGACGGCTGATCGAAGGAGAGTGTGCTTTCATTGGCTTGCTCAGCCACAACAAGACTCACTATGTCATCAGCACGCTCTCGCCGCTGATGGACGCAATCGAACTCAACCACAAGCACTTTTCAGTCGATGTTGGCATGCCGGGGTGGTCCATACGGAACAAGGCCGGCATCATGGTCGATATCGATTCAGCCCCGTCGTTTCATCCCACACTCGAAGGCACACTGAAGGACCTCGGCATCCGGTCGCTTATTATCGTGCCGGTGCATACACACGAAGAGATGGTAGGGGCGTTAGTCTTCGGATCGTCCAAGCCGAATGCCTATGTCGATCCGGATGTCTGGCTTGCCCGTCTCCTGAGCCTCCAGATGGCCATCTCGCTAAGGCACACGAACCTGCTCGAGCGTGCCCTGAAGAGAGTGGCCCAGATTGGTTTGGTGAACAAGGTTGCACGGAAGCTGACGTCAACCCTCAATATCGACGAACTCCTCGCTTCGGCGTCAGAGGCCATCCAGAAGGATTTCCGGTACTTTGATGTTACGATCTTTCTGATGAATCAGGAGAAGACGGAACTGGTGCTTGCTGCTCATTCTGGCAACTTCATCGATTTCCTTCCTCACGGCTATCGCCAGAAGGTTGGATTGGGGATTGTCGGTTGGGTTGCCGAGCACGGACAATCTGTTCTCGCCAACGATGTCAGCCTGGATTCGCGTTTCCTTGCCCATCAATATCACAACACGAACTCCGAACTCGCGCTCCCCATCATCTCCGACGATGAGGTGGTCGGCGTGTTGAACGTCGAGGACACGAAGTTGTATGCGTTTGACGAAACCGATGTGCTTGTCCTTGAAACGCTCTGTGACCAGGTCGGAAGCGCTGTTCGAAATGCCCGTTTGTTTGAGGAGATCAAGCGGACAAACGAGAGACTTGTGGAACTCGATCGGCTGAAAACGGATTTTGTCGGCATCGTCTCGCACGATTTCCGGACGCCGCTCTCCACCATCATGCTTGCGGCGAAGTCGCTCCTGCGCAAGGAGGTCAGCTCCGATCGGTTAAAAGAATATCTCACCATCATTGTGGATCAGGCGGGCCGCCTCAGCCTGCTGGCCGAGGATACGTTGTCGATTGCAAAAATCGAGTCAGGACAGTTGAACTATCAGTTCAAGGTCGTGAACGTCGAGGCGATTATCCAGGAAGCCGTTTCGATGGTGAAAATCTCAGCGAGGCACAGTTTCGGTTCCTCCATCGACATGAATTGTGCATATGTGCGGGGTGATCAGAACAAGCTGCGCCAGGTGTTACAGAACCTCATATCGAATGCAGTCAAGTATTCGCCCGGCGGGGGACAACTGAAGGTGACCGTCGTCCAAAGCGAGGAACAAGCCGCCGAATTTACATTCTCTGTCAGCGACGAAGGCCTTGGGATCCCGCCTGAATATCTGGGGAGGCTCTTCCAGAAATATGCCCGTGTGGACACCGGAGAGGCAGGAAAAATCAAGGGAACCGGTCTCGGCCTGTGGATCTGCCGTGAGATCATCCAGGCACACGGAGGAAAGATCTGGGTTGAGAGCGAAGTGGGGAAGGGAAGCACATTCCGGTTTACTCTCAAGCGCGGCACTTGAGCCAATCGTATGGTTTGAGAATCAAGCCCTCCGGCCAACGCGATCATCGCGACGTCCGCTGTTTCGACTGCTCCTCCTACCAGTGCTGAACCGACCGTCTGCTACCACAACTATCCCTCGTCTAAGAGCCGGCAGAACTCGCGCCCGCGGTGTGCCGGCAAAACAAGCTATCTCAAAAACAAGCTGCAAGTCATTGCAGTGACTTTGAAGGGTTTTTAAGACCGGATTCTAGTCGGAATCCGTCAATGCACGCTTCAGGAAACGATGATCAAGGCGATTGTTTGGGTTTGCGCTGCTCAAGTTCGCTGTGAACGCGCGTTTGGAACTGACTGAACAATTCCTGTGACTGAGCGAGGGTCTTCAGGCGGTCGGAGAATTTGTCCTTCGTCATACCGTTCTTTGACAGAATCGATTGCATTTCTCTCTGGAACGCTGCCGAATCGAGCGAGGAACGGGGAGACTTGAACTCTTCGCCCAGGAGCAGCAACTCAGCATAGACGGGGACAATTTTTTCATCCGCAGGGGTCAGGGTCTGCTGCGGCCTGGCGCAACCGAGCAGTGTGGCGGCGATGGCAATCAGGAAGGCATGGCGGATTTTGATGGGATGCATTGGGACCTAAAGTAGCAAATCGAAGTGAGGGATGCAAGACGCCGATGTC
The DNA here is from genome assembly GCA_015661185.1 of Bacteroidota bacterium. GTDB lineage: Bacteria > Bacteroidota > Ignavibacteria > UBA10030 > UBA10030 > UBA9647. The sequence continues at coordinate 14,696 of JACVXU010000039.1, forward strand.
TTGCAATCAGAAGGGGCATCTCGTATATTAGATTAGCGTGTCAAACGCGGTTTGCAGTTCAAGCTCAATGTACACCTGACCTTCCAATTATTCACCATCACGGGGGATCTATGACTGAAGCATCCAAGACCATCCTCGTCAACACTGTCAAGGAATGGGCCAAGTTTGTGGCCGAGCGCGATAAGTACTCCGCTGTCGCCCATGACGTCGCCGAACTCGCACGGCACTGTGCCTTCGAGAGCATCGTGTTTTTGAAGACGCAGAACATTGACGCGGAGGCCGAGTCGCCTGAGACAATGAAGATTATGAAGACACCGGTTCACATTGATCCGGTAATCGAAGCGAACTTCCCTACAGTCAAGGCGAGTGTGTCCATGAAATGCGCCGGCGCTGCGCGCGTTATTGTCATCAATCCAAATCTGACGATTTCCGCTGGCGGGGCCCCGGTAGCGTTTGAAGCGCTCAAGAAAGGCATACCAGCTACGTTTGAAGCGAACGCGGCGGATTTTGTACGCGATGCATTCTTGTATATCGCGAGGATGGGTGGAAAAGAGCAAGCAACCTAAAATTGTCGGTTGCCGATTTTCTGCGCCGAAGGCGCATCCGCCTCCGGCGGAGATTGTCGATTGAAAGATAAGAAGCATGGATTCTGCAGAGTTGAGATCCAGGACAAAGGCCCTGGCCGTAACCGTGATTCGTTTTGTTGAAGGGCTAAAGAGAAACCCTGCCTCGGATGTCATAGGCAAACAACTCATACGATCTGTGACGTCTGTTGCGGCGAATTACCGTGCGGCTTGTCGGGCCCGATCGAAACCGGACTTCGCGAACAAAATGGGAATCATTGAAGAAGAAGCAGATGAAACGCTTTTCTGGCTTGAGATGTTGGTTGAATGCGAGAAAGCCAAGTGGGATTCCCCTTAATCGACAATCATCAATCGAAAATCGACAATCTTACTGATGCCCTTCACACTGATCTCCGAATACAAACCCAGCGGCGACCAGCCCGAGGCCATCAAGCAGTTGATTGAAGGCGTTCAGCGCGGGGACCGCTACCAAACTCTCCTTGGAGTGACAGGAAGCGGTAAGACGTTTACGATGTCCAACGTCATCGCTCAGATCAACAAGCCTGTGTTGGTGATGTCGCACAACAAGACTCTCGCTGCCCAGCTCTTTGCTGAGTTCAAGGGTTTCTTCCCCAAGAACCGGGTGGAATTCTTCATCAGCTACTACGATTACTACCAGCCGGAAGCCTACGTTCCCTCGACGGACACCTACATCGCCAAGGACTCCTCGATCAACGATGAAATCGATCGGCTGAGATTGCGGGCGACGAGCTCGCTGCTCTGCGGGGATCCAAATGTCATCGTTGTCGCTTCGGTGAGCTGCATCTATGGTATCGGTGCGCCTGAGGAGTGGCTCTCGCAGACGCTTTCGCTGCACAAAGGGCAGAAGATCACCCGCAACGACGTCCTGAAGAAACTTCTGGACATGCTCTACGCTCGCAACGACTACGAATTCACCAGAGGTTCGTTCCGAGTTCGGGGAGACGTCGTGGAAGTCATCCCGGGATTTGAGAATGAAGAAGCGATTCGTATTGAGTTCTTCGGCGATGAAATTGAACGATTATCGTTCATCCAAAAAACCGACGGTAAGATTCTTGCCGAAACAGATTTCGAGGTTGTCTACCCGGCAAAGCAATTCGTGACGACACGTCCGAGCATCGAACGCGCGCTGAAGACAATCGACGTTGAGCTGCGGGAGCGGTTGGCAGAGTTGCGCTCGTTGGGGAAATTGCTGGAGGCGCAACGGCTCGAACAGCGGACGCGCTTCGACATGGAGATGATGAGAGAGATCGGGCATTGTTCCGGAATCGAAAACTACTCGCGTCATCTTGCCGCAAGGCCGCCGGGGTCCCGTCCATCCTGCCTGCTCGACTATTTCCCGGAGGATTTTCTGACGATCATCGACGAGTCGCACGCGACCGTTCCACAGATCCGCGCAATGCACCACGGCGACCGTTCGCGCAAGGAGACGCTCATCCAGTATGGGTTTCGACTACCATCGGCCCTCGACAACCGTCCGCTGACGTTCGATGAATGGACCACCATGGTCAAACAAGTCGTCTTCGTGAGCGCAACGCCGGGAGATTATGAGCTTGAACAGAGCAAGGGAGTCTTTGTTGAGCAGGTTATCCGTCCGACCGGGTTGATCGATCCAGAGGTCGAGGTGCGGCCCAGCAAGCACCAGATCGACGACCTGATTGGCGAGATTCGGACGCGTGCAGCAAGAAAAGAGCGAGTGCTGGTCACAACTCTTACCAAGCGAATGGCGGAGGATCTGACAGAGTACTTGACCAATATCGGCGTCAAAGTACGTTATATCCATTCAGAGGTTGACGCATTGGAGCGAGTTGAGACATTGCGTGGCCTTCGCCTTGGTGATTTCGACGTGTTGGTCGGCGTGAACCTGCTGCGCGAGGGGCTCGATCTTCCGGAAGTTTCACTGGTAGCGATCATCGACGCCGACAAGGAAGGATTCCTCCGCTCAGACCGATCATTGATTCAAACAGCCGGAAGAACGGCCCGCAATGTGAACGGAAAAGTGATTCTCTATGCGGATACGCGGACCGGGTCGATGCTCAGAATGATCGAGGAAACGACCCGACGCCGGGAGAAGCAGCTGGAATACAACAAGGCAAACAACATCACGCCGGTGACGATTTATAAGTCAATAGAAGAAGTGCTCGCTGCCACGGCAATCGCCGATGTCTCTGCCCAAAGGACTGCCCGTCGTGAAGGGGCGCGGCCAGCGACCGTGTCGGACAGCGTTGTGAAGTACCTAAACGAAGGGCAGCGCAAAGATGTGCTCGCCGAGCTCAATGAAGAGATGAGAAGAGCCGCGAAAGATCTGGAATTCGAGCGCGCAGCCGAGTTGCGCGATGAGATTGCGAGACTGGAAAGAAAGTAAACAGTAAACAGTGAATAGTAAACAGTGGACCGACATACTTGAAACTTTGAACTTGAAACTCAAACCTCCAGACCTGTGGTGAGCGCAGTCGAACCGCTAAAGACTCTAAGCTGAATACTCCAGGCTCCACCTCGTAAAACCTCCGCTTCAGCCACGTTGTACCAAGTAGTCCTGCTTTTTCTTACGTCCCTTGCCATCATGGATAGTTTGCAGCGTTTCCTGGACTCCATTCTCGATTTCGTATATCCGCCACTCTGTGTAGTCTGCAGCAGGCTCCTTGACAATAGAAAGGGTTACGTTTGTCCGGAGTGTTGGGGGTCCATACAAAAAGTACATCCCCATCTGCCTCTCTATCTTGAAACCCGAAACAAGTTGGTGGTGACGGAGGTTGTGGATGAACTTGTCTCGCTTTTTGTCTTCGAAAAAGAAGGAGCATTTCAGAAAGTCGTTCATTCCCTTAAGTATTCAGGTGTTCAGGCAGTGGGCCTTGAAATTGGCAGGCGACTCGGAGCGTTGCTGAATGAGAAGGGCGTTCAGGCCGATGCGCTCGTCCCAATTCCACTCCACAAAAGGAAATTGAGAGAGCGAGGTTACAACCAGTCCGAGTTGATTGCCAGAGGGGTATGCGAGGTGACCAGTATACCGCTTCGCTCCGATCTGATTCGTCGGAAGAAATTCACGCAGACGCAGACAACGCTTTCCCTGGAGGAACGCAGGGACAATATGGAGGAGGCCTTCGCTTGCGAATCCTCAGGAGTCAGAGGGAAGACAGTTATTCTTGTGGATGACATCATCACAACTGGCTCGACGATTCAATCGTGCGCTGGTGCACTAAAGAAAGCGGGGGCTGTAAGAATCATCGCGGCCTCTGCGGCGTTGGCGGAGTAGCACACAATGTTCCTCAGCAATGTCAGAGTTGGAGTGTCGGTGGGAAATAGGCTTATGCGAATATGGGATTTGGGTTAGGATCGAAGTGTACAGGAGGAGAAATACCAATCGCCTGGTAGGGCACGACTATTCGCAGCCCGGCGAGTACTTTGTGACAATGTGTACGAAAGACAGGGAAGATCTATTTGGAGAGATTACCGGTGGGGAGATGAAATTGAATGAGGTGGGGGAGATCGCGGTGAAATGCTGGAAGGAGATTCCGCAACACTATCCGAACATCAAACTGGACGAGTTCGTTGTCATGCCGAATCACGTGCACGGGATC
>JACVXU010000215.1 GCA_015661185.1 Bacteroidota bacterium
AAGCCGTTCGGCTCCCTGAACGTCAAAGCGCTCGAGCCATTGAGCCTGACAGGAGAGTACATCCAGCGCGATCCGCGGTTGCTCTATAATTCAATCTTCACGGTCTTCACGTTCAACTCTCTCAAGGAATATGAGATGGGGGCTGAATACGCGATCAGTTCTCACTGGCAGGTGTTCGCGAAGTATGGCACCGTTTCCTATAACGATGCGACGCAGAACCAAATCACCGTCGGCGTGAACGGCGAACACGTTTCCATGAGCCTCACGAGAGATAACGGGGATGGCGGAGAGCTGAGTGCGGCATCGTTGAACCTTGGATATCCGCTGCTCGAGAACAAGCTGACACCGACTCTTCTTCTCGGCTATGCACATTACAAACTTAGCGAGTACTCCTCGAAGTTGGATGATGTACTCAGCGTTGCCGTGGGGGCTGTCTATCGCCCCTCTCGTGTCTTCAGCGTCGATGCACAGGCGCAATGGATCCAGAACAAGATCTACAGCAGCGATATGCGATTGTTCGTCAGGGTAAACTACCTCCTCAGTCAACAACTTAGCATTTTCTAGCAGAAACCTTATGCCAAAGCCCACATCACACAGCACCGTTCGGCGGGTTCTCAACGGATTCTTTCTCGTCGCTGTCTGCGTGCTGGCCCTGACACTGGTGGCGTTTTCCAGTGTCATTGCCCAGTCCAAGGACCGATCGACAACAATCAAATTCTCTCACCGCTATCACGTCAGGGACGCGGGTGTTGCCTGTGCGGATTGCCATACCGCCGCACCGGCAAGCAACCTTGTTTCGGACACGCTGCTCGCAACGCACGAGAACTGCAAGTCGTGTCACGAAGAGCAACTGAACTCGAAGTGTACTTTCTGCCACACGAACGAGGACCCGACGACCTACACGACCACCCCGTTGCCCAAGCGCAACCTGGTGTTCTCGCACCTGCAACACGTCGAGGCACAGAAGGTCGAGTGTGAAAAATGTCACACCGGCGTCGACATGGCGGAAATCGGAGTATCGGTGGCTATCCCCGATATGCCGTCATGCAATACGTGCCATAATGACGTGAAGGCATCGAATGCCTGCGAGGGATGCCACGTGGACATGGCTGCACTACGGCCAAGAGAGCACAATCGCACAGACTTCGTCCGTGAGCACAAGAGGGTTGCCCGGGTGTCAACGGCGACTTGCGCTTCCTGCCATACGCAGGAGTCGTGCGCAGACTGCCACAACGGTTCCGACTTGCTGAAGGTCGACGTTCCCGGTAGAGATCTCATGTCTCTCCGATCGCCGCGGCTCACTGCTAACGATCGCGGTCAAGGGATGCGGACGGCGAAGGTACACGATCTTAACTTCAAGTTTACCCATGGTCTCGCGGTTGAAGGCAAAACTTCCGATTGCCAGACTTGCCATAACCAGCAGACCTTCTGTGCTACGTGCCACGCCGCAGGAGGGAATGTCAACCAGGGAAAATTCCAGCCAGAGTCTCACCGCAAGTCGGGTTTTGTGACGATTGGAGTCGGATCCGGCGGTGGTGTGCATGCCAAACTGGCCAGAAGGGATATCGAAAGCTGTGCATCCTGCCACGACACGCAGGGCGCTGATCCGGCTTGCATCACGTGTCATATGGATTCGGATGGAATCAAAGGTACGAACGCCAGGACGCATGAACGGGGCTTCATGGCCGGGAACCGTGGCTACTGGCATACGGACCCCGGGGCGACGTGTTACGTCTGTCATACGGATGCCAATGCGCGTGCCGGAGGAATTAAAGGACAGAAGTTCTGTGGCTATTGTCATAAATGAGCAGAAAACTATGAGAACATACCATATCCATACGATCGTACTACTGACGGCGCTGGTCGTCATCGCGTCACTGCTGAATTCCTGTAGCGATCTTAAAAGTGTGCAGGACCTGCCGACCGCATCATCCGGCAAGCTCCAGGTCCATGATGCCGGCTGGCTTGATACAGCGGCGTCCAATTTCCACGGAGTGGTGCTGAAACACTCTCAGTACAATCTTAATGAATGTGCGACATGCCACTCGAAGCAGTTCACCGGAGGGACAAGCGGCGTGGCATGTTCCAAGTGCCACCAGGACTATCCGCATCCGACCGGATTTGGCGCCTCAACCAGCCATCCGCAGTACCTTTACAATCAGAACTATCCTCTGGGCCAGTGCAAAGCATGTCATGGCGCCACATATGCCGGAGGCGGGGACGCAAACCTCTCCTGCATGAGATCGGGATGCCATGTCGATGCGAACAATGTTTCGAAATCACCCGAGGCTTGCAATGTCTGTCACGGCATTTTCAACGCCGCTGCAAATGATCTGGTGTCTGCGGCGCCGCCGAAGAGCATTCTGAACAATACCGACCCAACCGCACGCGGTGTCGGAGCCCACCAGAAGCATCTTGTGACTGGAACGAATGGTAAGGCTGTCAAATGTCAGGAATGTCATACTGTTCCAGCGCAACTCTTCTCACCTGGACACCTTGGAACGCTGCCAGCAGAAGTTGTGTTCAATGATACGCTTGCGCGGTTGACGACTGGCGGCGGTACCGCTGTGCCCAAACCCTCCTACGATCCATCAACGCTCAAGTGCAGCAATACCTATTGTCACGGCAACTGGGGGATCAGAAAAGCGACGTCCTCCTCCCAGTTTATCTTTGTGGACTCTGTTATGGTCGGTGCCAATGATTCTCCAGCCTGGACGGGTGGATCGGCAGCGGCCGCGTGCGGTACCTGCCATGGAATACCGCCGAAGGGTCACCTCGCACTCGCGGTTTCCTCCTGCGGGACATGTCACATCGGTGTTGTTGACAACAACGGAAAAATCGTCGACAAGACGAAGCACGGCAACGGGAAAATCAACGTGTTCGGTCAGGAATACGCATTCTGACACGTGGAGATGTTCTCGGCAAAGTATTTCTGTAACCATTAACGGGAAGGGAGTAGCTGAGAGAATATGGTGGGGACTCTTATTATCTGGATTGCATGTGCCGCAGCCTCGCTGTCGGCTTACGCGTACTACCGAAGTACTACAACGGGGAAGAGATTCCTGGCCCTTGCGCGCAATAGCTACGGGGTCATGGCAGTGGGTGTTCTGGCTGCATCGATCGCACTGATGGTGTACATCCTGCGTCACCATTTCGAGTACGACTATGTTTGGGCGTACAGCTCCAGGTCACTTCCGGTTGAACTTCTGATCACGACCTTCTGGGCTGGTCAGGAAGGAAGCTTCCTCCTCTGGGCACTTTGTGGATCGATCATCGGAATCATCCTCATGGTCTTTACGCGGCGGAAGGGGATAGAAGCGGAAACAATGACCGTCTTCGCAGTTGTCCAGGCGTTCCTCCTGTTGTTGTTGGTCGTGAAGTCGCCATTCCAGTTTGTTTGGGACGCTCACCCGGGTGAGGCACCAGTAGGCATGGTTCCACCGGACGGACGCGGCCTGAATCCGTTGCTGCAAAACTTCTGGATGATCATTCATCCGCCTATACTATTTGCCGGATTCGCGATGATGGCAGTCCCCTTTGTGTTTGCCATGGCCGCCCTCTGGCGCAAAACCTATCTTGATTGGATTCCCAGCGCCTTGCCCTGGGTCATCGCGGGGACAATCGCGCTTGGCATGGGGATCATGTTGGGCGGATACTGGGCCTACGGTGTTCTCGGCTGGGGAGGCTGGTGGGGATGGGACCCCGTTGAAAACTCCTCTCTTGTTCCATGGATCATCGGTGTAATCCTTATCCATACGATGCTCGTGCAGCGTAAAACAGGCGGGCTTGCGAAGACGAACTTCTTCCTTGGAATCTGCACCTACGTGTTGGTCGTCTACAGCACGTTTCTGACGCGCAGCGGCATCCTTGGCTCATCTTCAGTTCACTCGTTCGTCGATCCGGGAGCACTGGCATACACGCTGCTCGTTATTTGGATCGTTGCGTCGCTCGTCATCGGATTCGGCATGCTGATCAGACGCTGGGGCGATCTCAAAGCGTTTTCCAACCGTTCTCCGCTTTTCACAAGGGAGTCCCTTCTTGCAATCAGTTCGGTCGTCATGGGAGCGAGTACACTTGTGATCTTATTTGGGACAAGCTGGCCGATAGTTTCTCACGCATCCCTCGAGCCAGCGTTTTATGACAAGACCAACCTCCCGATTGCCATCGCCCTGGGGTTCCTGCTTGCACTCAGCTTGCTTGTTCAATGGAAGGAAGAATCCTCCCGCCAGATCCTCCGGAATGCGGCGGTATCGCTTCTGGCCGCACTTGCCGTGACGGTAATTCTCGTGATCTCCGGCCTTGACGATATTCTGATCGGATTGTTTGCCTTCACATCTCTCTTCGCCTTTTTTGTCAACGTTATCCGTCTCTACCGTCTTGCGAAAGAGAACGTCCGGTACACAGGGGGAGCCATGGCCCACATCGGGCTTGCGGTTCTCTTCCTCGGAATCATCGGATCAGGACGATATGGAGAAAAGAAGACCGCATCGCTGCCGATCAACGAACCCAAGGACGTCCTTGGTTATCAACTGACATACACAGGGTCGAGCCCCCGTTGCCAGGAATGGCTCTCAATTTGTCCTCGACCCGGTTATGTTTGAAAGTGAGTACAACAACAGTCTGATGCGAAATCCCGATTACGCATCATTCCTGACGCGGGATTTCTACATTGAACCGGTATCGCTCGAGGAAGTCGCACCTGCGGCAGCATCAGGGGGTGGGAGTGTCCTGCAGCTGAAAAAGGGGGAAACCAAGTCCATCGGCGACGCGACAGTCAGGTTCGTTCAGTTCGACATGGAGCACAAAGGAATGGAATCGATGGCTGCAAGCGAAGGGTTTACCGTGGGTGCTGTGCTCGAGGTGAAGCACGGAACCTCGACGGAACAACTCACACCTGTTACGGTATACAAAGACACCCTGGCCCCTCAGATGCGGATTGCCCGGACCAAAGACGGGGCGTTCGGTTTCGAACTCCTCACAATGAATGTTGATTCTCAGACAAAGGGATCCGTCATTGAACTGAATGTGACAGGCCTGGGAGATCACGCTCCTGTGGTATCTCAGAAATCGCAGCTCTTGGTCATCGAAGCGAGCGTCAAGCCGTTTATGAGCCTGGTTTGGGCCGGGGCATTCCTGATGATGCTCGGGCTGGGGATCTCTCTTTCTACGAAATTCAACGGCGATGCGCTCAGGCAGTCGGATACTGAAAGGAACAAACGCGGGGCTTCGTGAGTAAGGAAGAAAGGTATCTGCTCAACGAAAGAAAGTAATAAGGCGTTTCTCTAACCACCGATGGCACACAGATGATCGCCGATAAAAACAAGAAGATAGACCTCTTGTATGAAGAAATAACATATAAAGTCATTCGAAAGCAAAACAATGCCCGCAGCCTAATCTGGTCGCGGGCATTTTCATTTTATCAGGAGGTGGGGATTGTTGAGCCGCCCTCTTGTGCGGGATGTCAGGAAGAGTCTTTCCCGAGTGATGGCGCTTCGGGAATCGCGAAGAGCTTCAGGCCTCGCAGCTCTTCGTTGTACATCTCGTCCCGGAAATTCATGAGTCTTCGGAGAATATCCGACATCCTGTCGACGTTGACCTGAATCTCTTTCAGCTGCGCATTGAGTTGTTTGTCGACTTTCTCCGGCGCAGAATGTACCTTGTTCAGTGTCAGATCGATGATGGCCATCGGATTGTTCAACTCGTGATGAACTGTACGAATGATTGTCGTAATGGCGTCAATGCGTTGGCGGGCAACCTCAGTTCGTGCTGCTTCCTTCTGGTACTCCCGTTTTTCCAGCCCGGCGAGGATTGCTTTCTCCAGGACGTAGGGATTGGCGAGCTCCTCTTTTGTGAGGTAGTCATCTGCACCGAGCTTGAAAACGTCGTGAACAATTCGGTAGTCCTGGCTGGCGGAGATCACGATAACGACAGTCTCCTGATCGCGGTTCCGAAGCGCTCTCAGGAAGTCCCCCCCTGTGATGCCCGGCAGGTAGAAATCCAGAAGGATGACGTCGAATGCCCGGACCTTTTTCAAGGATTCCAGAGCGTCTTCGGCTGAGTTGACGATCTTGACCTGGTAGTTGTATTCCAGCGAGCGCTTGAGAATGTGGTGAAACGACTGAGCAACTGCAGGCTCGTCTTCAACTATCAAGATATTCCGAGTTACCATACAACCCTCCAAGAAAATGATCGTCCACGATCCATACGGAGGCTGAACTCCTGAAGACTGCAATTTTCCGGATTCTGGCGATGGACTACGATTTTCAAAGATAACAGTATCTTCTGAAAGATGCTTGACGCGAAAGAAGTCCCTGCTGCCGTTGAATCGCGGTTCTTTGCGCGACTTGGAAGGCTTTGTTGCAGTGTTTCATGTTGAAATCGTCGTAAGACCACTGCAGACAGATGTGGAATGACGGGGAGGATTCGCGACACGAGAGGCTCAACTCACACCGGTAGGCTTTCCACGTTTGGGAAGCGGGGTTTGGGCGTTCGCAAGCATGGGAAAGCAATTCGTGTGGCGGCGTGGAAATCCCCGAATGCCAGCGTGGGGTTCATGTCGGTTGATCGGCACGATTTTTGACCCTCGGCAAGGACGAAGAAGTGAAGGCAGGGCGAATCCGGTGTGCACGAAGAGAATGCGAATTCGCTGAATCAATCCAAACCATCAACTACATTCTACAAGGAGAGCTATGAATATCGGCATTCTCAAGGAAGAAGCCACCATTGAGCGGCGCGTGGCTCTCTCGCCCGCTGGTGTCGAGGATTTGACATCTCAGGGACACAACGTCTATGTGCTCCACCAAGAGGGAGCGCGGGCAATATTCCGGGACGAAGACTATCAAATTGCGGGTGCGACCATATCCTACAGCCCGGAAGAGGTCATCAATCGTTCCGATCTCGTACTGAAGGTCTCACCCCCGACCGAAGTCGAACTCCAAATGCTGAGAGAGGGACAGACGTTGTTTTCCAGCCTCCACCTGGCGGTATCCCGGCGTAAGATACTCGAGAGACTGCTCGAAGGCAAAGTGACGGCGGTTGCGTTCGAACTCATCGAGAACGACAAAGGGGACCTTGCTGTACTGCAGATGATGAGCGAGATCGCCGGGCAGATAGCTATCCAGGCCGGGGCTCATTTCCTCCAGGCCGGACAAGGTGGACGCGGCACGTTGCTTGGCAGTTTGCCGGGAATCCCGCCAGCCAATGTCGTCATTCTCGGCGCGGGTACGGTCGGAAGAACAGCAGCTCGTATTGCGCTCGGTATGGGTGCGAATGTGACCGTGCTCGACAAGGACCTGACCCGACTGAGGGAACTCGAACATCTGTTCCAGTGGAAGATCAGCACGAGCATCGCGACGAGCTATCATATCTTGCGATCGGTACGATTTGCCGATGTGGTGATAGGCGCCGTCTTGCTGAAAGGCGAAAAGGCTCCTCACCTCATTACCGAGGCAATGGTCAAAGAGATGAAACCGGGTTCGGTCATCATCGATGCTTCGATCGACCAGGGAGGATGCGTTGAGACCAGTCGTCCTACCACCATCGATGACCCGGTGTTCGTCATGCATGGTGTGACCCACTACTGCGTACCGAACATGCCTGCGGTCGTTGCCAGAACCGCCACCATGGCAATGACCAACGCAACGATGCCGTACATTCAGGAGGTTTGCGAGAAAGGCATCGCCAATGCACTGAGGCAGAACCCCGGATTAGGAAAGGGCGTCTGCACGTATCAAGGGATTTGCACGAATGAGGTTATCGCGCGAATCTTCGATTTCAAGTCACAACCAATCGATGAGCTCATCAAGAACCCTGTACCATAGACCAAGACATGAGTGAGCGTTATGAACTGGTTAGATCATTACAAGAAAATAGCTGTATCACTCGAAGAAGCAGTTTCCGTCGTGAAATCCGGAGACCGAATTTTTATTAGCGGAAACGCTGCCACCCCCACGTTGTTGGCGAACGGCCTGGCCAGGAGAAAAGATGAGCTGCAAGACGTTGAAGTGAACCATATCCTCGTCCTGGGTGAAGATCCTCTTTCCAAACCGGGGATGGAGAATCATTTCCGGCACAACTCGCTCTTCGTTGGCGCTGTTGATCGTCAGGCCATCGAGGACGGAATCTCGGACTATGTTCCCGTCCACCTCTCGGATATTCCAGGACTTTTCACAGATCAAATCATTCCCATCGATGTTGCGCTTGTTCATCTTTCCCAGCCCGATGATCACGGGTTTATGAGCTTCGGCGTTGAATGCGCTGCTTCCAAGGCTGCTGCAGAGAGCGCAAAGCTTGTCATTGCCCAGGTGAATGAGCGGATGCCGCGGACGCTGGGGGATGTGTTCATCCACGTCTCACGTGTTCACAAGGTTGTTGAGTGTTCAGAGCCGCTGAAGACGCTGAAGGAAGGGGTCTCGACTGAACTTGAGCGGAGGATAGCGTCTCACATCGCGAACCTCGTTGAAGACGGGGCAACGCTGCAACTGGGCATCGGAGGTATCCCGGACGCGGTCTTTGCACTGCTCGAGGGGAAAAAGGATCTCGGGATTCACACCGAAATGGTATCGGACGGCGTCGTGAAGGCGATCGAGAGGGGAATCATTACCAACCAGAAGAAAACGCTCCATCCGGGCAAAGTGGTGGCTACTTTTGTGCTCGGATCGGAAAACCTGTACCAATACGTTCACAACAACCCGCTGTTTGAGATGCATCCCTGCAACTATACGAACAATCCTTTTATCGTGTCCCAAAACGCGAAGATGGTGGCAATCAACTCCGCAATCGAGGTCGACATTACAGGACAGGTGTGCTCGGACTCGATAGGGAGCCGAATCTACAGCGGCTTCGGCGGCCAGGTCGATTTCATCCGGGGGGCAGCGTACTCGAAAGGGGGAAAGCCGATCATTGCTCTCTCCTCAACGGCCAAGGGAGGAGAGCTTAGTCGAATCGTGCCTCAGCTCAAGCAGGGGGCGGGGGTGGTTACCACGCGCGCTGACGTTCATTATGTCGTGACCGAATTTGGCGCCGCATTGCTGCACGGGCGGAACCTCCGGCAGCGGGCTGAGGCCCTCATGGCAATAGCGCATCCGAAGTTCCACGATGAACTTGAGCGAGCGCTCCGAAAACCTGAGCGCCGGGAAACCCGGACCGAGATGCGTGTCTAGCGATCTTTTTGCTCTCAATGCAAAGGCCGGGGGACGCTTGACGTCCTGCCGGCCTTCTTTGTATCCCCATTCCTTCTATTCTCGTCGCTCTCAGCGGAGCGTCTGCTCCCAGTAGACGGTATTCGTCCTCTGGTTGATGAGCATGACCTGCTTCGGAACGACTGCAAACCGCGCTCCCTTTTTCATCTCCCCTTGTCCCATGTCAATTTTGAACCGAACCTTGAAGAATACGCTCGCGTCGTCGTTCTTTGCAGACCTTGCGATGTCACGTGCCACTTGCCATCTGAAGTACGGATTGAATTTCAGGTGAATGGAGGAAGCCCGATAACCCTTCTTGATTGTGTCAGCGAGCCCGACGTAACCGTTGGCGAAGATCTCGGTCGAGACCGCCGGCAAATTGTAAGGAGCCTCGATCGTGGATCGGCAGGCGATGTTATAGACCTGATTGTCTGCATCGTATTGCTCCAGGTCGGCCTTGAGAATCACGCCGATCACACGCTGATCAAATTTCTTCTCCTTGATGAACTTTGTGATCTTTGCAAAGTACTGCTGCCTTGCATCGACAGTGCGTTTTTCGAATTCTGCTGTGGTTTCGAATTCGGTCTTCTTTCCGACGGTTTTCGTGTAATTGTCGGTTTCATCCTTCAAAAAGGTCCATGCTTCTTTTAGGATTGTGGTAAAATCGGCCGCGGAAAGGTTGTCCTCCGGCAACGGAGTCGCCGGCGTTGCCTGCGTCGATTGGGATGACAGAAGGGATGGAATCAAGACGAGCGTGAGGAGAAGCGTGTAGTGCCGAATCACATCCCTGAGAAAGGTTCTCATAATTCCCCCTTATTGCTTTGGTGGTTCAAGTCATTCAGCGATGACACGATGCGCTGTGCGATGTCGTAAGTACTCTTTACTCACTCCCGCACCCGGGTGCTTCCCTTGAAACCGCGCCAGAAATGCACTCCAGGGAATCGTAGCCTGCATCTCTCCGGGGCATCCACATTGGACAGCTAGCCAAATTCGTATTGAGGATTGATCCCCTGCCAGCGTATAATCCTTAAATATACACTATTTCCTGTAATTTGCATGATGTTTTTTAGCTCAATGAGATCCTGATCACACGGCTCTCTTTCGATCGGGATCTCAGAGGATGATGGAACCGCAAGCCCCCCACGCCTTCTTCCACGACCAATTCCATTCCCATCACTTCCGACACGACAAGGACGTCTGAGAAAATGATACAGGCATCGACACCTGTTATAGGAAGTTGGTTTGCGGTTCAATTCAATGACTGTCTATCGGTCGGTACACCCACGCTCCTGCAGTCGGTCGGATGCGGGCATCGTAGCCCCCGGCGATCAACACGTGACCGCTGTGGAGTAGCGTCGCGGTAGAAAACGAGAGCCCTGCACCCACGCTCCCGTCAGCAGTGCGGAACGTGTTAGTCGTGG
>JACVXU010000216.1 GCA_015661185.1 Bacteroidota bacterium
CGACTCTGGACGATTCCACTGTCAGTACTACCTCGAGGTCGATTGGGCCGCTCTCGCTTGCCGCGAGCTACTATTGGCGCGTGCGTGCAAAGAACCTGGGAGGGTGGAGCGCATATTGCTCGCCGAGGCAGTTCAGCACGATCCGAACGACGTCTGTTGAACAGCTCAATGACGGGATACCGACAGTGTATTCATTAAGCCAGAACTATCCAAACCCGTTTAACCCTACGACGATCATTCAATTTGCATTGCCGAAAGGAAGTCAGGTTTTATTAAAAGTGTTCGATCTATTGGGAAGGGAAATCACAACTCTGGTGTCTCAAGAGCTTGGACCCGGATACTTCGTGGTTCGATGGCAAGCCAATGTTCCGAGTGGGACGTACATCTATCGTCTGCAGGCCGAAGAATTCGTCGAGACGAGGAAGATGATACTGCTCCATTGACCTGTTTGCCATAATAGATCCCTGAGAAGATTGGGTACGATGGATTTTCTCCGAAGTGCCTTGTGGGATCCGAGCAGTCAATTCATCGCCTACACAGGCACGATGGGGAAGAACCCGGAGGTGTTCCGCGTCGTTGAGGTCTCAAGTGGAGCGGAGCGTGACCTTCCGTTGCCGGACGGGATACGGCTCGCCAGAGTGACCGATTGGTCGCGGGACGGAACGCTGATCGGGATCATCGCAAATCAATCACGCTGGGAGTACTGGGTAGTGCAGGGGCTGCAGGATGGCGTGCGGTAGCGTCAGCACACAGCGGCGGCGGTTCTGGTGAAGTGCCATCGGCTGGCCGCTCGAGAAGGTGTAAGGCAGTGAGAGAAGCCCTGCAGCGTCTCCAAAAGAGCTGCAGGGCTTCGTCTTGGATAGCTTCTTCGTTCACATCTTTTTACAAATTGTGACAGCAATTTAACCTGCCGCTGCGTAGCTTTCGTTCGAGATGTTTGGTCTGCTTAAACATATTTCCCCAAAAACCAGGATCCTCTTCTTCGCGATCTTCTTAATCCTCCTTCCCGGCGCTATTCTCAGCTACTTTGGTTTTCGCTCCATAAGCGAAAAGGCTGAGAATCTTACGACAACGTACCGCGGGACGGTCATCCTTGTTCGCGATCGAATCGAAACGGAAATCCTCAGACTGGAGGAACCACTCCGCTCTTCGCTCACCGAACAACAGCTGAAATCCGATTCATTCAAAGAGATCGAAGCTTGGCTCGGGGAACTCGAGCTGAGGCATCCCGGCCTCGGTCACTTCTTTCTTGTGAATTCTCAAGGCGGTGTCATCTCAGCCACCGTGTCGCTTGGTTGGGTGAAGACGGAAGAAGAGCCCGAACTCGGAGAGATTGCTGGGATGACAGAGTTCCGTTCAGCTGAGGAATCGGAGTTCGTCAAGAAGGACTGTGCGGCGGCAGTGCAATCGTACAAGAGCGTGCTTACAAAAACCAGGACTCCCGCGGGGCGTGATTTCGTCTTGTCTCGGATTGGCCGATGCTACTTCAAAATGAAGAGGTACAGAGAGGGTATTGACGCGTACAAGAAAATTGTTGCACTCCCCGATCAGCGATCCGGCTCAGGTATCGTTCCTTCTTCCATTGCTGCCCTCACTCAAATTGCAGATGGCTACGCTTCGTTAGGAGAGGACAAGAAACGTGAGGCCACCCTCTTCGCTCTCTATGAGCGTCTTCTCTATCATCCGTGGGATCTGGAAGGAGGAGAGTACTCGTACTATCTCAATTCAACGATCGAAGAGGTGAACTCCATCGTCAATCGCTCTTCGAATGGAAACCAGACGGAACGAGTCTTCCCAAGGTTGAAAGAGCGGGAGAAAGAGCTGCTTGCAGAGTTAGGGTTCGTTCGGCGTATCCATCAGACTCTCGTTCCTCAGGTTCTTTCTGAGATGAGCCGTGAGACGGTCTCACAATTAGTGCCGCTGCGGATTCCTTTGCCATTGGATGGTTCTATCATCGAGGTGAGTTACCTCCGACTCCCTGGTTCTTTTCAACGACTCGGCATCTCGGCGATGGGATATGCGGTCAATGAGGATTACTTGGTCTCGGTGCTCCTTCCTCGGATTCTTGGTGCAGTGGACCTCGGAAAAGACCTTGTCGTGGGGATTCTTGGTTCCGATGGCACTCCCCGTTATCTCCAGAAAAACGTACCGACCTCAAAGTACCTGATGGCGGAGAACTTCTCAAAAACATTCTCAACGTGGAAGGTTGCACTGTTTCATCCAGACGGGAAAACGGTTGAAGAGCTTGTCGGCAGGGAAAAGCACCTCTACCTCGCGCTCTTTCTCGGCATTGTCGCCGTGATGGTCATCGGTATCGTCTTTGTTGGTCGTGCCGCTCTGCACGAGGTGGAGGCCTCAAGGATGAAGTCCGAATTCGTCTCGAGTGTCTCCCACGAGCTGAAAACTCCGCTTGCACTGATCCGGATGTTCGGAGAGACACTGGAATCGGGGCTCGTGTCCGATGAGGCGAAACGTCAGGAATTCTATCATATCATCACAAAGGAGAGTGAACGACTGACCCATCTGATTAACAACGTTCTCAATTTCTCCAAGATGGAGACGGGGAGCAAGCAATACCGTTTTGAGGAGGATGACATCGTTCAAGTGGTCCGGGGCACGCTCGAGGCGTACAGGTTCCATATACGTGACCTTGGATTCGAGATGGTCATTCAGCTGCCGGACGACCCCATCGTCATGATGATCGACAAGGATGCCATCTCTCAAGCGCTGCTCAATCTCCTGAACAATGCCGCCAAATACTCCGATGAACAAAAATTCATCCGGGTTGAACTCACGAAGAATGTGGATTGGGTTCTGATTTCAGTCGAGGATCGGGGCGTTGGGATTCCTCAGGACGAACTTGGCAAGATCTTCGAAAAGTTCTACCGCGCGAGCACCACAAGAACCAAAGAGACGACAGGGAGCGGACTTGGACTGACGCTTGTCAAGCACATCGTGGAAGCTCATACCGGGTCGGTGGAAGTGAGTAGCACCGTGGGAGGGGGCAGCAGGTTTGTATTAAGACTACCACTGCAGCAAGCGGTGGATTCCTGAAAAAACACTCCGTGAGCGTCTCCATGGAAAGAATACTCATCATCGAAGATGAAAAGGACATGGTCACCGGGTTGAAATTCAACCTGGAGGCATCAGGATTTACTGTCCTCGCGGCTTATGACGGGGAGGAAGGTTACAAGCTCGCGCTCGAGAAACAGCCAGACCTTATCATCCTCGACCTTATGCTGCCGAAGCGCAACGGCTACGATGTCTGCAGGAGTCTGAAACAGGAAATCCCTCAGATTCCCATTGTTATGCTCACCGCGAGGGGCGAGGAGGCCGACATTGTACTCGGCCTCGAGCTTGGTGCAGACGACTACATCACGAAGCCGTTTAGCGTCTTAGAGCTCATCGCCCGGATCAAGTCTGTACTCCGGCGTACGAAGTCCGGGACCCAAATTCCCGAAAAATACCGCTTTGGGAATCTGGAGGTTGACTTCAAGAAGTACGACGCCCGGAAGAAAGGCAAGCCGATCACACTCTCCCCCCGCGAGTACGAGATTCTCAAGTACTTTGTCGAGAAGCAGGGGGAAATCGTCTCTCGTGAAGACCTGCTGAACGCTGTCTGGGGATACGAGTCATTTCCCAACACCCGTACCGTTGACACCCACATCGCGAAGCTGCGGCAGAAAATCGAAGACAAACCGGACGATCCTCAACATGTTATCACAATTCACGGTATTGGGTACAAATTCCTAGGATGACCGTTCATCGGCATCGGTCGAAACCGACGCCTCCATGTCAGGGAAACCCCTCCGGGGTTTTGCAGCCGTGAAGCCGTCGGATTCATCCGATGGCGAGCGATCACCGTCAGAAGCCTTTTACACCGCTTTGACAACTTTTCACATCCTGTTTGCGACAATTGACGTTGCGTACTGCATACTTGGGGTGAAACCTTTCATCCCAATTCAGGAGGATTTATGAAAACCGTCATCACGTTTCTGGTTTGTGCATGCGCATGTTTTGTGCTTCTCCAAAACTTCGCCGTCGCTCAGACTGCTGAAAAGCTCTTTCAAGACGGGGTACGGCTTGAAGAAGTGAAGGGGAACTTGGAGCAGGCCATCGAAATCTACAAAAGCGTTGTAGGGAAGTATCCGGCGAATCAACCGCTGGCCGCAAAGTCGCTTCTCCGCATGGGCCGCTGCTACGAGAAACTGGGGAAGGACGAAGCAAAGAAAGCGTACGAGAGAATCATAAAGGAATATGCGAGTCAGCCCGATGTTGTCACCGAGGCGCGAGCCCGACTTGCTGTGCTGATGGACGGGACGAAGTTGAGCGGTTCGCCGATCGCGCGTAGGCTGATATCGGACAATGTCCAGCCCACGATCCGCAACCCGCGGATCATGACCCCGTCACCGGACGGTCGCTGGGTGGCATATGCCCAGGGGGGAGTGTACATACGCAATCTCGAGTCCGGTGATGTGAAGGAGATAGCCCCCGGCCAGCCGACGGCAAACAACTGGTCGGTGGTTTGGTCGGCGGACGGGAGACGATTGGCCTTCCCGCAGGTAGACGTGAAAACCAACGTCAGTGTCATGAAGATCCATGACCTCACCTCCGGCGAGACAGTAGCAGTGCCCGGTTTGGACGCATCCAAACTCTACATCCTCGACTGGTCGCACGATGGGCGTTATCTCCTCTGCAACCATGAACGGAATACACTCGAGTTGGTAACAATCAAGGACGGCACAATGAGGACGCTGTCAGACAGCATCTGGCAGGGCCAGCGCGCGTCGTTCTCGCCTGATAGTCGGTTCGTGACATTCGCCAGAGGCAAATACGGCAGCGAAAGCGCGTATACTCAGCTCATCGCAGGCGGTCCGCGTCACAGGGTCGCCGATGCACAGGGAGGAGTCTATCTCCACCCGCTGTGGTCTCCCGATGGGAGCGCGATCGCTTATCAACAATCCAGCGGGATATGGGTGGTGCCGGTAACCAACGGTGTGGCGAGCGGTCCGGGGCGCTTAGCCTACAAGACAGACATTGCCAGATGGCCCGTGACGTGGACAGAGGCGGGCGGGTTCTACGTCACGTACAACGCGGAACGATTCCAAGCATATAAGGTTACGGTGGATCCGACAACAGGAGAGCCGGGGAATGCTGAGGCCCAAGAAATTCCTGACGCCCCGGATGACCTGTCGAGCTTCGCCTGGGCACCAGACGCACAGCATATCACCTACACCGGCTGGGGGGAGGGCAAGATCAGGATCTATGCAACCGACACCAAAGCGATGACGTCTTACGACGTTGGATCCATGCAGTACAAACCGTCGCGCTCGAGCAATGGGCGGGAGGTTCTCTTCAATACCTTTAATCCCTCCACCAGGAAGGGATTCTTGAGGGCTCTCGACCCGGTCAGTGGCCAAACTCGGGATCTCTTCCCGCCGATAACGGGTTTTGGCTTCTCGTTAAGTGCGGACGGTCAGCAGATGGTGTTCATGCGGCGTGATGCAAAATCGGGGTCTCGTGAAGTCATCGTTGCTGCAAGCGGTCATCCTGACGGACGGGTCGTGGATGCTGGACCGGCTGTACCGATGGGGGGGATGCCGGGAATGTCTCCACAAGGTAATCAGGTGTTCTTTGTCCGGAAAGGTGACGCGAGCCCTCAAGACGGTGGCCCGAACGGTACCTCTCTCTGGGTGGTGGCAGCCGATGGTAGCGGCGCCCGCCGGCTGGCCTCAGCCTGGCGGATCAGCAGTGCAGTGTGGGATCCAAGTGGCCGCTTCATTGCCTACGACGCGCAGCCAGACAGCGGAGCAAAAGCACGTGTGATCCGAATTGTGGAGGTGGCGACAGGCGTCCAGCGTGGAAACGTCCCTCTGCCCGAATTTCGGGTGGCCTATTGCTCGGTAGCCGACTGGTCGGAGGATGGAAGGTCCATTGGATTCTTTACGAGTAGTCCCTGGTGGGAGTACTGGGTAGTGCAGGGGCTGCAGGAGGGTGTGAGGTAGCATCAGCACACAGCGGCGGCGGTTCTGGTGAAGTGCCATCGGCTGGCCCCTCGAGAAGGTGTAAGGCAGGGAGAGAAGCCCTGCAGCGTCTCCAAAAGAAGAATTCCC
>JACVXU010000217.1 GCA_015661185.1 Bacteroidota bacterium
CTGGACGCGGGTTACCTGGTCCTCTATAAACTTGTCAACCATTATAAATCTCCTTAAAATAATTTACGAATTACGATTTAAATCTAAAATCCTGTAACGACCATAATACTATACTGCAAAAAAAATTCAATACATCTTTAAAGGCAGACGATAGGCATATGTTTACCTGCCTGCCTTTATTGCGTAAACCTTGCCTTCCTTTCCTATAAGATCATCAAACTCAGAGAGCCTTGCATTTATTGTTCTGGGTGCGCCGATCTTATCCTGTAAAGCCTCCTGGGTTTTAAGGCCATTGCCTGTTATTGAAACAACGATTGACTCATTCTTTGGTATCCTTCCCTGTAAAATGAGTTTTTTTGTTACACCAAGGGTAACACCGCCTGCGGTTTCAGCAAATATCCCTTCTGTTTCAGCAAGAAGTTTCATTGCGTCATCATAGTGCGTGATATTGTATATGCCAGCGCTGCCGCAACACCAAGTAGATTCAGGCAGTTCAGCATACATGATCCCCGGTATGGCTTTGATCAGTTCCCGCGGTTGTTGACTGACCTTCTGCGTGTGCACAAGATGGCACGCATCGTGATAAGTGATGCGCTTCCCTTTCAATGATCTCAGCGTCGGTGCAATTGAAGAGCTGCCTTTTGTCGTGAAGGATTCCTTTGCAGGCTTCGTAGGCCAATACCCGGTTTCGAAAAGGAATTCTGTGAGATCTTTCACCTTCGATGAGACTCGATGTGCCCGGACTCCCCAGCGTGCATCGTCAACAAAAATGTGACCATACTCCTTCATGAACGCACCACATCCCGCCGAATTCAGGACGATATAGTCCAGGTGCTCGCGATCAAACAGCTCAATGATGTTCTTCGCCATTTGTCGTGCCGCCTCGAGACTTCCATTGTGTGCCTGAAGCGAACCACAACATGCCTGATTTCGAGGCACTACCACTTCGCAATCGTGGTGGAGCAATAAGTTGATCGTATCGAGGTTGACGTCTGCAAATGCCACATCCATGATACAGCCTGTAAGAAAACCAACTCGATACCGCGGCTTTCCGGACGGGTGAATGACTTCCGGCAGCACGTCACTAGAGAATTCTGACGAGATACTGGGACTGAGTGGTTGAATTGCATCGAGCTTGCGGGACAAGATTTTCAGGGCTCCCGTTTTCTGAAGGAACCACTTCATCCCGGATTGCTCGTAGACCTTCATAAGGCGAGCGAGAGCCTTCAAGCGATTTTGTTTGAGAAATGTCCATTCGAGCATCGCCTTCTTAACAATTCCTGACAGAAAACCCTCATGCCCACCTGCAAATATCTGAGCACGTGCTGCCTCTACAAGTGACCCATACTTCACTCCCGCGGGGCACGCCGTCTCACAGGCCTGACAGTCAAGACAGAAATTCATCTCGTTAACAAATCCTTCGGTAATCGGCAACTGTCCGTCCGCGACCGCTTTGATGAGACGTATTCTTCCCCTCGGCGAAGATTTCTCCAATCCTGTGAGCGCATACGTCGGACACACCGGCAGACATAACCCGCAGTGCATGCAGTTCGTGAGGACGTCATAGTCCGGAATATCCACGCCACGAAAGGGCGATACTGACTTTTCAACCTGACTCATAAACCTCTGCGATGTCATCTGAACGGCGGGACAAGAACCATCCGGATCTTCGTTCGCGTTCACTTGACCAAATACTTCTTGAAGAACCCCACCTCAAGTTTGCGTGCATCTGCCGCAGATTCCTTGTCGAATTTCGGATTACTCGGATTTGTGAAAGACAACGATTCTGTTCGTATTGGTACCTGCCCGATTGTTCTTGATACCCCAAATATTCGAGGTTTTCGTGAACTTCTGCTGGTTGATCAATACGCCCGCACAACGAAAGCCAGCCTGAATGCCTATTGGAACAACAACTTCATCAAGCTTCAAGTTTCGTTTGCGGATCTCACCGACTTCAAACGCTACCACGCCATCTGGAGAAGTTATCCTATACAGTTCCTGGAATACCCGTGCCATTGCGTGCGTCCACACTTCTATTGATCTCACGACTGTCAATCGACCCGCAACCTCTTCCCAGTTAACCGAATTGAACCATGACCTCAGCCAGTTGTCCTTTGCATAGTTCACCGTATCGAGAAATGGAGGTGACGTCACCGTGAGCTGGACGGAATTGTCAGCAATGCTTCGTGTCCGACCTGCGTCTGAGGTGAGAAATCGCGCCCTCCCACCGACCCGCGCCAGAGCTTCTTTTTGTTCATCGGAGATATTGCGGAGAAGCGACTTCGTTTTTCTCAGAACGAGTTCCTTGACGTCCCTGTATTCCGGTTTCTGCTTTCGGCTTCTGTTAATCCTTCTTTGGTTCTCCGCCGACATCGCCTGGTTTGGCGGGAGTGTATAGACAGAGAAAAATCCGTTGGAATGTCCCGTCAGCCTGTTTGTTGCTACCATCCTGATCCATCGATCGATGTCATCTTCCCCTCTTGAGGCGGCACGCTTTGCCAGATATCGCCGGAGCGAGAGAATCTCGGCTTCTGTGCGGGCGTGGTAGAACATGGAAAGGTCGAGGGACGATGAAGCGTTCTTGTCGATCTTGATTCGATCAATTCGTCGAGCGATATCTTCTAATGATGGGGGATGCAGGCGCGGTCTGGTGAAGGTCCGGCTAAGAGGATTGGCATCATTTCCGATCACATTGCGACCCAGCAGGGCGGCTTCGATAGGAGTTGTTCCTCTTCCCATGAACGGGTCATAGACGACTTCGCCTGGCTGCGTAAGACGATCGATGAAGAACCGGGGAAGTTGTGGCTTGAAGCACGCCCGATATGAAATCTCGTGAAGTGAGGAAGCCTGGCGCTGCTTTGATGTCCAGAACTCGCCGATGAAGCGAAGGATTTGCTGACCGCCGAAGTTGAGGGATTCGATAGAGAGTCCAGTGCGAGCGACTCTCCCGTCAAAGAGTCTCCTGATAAGGTGATGAGTGGAAGCCCGGCGATTGCGAGCATATGTGCGAGGTGGGATAGGCACGGATTAAGTGAACGCTCCGGAATCAGCAAACTTCTTGATCTGCTCTCTGTTCGTCGGGAGGGGACCTTCACATCGTGGTCGGAGAGAAAAGATTTTTCCAGGATTCAACACACCATTTGGATCAACCGCTTCCTTGATTTTTCGCATCATGTCGATTGCTGGCTCGCCCAGAGCTTTTTCAAGAAATTTCAATTTGGCCAGTCCCACACCGTGCTCACCGGTGATCGTTCCACCAAGACGTACAGCTTCCGAGAATATCTCTCCGAACGCCAGCTCCGCCCGATGAATTTCGTTTGCGTCCCTTTCATCCGTGAGACAAGTTGGATGCAGATTGCCGTCGCCTGCGTGCCCAAAATTCCCAAACATCAGATTGTGATTGGACGCAATTCGATTGATGCGTTCCAACATGGGGGCGACTTCGCTGCGGGGGACCGTGGCATCCTCGAGAATTGTCGTCGGCCGTACTCGAGCCAGGGCTGAGAAAGCTGCTTTTCGCGCCATACGGAGCTTCGTCGCTTCCTGTTCATTCGCTGCGATTCTGATTTCGAGAGCGCCGTGCCGCTTGCAGATATCGACAATCTTCGCAGCGTCTTCCTCCACTTCCGCGCTCCTGCCGTCAACCTCAATCAAGAGCAGCGAATCGATACTGGTGGGCAATCCGAGGTGAGCATACTCTTCGACACTGCGGATCGTTGTGTTGTCAAGAAATTCGAGGGCGGCAGGTGTTATCTTTGATGCAATGATATCCGAAACTGTTTCAGCGGAATCGCTCAGCTTGCTGTAGAAAGCAAGCATTGTGCGGCTGAATTGCGGTTTCGGAATTAATCTGAGCAAAACGCGCGTGATTATTCCAAGCGTCCCTTCAGACCCGATCAGGAAGTCCTTGAGGCTATATCCAGCAACGTCTTTGACGGACTTCCCTCCCGTCACAATCACTTCCCCGTTAGGGAGAACGACTTCCATGCCAAGCACGTAGTTTTTCGTGACCCCGTATTTCAGTCCCCGTAATCCGCCGGCATTCTCTGCCACGTTGCCGCCAATCGTGCAAATTGCTGCACTCCCGGGATCAGGCGGGTAGAACAGTCCAAGGGCTTCCACGGCTGAATGGAGCTTCGCAGTAATCACACCGGGCTGCACCCATGCGGAAAGATTGTTCTGGTCGATTTCGATGATACGATCCCAATGGTTCGTCAGTAAAACCACCGAGTTCTCGACTGGGATGGACCCACCGCTCAAGCCCGACCCAGAGCCCCGAGGAACAACGCCGAAACCTTCGTCATTTGCTAGCTTGAGAAGACGAGAAATCTGATCTACACTCTGCGGAATGACGATGGCGTCGGGAAGATGGGTAAGAAGTGGTGTTCCATCGTACGAATAGGCGATCCGATCTTCAGCTGAATCGAGAAAACCCGCTGACCCGAAGATTGACCGTATCTTAGCGAGAGTAGTTTGAGGAATCATCCCTCGCCAAGATAGAATAACAAGCGAAGAAAAGCAAGGTGAAGATCCGCGTAGGTTGATGAGATGTGCCTGTGGCTGCGAACGATCGTCTTGTATCTGGATCATTTTTGGTTTAATTTTGTCGAAAGGTTATTCCTGATTCAACAATTATGACTGAGGAGATTATGGAGAAACTCAAGAAACGATCATGGGCAGAACCATTCAAGATCAAAACAGTCGAGCTTCTCAAAATGACGACTCGTGAAGAACGCGACAAAGCACTTAAGGGAGCCGGCCACAACACGTTTCTCCTGAAATCAGAAGACGTGTACATTGACCTGCTGACAGACAGCGGAACGAATGCTATGAGCGACTATCAGTGGGCTGGCATGATGCTGGGAGATGAAGCATACGCAGGGAGCAAGAATTTCTACAACCTGGAGGCCAGGGTTCAACAGTACTACGGCTATAAGCACCTTGTCCCTACACATCAGGGCCGTGGCGCCGAGCATATGATTTCAAAGATCCTCATCAAGCCGGGTGATTTCATACCCGGGAACATGTATTTTACCACCACAAGGCTGCATCAGGAGCTCGCCGGCGGCACGTTTGTCGACGTCATTATTGATGAAGCGCACGATCCGACGAACTTGCATCCGTTCAAGGGAAATGTTGATCTGCAAAAACTTGAAGATCTGGTGAAGAAGGTCAGCGCCAAAAAGGTCCCATACATTTCTGTCGCTGGGACGGTCAACATGGCTGGTGGTCAGCCCGTGTCGATGGAGAATCTACGACAGGTGCGCCAATTCTGTCAGAAGCACGGTATCCGGGTGATCATCGACGCGACACGACTCATCGAGAACGCCTATTTCATCAAGATCCGTGAGAAAGAGTATCAGGACAAGTCGATCGGTGAGATACTGCGAGAGCTATGCTCCTACTCTGACGGCTGCACCATGAGCGGGAAGAAGGACCTCCTCGTCAACATTGGAGGATTCCTCGCTTTACAGGAGCACGAACAAGAAGTTTTCGAAGAAGCCCGCAACATGGTTGTTGTGTATGAAGGACTGCATACCTACGGCGGGCTCGCCGGGCGTGACATGGAAGCGATGGCCCGGGGAATCGAAGAGGCGGTGAACGAAGATCACATCAGGGCACGTATCGGGCAGGTCGAATATGTTGGTGAGAAGCTGCAGAGTATCGGCATACCAATCGTTCTCCCTGTCGGAGGTCACGCTATATTCCTGGACGCGAAGAGATTCCTGCCGCACCTCAAACAGATCGAATTCCCTGCCCAAACGCTTGCTGGGGACCTGTATCTGGAGTCGGGTATCCGAGCCATGGAGCGAGGAATCGTCTCGGCGGGACGCTCAAAGCAGACAGGCGACCACTACTTTCCAAAACTCGAACTGGTTCGCCTTACCTTCCCACGCCGCGTCTACACACAGGCACACTGCGACGTTACGGCGGAAGCAGTAGAGGCGGTCTATGAGAATCGCAAAAGCGCGAAGGGTCTCAAGATGGTGTACGAACCAAAGTACTTGAGGTTTTTCCAGGCAAGATTCGAAAAGCTCAGTTAGCGGAGCCGAGGGGGCGAGCAAACTCGCCCCCTCGATTCTAGTAACGCGGCAC
>JACVXU010000218.1 GCA_015661185.1 Bacteroidota bacterium
CGATACCCATCCTGCTGGATTGAGATGAAAGTCGATAGTACCGGTCGTAAGAGTGGGTGGACGTACGGCGGAAATTTCCGGTAACAGGTCTGTCTAGATAACGCAAGTTGACCGCCCGTCGGGAAAGGGCTAAAGCCCCTTGGGGGTTTTGTGGGGTTCTTCTATTCCCCGACCTGAAGGTCGGGGCAATTGCCACGTCCTTTAGGGCGTGGTCATAAATCTCAACCAAGATTTTCAGGGGTTTTAACCCTTCCGAAAAGCGGTCAACTTGCATCATTTTCTTCTTAGCGTCTTTGCGTGACATTCTACCATGGCTGGAAAACGTCCACAGTCTGCACCTCTTCTCTCTATCATCATCGTCAACTACAACGTACGTGATTTTCTCCACCACGCCCTTGTGTCGCTGCAAAAGGCGATGAAGGGGATGAAGGGGGAGATCATCGTTGTTGACAACGCCTCGGACGACGGCAGCATCGAGATGGTGCGCCGCCGTTTTCCCGCCGTGCAGTTAGTCGCAAGCAAGTCCAATCTGGGTTTCGCGAAAGCCAACAACGTCGGTCTAAAGCGAGCCCGGGGGAAATACATCCTGCTCATTAACCCCGATACGCTTGTGCAGGAGGACACCTTGCGCGTGATGCTCCGGTTTTTCGAAGAGAACCACGATGTGGGCCTCGCCGGGTGCAAGATCCTGAATCCAGACGGTACATTTCAACTCGCATGTCGCAGAAGCTTTCCACGTCCCTGGGCAGCGTTCACCAAAATGGTCGGATTGAGCGCTCTTTTTCCCAACTCGCGTTTGTTCGGTCGGTACAACCTGACCTATCTCAGCCCGGATGAAACATACGAAATCGACGCCGTCAGCGGCTCATTCATGATGGTGCGAAGGGCAGCCTATGAGCAGGTCGGGGGTCTGGACGAGGATTTCTTCATGTACGGCGAGGATCTTGACTGGTGCTATCGGATCCAGAGAGCCGGGTGGAAGAACTACTACGTTCATTCGACTCAGATCATACACTACAAAGGGGAAAGCACGAAGCGGAGCGACCTGAACGAAATCCGGACCTTCTACCAGGCAATGCACCTGTTTGTGCAGAAGCACCTGAGCAGTTCCCTGATGCTCGCGTTCCTCATACGTTGCGCGATCACTGTTTCATCACGCCTCGCCATCGTCAAAGCGTTCCTTCGACCCCTTGGGATAGCGATCGTCGATATCATTCTCGTTGACCTCTCGGTTGTGCTGGCGGAGTGGATCTGGTTCGGCACGTTCTCTCGTTTGCCGGTTCATGCGTATCCGATCATTTACACCGTGCCCGCACTCATCGTAGTCGGCGGAATGTTCTGGGCCGGTGTCTACACGCATCGCCGCATGTCGGTCTCGCGTTCGATTGTGGCAACGGCGCTGAGTTACGTGTTCATCTCGGCGCTTGTGTTTTTCTTCAAAGACTACGGTTTCAGCCGCGGGGTGACGATCATCTCGGGCATGCTGAGCACGGTCTTTCTTCCGTCCTGGCGGCTCTCGCTCCGTGTTATGGGGAGAAGTTCGACAGAGGGGCGCAGGAGCATCCTTGGTCGGCGGACGCTGATTGTCGGGACAGACAAGTCTGCGCAGGAATTGCTGCGGCGACTCCGCAACCGGGTGAGTGACGGCTACGACGTCCTGGGGTTCATTGACATCAACAGGAAACGGGTTGGGGGGGAACTGGCCGGTCTTTCCATCGTGGGCAGTACCGATAATATTGGAAAGGTCATTCAGGACTTGCGGGTGAGCGACGTAATTTTCTCCACGCAGACGCTTTCGTACTCCGATATCCTTTCGGTGATCGGGCGGACCAGGGAACAGGCGGTCGATTTCCATCTAGTTCCCAACACACTCGAGGTCATCATCGGAAAGGGAAGCGTCGATTCACTGAATGAGCTGCCGCTGGTCCAGATTACGTATGATATTGAGAAGTCGACACATCGAACGCTGAAGCGGTTCTTCGACGTTGTGGTCTCATTCCTGCTTTTGATTTCGATCTATCCTTTCGTATATTTCAGGAGAATCACGCCCGGAACCTCCCGCTCACAGTTCATTCTCCGGCTCCCTGCGGTCCTCTCCGGGAAGAGAAGTCTCGTTGGCCCTCCAGAGACGTTCCCACAGGTGATCGAAGGAACGACTCACGATTCCACAGGCTCTCCAGGCCATGGCGGCGCACTCTATCTCGGGAAGCCCGGCCTCACAGGTTTGATCCAGCTTCAGCGAAACCGCACGCTCTCCGATCAAGAGAGAGAGCAATACAACCTGTACTACGCAAAGAACCAGTCGCTTGCATTGGATGTTGAAATCCTTCTGAAGGCCATGCTGCAATCACGGCATCAGGCATGAACCCGGTGGGTGTGGTCACCCGGTGACACCCTGAACTGAGGAGGAGTGGGAAGCCGGTCGACGGCAGCAAAAGGAGACACTATGGCGAAAATGGTACTGGAGTTCGAGAAACCGATCATCGAGTTGGAGCAGAAAATCGAGGAGATGCGGAAGTATTCCGACAACCTCGATATCGCCGACGAGATCTCGACGTTGGAGAAGAAAGTCGACCAGCTGCGGGAATCGATTTTCTCCAATTTGACGCGCTGGCAGCGCGTGCAGCTCGCCCGGCATCCAGACCGGCCGTATATGCTCGATTATGTCAACTTGATGACTGAGGACTTTGTCGAGCTGCACGGTGACCGTCTTTTTGGCGATGACAAGGCCATCGTCGGAGGATTTGCGCGCCTGGACAACCAGCCGGTGATGATCCTGGGCCACCAGAAGGGAAGGGATACGAAATCGAACGTGTTCCGAAACTTCGGGATGCCCAACCCTGAAGGGTACCGGAAAGCTCTTCGGCTCATGCATCTGGCGGCGAAATTCAAGAGACCTGTCATCACGTTGCTTGACACTCCCGGGGCTTACCCGGGTATAGGTGCAGAGGAGAGGGGCCAGGCCGAAGCAATTGCCCGCAACCTATTCGAGATGTCCCACCTGCCCGTCCCGATCATCGTTGTGATTATCGGTGAAGGAGCGTCCGGCGGTGCGCTCGGCATCGGTGTGGGCGACCGCGTGCTGATGTTCGAGAACACCTGGTATTCCGTGATCGCGCCCGAGTCGTGTTCTTCCATCCTTTGGCGGAGCTGGGACTACAAGGAGCAGGCGGCAGAAGCGTTGAAGCTGACAGCGGCTGATCTGCTGGAACAGAAGATTATCGACCGAATCGTGCCCGAGCCGCGCGGCGGAGCACATCGAAATCACGAAATGGCTGCATCGACACTCAAAAAGATCCTGCTGGAAGAACTCAAGGCGTTGATGAAGATCAAGCCCGACAAACTAGTCGAAAAGCGTGTGGAGAAGTTCTCGAAGATGGGAGCATGGAAGGAATAGTCAGGGCTTCATGATCAAGAATCTGACATCTATCCGCGTCCGGTATGCCGATACCGATGCGATGAAGTTTGTGTACTACGGAAAGTACTTCGAATATTTCGAGCAGGGTCGATCCGAGCTTCTGCGGTCCATCGGTATGCCCTATACGGAAATCGAAAAACAGGGAATCCTCGTTGCCGTTGTAGAGGCGTTTGCGAAATACCGGAAGTCAGCGCGCTACGACGATCTCCTGACAGTAGAGACCTTCTGCGCAGAAATGCCCGTCGCGAGGATCCGCATCGAGTACCGTATCATGCTCGAAGGGGAGACTGAACCTATCGTCGAGGGATATACTGTCCACAGTTTTCTTAACGAATCGACCGGACGCCCCACGCGTGCACCGGCGATGTTCATCCAAATTCTGCATGAAGCAATGAACAAATCCCGGGAGTCGAATGCTAAAACCTGAGCTCCTCGAAATTCTCTGCTGTCCCCGCTGCAAGGGGGATCTTGACTACAAGGCGGACCAACAAACGCTCACCTGCAAGTCTTGCGGACACGTCTACCAGGTGAAGGATGATATTCCCATCATGCTGGTAAACGAGGGCGAAAAGAGCTGACGTCTCTACAGCGCTCCTCCCCTTTCTCCATGCTCGATCGCATCTTCAAGCTGGGAAAAGAAGCAGCTATCTACGGTCTCAGTTCGATCGTCGGCCGGTTTCTCAATTTCCTGCTCGTCCCCGTCTACACAAACTTCCTGGCGACTACCGATTATGGCGTCATGGCGAACGTCTATGCCTACATTGCATTCGCGTTCGTCGTCTATGGATACGGCATGGATTCAGCTTACATGCGCTTTGTTGCATCGCTCGATACAGCGGACAAGAAGCAGACGGTCAGCGTCCCCTACTTCTCTCTCCTTGGAACATCCGTTCTCTTCTCTGTTCTGATTTATCTCTATGCTCCTGCAATCAGCGATGTTCTCGGCGTCGGAGCAGAACACGCCGACTTGATCCGTTATTCCGGTTGGATACTCTGCTTCGACACGCTCGCAATCGTTCCCTTCGCCTATCTCCGCATGGAGAACCGTGCGAAAATGTTTGCCGGTCTCCGTATTCTCAACATCATCATCAATGTGCTGCTGACGATCCTCTTGTTTGTTGTCTTCAAAATGGGAATCGAAGCGGTATTCATCGCCAATCTTCTCGCGTCCGCAGTGACGGCGGTGGTTCTCGCCGCGGTCGTCTTCCCTCAGTTGACGGTGCACGTTCCCAGCCGTCTCCATAATGAAATGATACGCTTTGGGTTCCCGTACATCCCCGCCGGCCTGTCAGGAATTGCCATCCAGGTTATTGATGTTCCCATCCTGAAGGCGCTGACAAACGACGCAACTGTCGGAGTCTATCGTGCCAACTACCGGCTTGGTGTGCTCATGATGCTGGTCGTGGGAATGTTCGACTACGCCTGGAGACCATTCTTCCTGACACACGCCAAGGACAACGACGCACAGAAGCTGTTCTCCAAAGTGTTCACATAT
Organism: Bacteroidota bacterium; assembly: GCA_015661185.1. Lineage (GTDB taxonomy): Bacteria > Bacteroidota > Ignavibacteria > UBA10030 > UBA10030 > UBA9647. Next base: position 4,914 of record JACVXU010000218.1, read on the forward strand.
TTCGTCGCGTTGATGATGCTTGTCTTCGTTACAGGCTCCCTCTTCATAGACGATATCGCACGAATACGGGTTTTCGGCAGGTACATCATCCATCCTGATTACTGGGGAGGACTTGGGATCGTGCCGATCATTCTGCTGGCGTACGTTTTCACAGGTGCCTATGTCAATTTCGTGGTCGGCGTGTACCTCGAGAAGAAGACAAAGTATCTGCCGTATGCTACCGGGGCAGGGGCGCTGGTCAACGTCGTTTTGAACTTTCTCCTGATTCCGAAATTTGGGATTACAGGAGCTGCGGTCGCGACGCTGCTCAGCTATATAGTCATGGCCGTCGGAATCTATTTCCCCTCACAACGGTTGTACCATGTAAAGTACGAATGGGGTCGACTGACCCGACTGACGCTCGCCGCATGTACTGTCGTTGTTGTCTTTATGATGCTGGGACTCCAGCCGGCGACTGCTGTAGGCATCGCCGTTAAGCTTGGTTTTTCCGCGGCTTTCATTCTCCTCGTATTCGTACTGAAGGTGTTTGACAGCGCCGACATCAAGGAGACCAGGGATGCGCTCTCGAGAATGTTTGTTCGGTCCTAGAGTTCATCCTGAGTACCCGCGAGCGACTCCCGGTCTTCTGAATAAGGTCACTCTCAGTTGCGTGGTTGCCATAGTGGTTCTGTCAGGCTGCCGGTGGCACAGAGAACTGTCGCAGGAGCCACGAGCTCTTGTCGGGATCATTTACGTTACCGGCAATGAACCCTTCACGAACCTCTCGCTTCGGACAGAAGATGGCGCAATGCACATGATCCAGAAAGACACCACTGCCACCTATTCCGAGCTGTGGAGACTTCAGGGACTGAAGTTGCGTGTACGTTTCCGGCCGGTTGCTTCAAAGCCAGATTCTTCGTCCATCATCGTTGAGCGATACGACATTGTCAAAATTCCCTAGGTCCAGTCGAAAAGTGCTGCCACCCCCGAATAGGAAACTTCCCGATAGAAATCATCCCGAAAAAGGATTCGGGACAAGTCGGGACAGGTCGGGGGCAGGCAAGACACAAAATCACAAAGGTTCTTGAGAGTGAAGAGAACTCAATGAATTTCTTCGTGTCTTTGTGCCTTCGTGGCAAAGTTGATGTTTTCGACCGCGCCGGTACATTTTTTGGAAACACCGTCAGGACAT
>JACVXU010000219.1 GCA_015661185.1 Bacteroidota bacterium
GATGGAGCTGTTGGCAGGGAATTTCTCTGCCCATTCTTTCAAGGTCGCAATAGCGTTGTCCTGTTGCTGCAAGTTGCCGTAGCTGTTGCTCATGATAACGTAGGAACGGACGACGGAGGATTCATCCTTCTCTGAAAGAGCCAAAACCTGTTTCCCGATCTCAATGGCTTTCGCATAGTCGCCCGCGCGATATTGAAACTCGCAGAGCATGCCGAGATATTTGCTCTTGTCAGTCTCCGTTGTCGCGCTGGTGACCAGCTCGGAGAGCAGCTGTGCCCCCTCTTTTTTCTTCTCGATATTGATATAGCTGAAGGCGAGCTTCTCTTTAGCCTGGGGCACGAGGGTAGGGAAGACCTGCTGAAAAACGCCAGAGCTGATGCATGCCTGCAAATCCGCCGCAGCTTCTTTGAACTTCATCATTTCGAAGAACAGAAGTCCCCGGCCGTAAAGAGCCTGAACCCGCGTGTTTTCGGTGAGCTTCTTCTCCTGAATCACCGAATCGAATTCTACAACGGCACGGTCGAATTTTTGCTGCGAGGCGAAAAGCTCCGAGCGCGCCAGTCGGACAAACGGAATATAATCCACCGTATCGTGTTTTGCCGCACTGGACGCCCCGTCAAGAAACTTCGCTGCCTCGTCGAAAAGTTTCTGGGCGGTGTAGGCGCGTGTGACGCGGGCAAACGTGAACGGATAGTACGGAGACACAGAACCGACACGGACAAGATGTTCGATGGATTTCTCATGCTCTCTGAGTCCGTAGTGGCTGAGGCCGAGAAGATAGTGGATCTCGCTCGTGTCGATTTTTGATTGGTCCTCCGTTAGGAGCTGCTCGAGCGATTCGATCGCCCTCGTGTAGTTCTTTTCGTCGAAGTAGCTCCTGCCCGTCTGCGTCCGAGCGAGAATTGCCTCATTGGAGCCCGGAGCTGCCTGGATCACTTGAGCGAAAAACTCACGCGCCGAAACATAGCGTGTCATTCCGAGGTTCGCGAGCCCTCTGTACATGTTCACTTTTGTGGAGTACTCGCTCCGGGGGATCAGAATGGAAACGGAGTCAGCGTAGGCGAGGGTGTTCTTGAAATCGCGTGCATTGTAGAAATTGCTGATGGCGAGGAAATACGCTTGCTCCGACGGGAACTTGATCGCATCCGCCTGGGAAGAGTAGGCTTGCACATAGAACAGGTATTCCTGCGCCGCCTTATCGTAGGATTTTGCCTCTTGAAAAGTTTTTGCAATCTTATACTGGAGCTTCGCCTGCAGCTGTTTATTGCTGAAACTTTCGTCGATGGCCCTGCGGTAGATTTGGATGCCTCCGTCGAAGCCCTTGAATTCCGTCGCATACTCGGCCATTTTCATGTAGGTGGCTTCTACGAGGGTCGGCATAAGCGCAAATGTTGCAATAACTTTCCGATACGCCTGCATGGCGTCATCATACCTGCCTTGTCGCCGATAGACATCAGCAACCTTCACTTGAGCTTTTGCGACGAGTTCCAGTGTGTTGGCATCGACATCCCGTCCCGATTGGGCCTCGAAGAGTCGCTGATCCTTGAGGGCTTTCAGCTCAACATTCTGCCACTCTGTAGCGGCAAACGATTCTGGACGATATCGATTGATCACATCCTCGAACCCGGCAATCGCCTGTTCCCACCGTTCCTGGTCAAAGTAATTTTGCGCAAGTTGATACCGGGCGCGAGCATCGAGATCACTCTTGGGGTAATTCAGAACCAGTGTCTGAAAGGCAAGGTTTGAGCTGTCGGTCATGCCGAGCGCCCGATAGGCCCATCCGATATCATACCAGGCTCGCGGGACCCGATCGTCCAGCGGATGTCGCACGGTGAGTTGGGTCGCTTCCTCAATGGTGCGACGGTAATTCTTATCGGCATAGAACATGTCGTAGATCTGGAACTGGGCCAGGGCGGAGAGCTTGGGAGAGTCGGGTCGCTGTTCGACGGTTCTGTAGTTCTCGATGCTCTCCTCTTTCTTTCCCATGTTGCGCAGAGCGTTTCCCTTTTGATAGTACGCTGCAGTCCGGACGCCGACCACAAGGTCGTTGCCGAGAAGTGCAACGCGAATGCTGTCTGCCTGCAAGAACTTGCTCTTCGCATTGATGATCCAGTCGTACTGCTCAATCGCGCGCTGGTAGTCTTTCGAGGCATAGTAATCCTGGCCGCTCTTGAAGTGCGACTGCATCTCCTGCGGAGTCGGGATGAAGAACGCCGCGACCGCAGCCGAGATGATGATGAAAACGATCGTCTTAGCGTCCATTCTTAGAAGCCTGCGAAGAGCATTACGTATATCAGCGACTCTTTCCGCTCATGCGCGCGGAAATCAAGCTGATTTGGAAACTCCCGGGTTGTCAATTTGAATCCCATGTCGATCACAACATTGTAACCGCCGTAGGCAGTCTTGTTTACGAGTGAAATGGCAAATGTCGAGCGGTTCTCGTCTTCCTCCGGCTTTTGCATGTACCGGATCTGGTAACCAAAGGAGCTGCCGGTTCCGGGGATGCTGAAGCCCTGAATTCCAAATCGAAGATCGGTTCGATCCGTCAGCCGGTAGTCGATGCGGAAGATGGGGATAATCTCCTGCTTATGCGTCTTGACCGAGTTCACGTCCACCGTCCCATTCGCGGACCGGAACTGCTCCTTCTCAAGGATCTTTTGCGTGCGCACTTTGAACTGGGGGATAAGCAGCAGACGGTTATTGAGGATCCTCACAGTGTATTGGATCTTGTTGACGATTCCGAGCTTCACGATGTGACCGTCGGTCTGCTCGTCGGGGTTAATGTAGAGGCCCCGGCTGTCCCGCAGACCGTCACCGATTTTATACTGACTATTGTATTCGTACTTGAAATTGTTCTCGATCCGCAAGTTAGGCACTTGTGTGTAGACGGTGCCGAGGTAGATCTGGTTCACGAGGCTGTTCTTGTACTCGAGAGGATCAAACACGAACTCAGGGACAGCGGCGCTGATGGTTAAATCACGGATGAATTGGTATCCGTTGTTGGGGATGTTATCGCTGACGCGCTTCTGGATAAACAGAAGGTTCATCCCCCCGAATCGTGGGGTGCTTGCCTCGTACGTCAACCGGAGGTAGTCGCTGGAAGTCTTGCCTCCCCGAGCCGTTGCCCTTTCCCGAATTGTCCCGAAGCGGAGGTTCATCGATCGAATAATCTCAAAACTCCCGAACAGGTGATAGCCGTCCAGATCGGGATTGTAAGCGTAGTCCGGCAGAATATCATTTTCCTGCTCGTCAATGACGCCGTTGTTGTTCCAATCGTCGCCGTAATTGAAGAAAGGGTGATCGGTGTCGAACGTCAGGAAGTCCTGCGAATAATCCGGGTTTGCATCGGAATTCTTGTCGTCATCGGGGACACCATCGTGGTCCTTATCTCTACCGGGGAAGATACCCGCATCGGGCAGGCGGACGATGTCGCCGAGTCCCACGATTTCGTTGCTGTTCTGCCGGTAGCCGAGCAGGAAAGGATCGCCGAATCCGGGAATCCCTAGGCGATAGTTGTAGTTGAGCACATCTCCGTTGCGGATGTCGGGCGTTGGGCGAAGGTTGTAGTGGTAAAAACCATCTTCCCAACGGTCGTTGTCATCATTGTCGTCCACAAGGGAATAAGCGGCCCCACCAGCCCGACCGGGGACGTACTGTCCAGGAAGGCTCGCCGCTGGCGAGACAGTCTGCGTCAGATCGGGGCCCATGAAGTCCGGTGCAATCGGTGCATTCTGAGTACCGAAATAGCTGTTGTCCATCGCGTAGATATCGAGCATCGACTTGTATTTTGGCTCGATGTTGTACCGCTCTGCGCCCAGAGTAAGCCGCCCGATCTTCTTGGTCCCCCGGATGAAGTATCCTCGTCCCACATCATCGATCATGGCACCGTTCCCGATGGGGTATTTCAAGAACTCGACGCTTCGCACCATTTCGCCTTCGATGTTGAACCCCTGCCAGTTGAACTTGAAATTCATTCCGTAGACTGTCATGCCCGAGGTGAGACCGTAGGAGAATGTAACGACGCGCTTATTCGAGCCGTCCTTGACGTTTCCCTCGGCACGGGCGACTGTCCGAAATGTCGTGGGAACCGCCAGCGAGCCGGCAACGATGCTATCGGCGTGCGAACGAAATACACCGTTGGAATATTCATCCAGATTGTTGATCCAATCGTGTCCTGCATCGATGCGGTAGTCGTTCGCGAGAACAACACTGAAGTCAACGGAGTTGACTCCCGGCGGGATCACGAACGCATACGTCATGTTGTAGTCAATGTCGGGAGCACTGCTTTGGAGCTGCACCGGATATTGCGGAATGCGGGTCGGGGCCGACCGTGCGCTGTAATGAACATATTCGGTCTGACTGACAGTGTCACGCTGCGGATAGGTGGCCACGTAGATCGGCTGGAAGTCGCGAATAATCCAGTACTGAATGGGATATCGCAGGTCCACCCGTTGAGGGTTTGGAGTCGCTCCATTGATATTCACCATCTTCATCGCGCTGCCGTTGACGATGATCTGGGGAGTGGTGAAGAGGATGGGACCGGAATTGTCTCCGGGCGAATCATCGTGGACGCGTACAAAAATCACGCGGGGCACGGCATTCGCGGGGACACCGCGAAGAGAATTGTCCGAGCTGCTGACGGAGCTGCGCCGTTGGTGCTGGTTCACATAGGTCGCACCAATTGTCAGAATGTCCCCGATATCGGTTTCAAAGTGGCCTCCAAGCAAGAATGTAGTCCATTCTCGGATTCGCTGTATTTGGTCAACACCGCTACCGTAATTGAATGACCGAGGATCTAGCCGAATTGGGTCTGAGACGCGAGAGGCGACCACGGTGCCCCGGTACTTGGGATTTGCGATGTCCCACCGGATGCCGTTGAAACGTGCCTTGTCGAGGGTCAGCGAGGTAAACTTTGTCCGGATTGCATCGCCGATGATAAGCCTGCTCGTGACGCCGCTATAGCTGTCATTGAGGACCACGAGATTCTGGAAGTACGAGCCGAAGTAGCGAGACTTGTTGAGGGCACTGACGGGCAAGTCAAGAGACGAAAGGTTCGCCGGGCGTTCCTCTTCGCTCAGACCGAACAGTGCCATTCCATCGACCAGAAAATTGCCAAAGTTGTCGAAAATTTTGCGACGTTGAAGAATCGTGCTATAGTTCTCATAGTTCCGGCCCGAGTAGTTGAGGTAACTACCTTTGTCCTGGTCGGATGAAATAAACTGAGAGACCGCCCTGTCTGGAATGGACAAGGCAAGGAAGACCAGCATCGAGAATGGTAAAGAGCGCAGTCTCATAGATCGTCTGTGCGATGGTAGGATGTTCAGAATGAGTACCGTAGCGTCAGGTGATGCGTTCCATCGATGTTGAGCAACTGTGTCTGGTACGCAAATGCGTAATCGAACAAAAAGCCCGCGACCCGGATTCCCAAACCGCCATTGATATCCGCCTGATGTCCCGACGCTTGAAGCCCTCCACCGCCGGCACGCAGAGTGAGCTCGACCGGCTCGTCGAGGAGAGAGGTCTTCAAGGCAATGAACTCCCCGCCGATCCCGATGCGCCTGGTATCCCCGGCAACGGTGTAGTGAACGGTGATAATGTAGTCGTAGACCTTTGAGACATAGGCTGCACCGGCAGCCATTCGGAGATCGAGCTTACCATCCCCCGATCCGTTCTTCGCAATCGAGGGCCTGGTAATATCGCCAAAGTATATTCCGAACTGGATGTCGTTGTCGGGAACAATATCGCGTATAGAGGATTGGACCCCCACATCGAAGGAGAGCGTCGCTTGAGAAAAACCGTCCTCTGGCACCGCCAGGAGACCTGCCGGAGGCGGGGTCGACCAATACAGGAGCTTGGCGCTGCCGCCGACGGAAAGGAAATCAAAGAACTGCTGGGCATATGAGCCCACGAGTTCGTTCTCTTTCCATGTATTTGAAGAAAACGACCGGACGCCGAAGCCGAGATTCCCTGCGAAGCCAAGGTTCGCCACTGCAGCGCCGCTGATGTACGACAGCCGGTCATCGGTGATGCCGGGGAATAGGCGCGTGTACGATGTGGACAGCGAAAGCGAACGCAGAG
>JACVXU010000040.1 GCA_015661185.1 Bacteroidota bacterium
CTTCATACTGAGAAATCTGGTATCCTTTTGGGAGATCCGGATAGAAATAGTTCTTGCGGGCGAGAATCGACTTCGGGGAGACAGAGCAATGCGTAGCCAATCCCATTTTGATCGTGAACTCGACAACTTGTTTATTCAAAACGGGAAGGACGCCGGGCATGCCGAGACACACCGGACACACGTTGGAGTTCGGCTCATTGCCAAACTTGGTTGAGCACGAACAAAACGCCTTCGACTTGGTTAGGAGCTGGCAGTGGACCTCAAGTCCGATGACGGGCTCGTATTGTTCGTTCCAAGTCATAAGTCAATGAAGAGCGAATAGTAAATCGTCATGCCGCAATAGCCTTTGTGACTTTTTCCGCTGCATCCTTGAGATTGCCAGCGACCAGGAAACTGAGTCCGGAATTTTTCAGGATCTTGGCCGCGAGGTCCGCATTGGTCCCCGCAAGCCTCACAACGATGGGCACCTTGACGTCGATGTTCTTCGCCGCTTCGACGACACCCGTTGCCACGCGATCGCATCGCACGATCCCGCCGAAAATGTTTATCAAGATAGCTTTCACGTGCGGGTCCTTCAGTATGATTCGGAACCCCGCCTCAGTGGTTTTTGCGCTCGCTCCACCGCCCACATCGAGAAAATTCGCGGGCATTCCACCGGCGAGCTTGATGATATCCATGGTGGCCATTGCCAAACCCGCGCCGTTCACCATGCAGCCGACGTTGCCGTCCAGCTTGATGTAATTCAGGTTCGAAGCAGATGCCTCCACTTCCAGCGGATCTTCCTCGTCCTTATCACGCAACTCAACAAATTCCGGATGACGAGAGAGAGCGTTATCGTCGAAGTTGATCTTTGCATCAAGCGCGAGGACGCGTCCCTCCTGAGTGATCACAAGCGGGTTGATTTCTGCAAGCGAGGAATCGGTTGCCTCATAAGCCTTATAGAGTGCAAGCATGAACTTGACGCCGTTTTTGAATGCCTCACCGGCCAACCCCAATCCGAAACACAGCCTGCGGGCCTGGAATTGCTGCATTCCTGCACTGGGATGGACGTATTCTTTCAGAATTTTTTCCGGTGATTCTGCGGCCACTTTTTCGATTTCGACTCCGCCTTCCTTGGAAGCCATGACGACATTCTGCGAACGGGAACGGTCAAGCGTGATTCCCACATACAACTCTTTCGCGATGTTCATGCCTTCTTCGATCAGCACGCGCTTCACGATTCGACCCTCGGGACCGGTTTGATGCGTTACAAGCCTCATGCCGAGAATCTCGGATGAGCGTTGGCGGACTTCATCGATGCTTCGGGCGAGCTTCACACCGCCGCCTTTACCCCTTCCGCCTGCGTGAATCTGCGCTTTCACGACCCACAATGTTCCCCCGACGGCTTCTGCGGCACGTACGGCTTCGTCAGCGTTGAAAGCAACTCTGCCGAGCGGAACGGGAACTCCGTATTTTTTCAGGATCTCTTTTCCCTGGTATTCATGGATCTTCATAATGCACTCCGTTGAAAAAGTCTATTTACATTGATTTTCGACAAACTCTAAGACTTCAATTGACTTCTCAAGGTACTCTTTAATCCTTACTATCGTAATACCTGAGTCCTCTCCATGAGCAATTCGGTTCCTGTTTGCGATGATTGTGTCCAAAGCTTCCTTCCGGCCATCAACAGATACAAATTTAAGCAACTCTTCCCCCCACATTTATCGTGAGTTTGAGCAGAACCATCCCCTCGAATCTGTCTTTCAGTGCCGATTCCGGATACCAGGCGTTTGATTGAGTTGGGGATTGGCCGATAAGGTAGGGGATTTGGTGCATCACCCGATATCCACCCCGTGGCTCGGCAAGAACCGAGAGCGGCGTCATACCGGGTTGAGTGTAGTCCGGGACCAGTGGCCCCTTCTGCAATTTGAACTTGAAGGGGATGGCCACTTCTGTTGCTATGGGTTTGCCGTCCTTCATCGCCGGCTTGAAAGCCCACTGCATCGCAGCATCGATGGAAACCTGGTTGAAAATCTCAGCGTCGCTCTTGGAAATCGTTACGTTCGTCACCTTCCCTGTCTCATCAATGGAGACTTTCGTCCAGACGGTACCTTCCATACCGGCACGGGTTGCAATATCGGGATACTTTGGCTGCACGGTCGTTTTGGCTTCCGGCGCCTGATCATATCCTTACCAAGAAAGTGACGGTCTGCTTCTGTGGTAGATCTTTTTTGTGTTGCTGTGCGGAGAGTAACAGTGGTGCGAACAAAATGGCCAAACTCAGGATTGCGCGAATGAATGGTTTCATTGTATCCTCCTTGTTGCATTGTGTTATCGACTTACGGAAAGTAGCCATGAACCTCCACGATCGGCAACGCAGTGATATACACTATTCGAACTTGCGGTTCTGCAGGCTTGTTGCACGGAGACCAAACGGATGTCACGGCAAGACCTCCGATGAGGAACAGCCCTGCGATGGCGGCGGCGAGAGGCCATCGCATCGACACATTGCGTTGCCACACGCCTCTCCTCATCACCCTTCGAGCATCAAGCTGCCCCTCGGCCTTTGACATGGTGCTCAGCACTTTCTCATCCAGTTCCCTCGGCGCCAATGGGGGTACGTCTTCTTTGAGGTTGGCCCGCAACTCCAGCTCTGAGCGGAGAGTTGCTCTGCAGGCCGCACACTCGCTCAAGTGCGTGAACAACAATTCCGACTCTTGGTCTGCCAGCTCATTGTCGATCAACGCACTCAACTGCTCTTGGTACTCATCGCATTTCATATCTCATCCCTTTCCTTCAGTATCGATTCCAACTTCTTCCTCATCGCCCGTCTGGCCTTGAACAATCCTGACTTGACCGCGCTCTCAGATGCACCAGTCACCTGGGAGATTTCTGCGTAGGAGAGCTGTTCATATTCCTTGAGTATCAAAAGCTCTCGATACATCGGCTTGAGAAGTCCCAAACAATGCTGGACAATCCCGGCTCTTTCCTTTTGAACCACCTTTTCCAGCGGATTTTCCTCATCCCACACATTCTCCGTCTCTGTCTCCAACTCCTCCATTGGCCGCAGCCGGCGAAGAATTGTGAACGCTTCGTTGCGCGCGATGGAGAAAATCCACGCCTGCAACGATGCTGCATTTTCAAGTTGATCGAGCGATCGATGGATCTTGACAAACGTCTCCTGCGCCGCATCCTCAGCGTTCTGCGGATGCCGGAGAAGCCGGTAGCAGTAGGCGTACACCCGGTGCTTGTATCGATGATACACGTGAACGAAGGATTGCCCTCCGTCAATCATAGGACGTTCATCGATTTGTTCGTATCTGAGTGACCGCACGGCTGGTCGCGATTGTGGTTTGGTCCTTAAGTTAGCACTCCGAGCGTCACTATCAATCTCTGTATGGAGAGATGAGGGAATTCGGAAAAAGTTGCCATTCTCAATTCTGCGAATTGACTTTCTTTACGGTGTTCTCTACCTTCACAGAGCCATTCACCGTCACCCTTCAGACTCTCCTGCAAAAAGCTTTTCGAATGAAACGAGCCCTGATCGTCTTCGAATTCATCATCCTCTTCATTCTCGGGTACTATTCCCTGTACCTTGCAACCGACTATCAAACGGCGCACGGTCGGCACGGCATGCCGATACTCATCTGGATCATCGATACGATCGACCTTTTCATCCATGAGGGGGGCCATGGAATATTCGGCCTCTTCGGCCGGTTCATGCATTTCCTAGGCGGTTCACTCATTCAAATCATCCTGCCCGTAACGGCTATCATCGTCTTCCTGAGAACGAGCGGACTCCGATCACTCATTGGAACTCTTTACTGGCTTGGACACAACATGATCAACGTGTCCATCTACATCGATGACGCGCCCAAGCAACAGCTCACGCTCATCTCGCGGCACGCGATCCATGACTGGCGATGGCTGTGCAATACCATGGGGATCATGGACTCATCCGGCGATCTTGCTGCCGTTGTCGCTTTTCTCGGCACAGTCAGTCTGCTGGGAGCAATCGGAACGACGGTGTACTTTATCATCTACGACGTTCGTGCAGAGTTTTTCCCTCCTCCTCCACCCAAACCTTTCCCGCCAGGTCTTCGTCCCCGGACAAGAACCTTTCTTCCACCTGAGGACAAGAGTACGCGCGAGGATGACATAGGCAGTTGACCGCTCACCAATCCGCCTGCATTGCTTTTCCCTTCGCTCTTTCTTAGATTGACGTATTGCGTTCACAGTCGCAGGAGGCTCACATGAAATCACATAGTTTATTTCCATCCCGGGCGCTTTCGGTTTTACTCCTTCTCATATTCGTTGCAGCCCTTGCTCATGCGCAGTTCACATTTCAAATTGGAGCTGGAGTTGGAGTCGCTATCCCCGCTTCAGACTATGCGGGAACCACAGTGGATTTCTACAACGGAACAAAGTATGGACTCGGAAGCGGTCTCAATCTTCAGGCGAAAACAAGGTTTGGACTGCTCGGTCTAAGACTCACGGGGGAAGTTGACTACTCTTCGTTCGGCAAAAGCGGAGAGGCTCAGCCGGGTCAGGGAACGATAGACCTTTCCCAGAAGGTCGTTGCGATCAAGGTGGGACCTGAGTTCTATATGGGCGTGCCGTTTGCCCCTGTGACGCCGTACATCGGCATCAATGTCGCTCTGAGCAGATTCAGCGGTCAGGTGCAGTTCCAGGGTGTCGCGAAAGTCCCAAGCGCGACGTACGATCTCGCCACTGCCGTACGCCTCGGTGCGGGATTCAACGGAGGGGTACTCGTGAAGCTTGGGTCGTTTACGTCACTCGATCTGGGCGTTTCTTACGACCTGATGAATGCCAGCGACAAGGCGTGGGAGGACACAAATCGTGCCCAGGACCAGCGACTTGATTCCTACATCGCGTTGAACGACAACAGAGATCCTTTGTATAGAGCTGGCGACGAGAAGCACTTCATCAACAACGCAAGGGATATCAACGCATTCCAGGTGAAGGCAACAATCATGGTTGGCCTTTAACCTGGTGTCGAAAAGTCCTTACTCACATAGTTCTTTAACCGCCAAGACCGCAATGAAATTCGCTGGAATGCAGTGAATAAAGATGATCGTCAACCCTCTTGGCGTCCTTCGGAATCTTACCGGTTTTCTTTTTCACCAGCCTGCCGGATCAAGTGTTTTCCAAACACAGCAAGGATTCAATGCGATTGAAGCAACGCTCATGGGGCTCCACTGGCGTGAACTCCCGGGTGATATTAGAGCGGAGCTCCGCATACCAGTCAAAACCCTCGGTCTAAAATGAAAGATCGAAATCGATGCGGTTGGTCGACCTCTGATCCGTTGTATATGGAATACCACGACAATGAATGGGGTGTTCCCGTTCATGACGATCGGAGACTGTTTGAGATGCTGATCCTTGAAGGGGCGCAGGCTGGGCTGAGCTGGATCACGATTCTTAAAAAGCGGGAGAACTATAGAAAAGCGTTCGACAATTTTGACGCTGCCAAGATCGCGCGGTACGATGCACGCAAGAAGCGCCAGCTTCTGGGAAACGAAGGGATCGTTCGCAATCGCCTAAAAATTGACGCAGCCATTGGGAACGCGAAAGCGTACATGGCTGTTCAGCAGGAGTTTGGAGGCTTCGATGCTTACATCTGGCAATTCGTCGGCACCAAACCAAAGCAGAACCACTGGAAATCCTTGAAAGAGATCCCGGCGAAAACGCCGGCCTCCGAGGCGATGAGCAAGGATCTGAAGAAACTGGGATTTCGGTTTGTAGGACCAACCATTTGCTATGCCTTTATGCAGGCCGTCGGAATGGTGAACGACCACATCACTCCGTGTTACCGGCATAATCAACGCACTCCCTAAACCATCTACAATCATTATAGGTTACGACTCATGATTCGCAGAAAGCTCAACGCAGCCCTTCTCTTTGTCATATCCATCTTTGTCTGCTCTCTTTCATACTCACAGGACGGAGCCATCTTGATGTCACCGTACCTGCAGGCGGTGACGACCAATAGCATCTATGTCCTCGTTGAGTGTTCAACCACAGACACTGTTGTGGTTGAGTACGGTCTCACAGGATCTTACGGTTTGCGTGCTCGAACAGCATCATGCGATACGACGACCAATTCCACATACGTCCACAATATCAAGCTCAGCGGACTATCACCCAACACGCTCTATTACTACCGAGCCCTGCAAAAGGGGGCGATGTCGGGTGAAGCTGCATTTCGGACTGCTCCGAATCCGGGAACGAGCTATCGCTTCGCATGGATGGCTGATTTTCGCACCGGGACAGCTGTTCACGATAGCATCGCCAAGCGCGTCGCCGAAGCGAATCCTGTAATGTCACTCTACGGCGGTGATCTTTGCGTCAACTCAGGTTACCCGGCCTTCAAAGAGCAGTTCTTCCGTCCGAACGAACTCGCGTTGATCACCCGCGTTCCATTTTTCAATACTCCCGGTAATCACGAAAAATGGTCGACGAACACCCGGGCGTTTACGCAGGCCCCCGCATCTTCTTCAGGCATACAAGAATACTATTCATTCGACTACGGCGACATGCACGTCCTTGTGCTAAATAACGAAATCCCGTACGACGAAGAAAGTCCACAGTATCGTTTCGCCCAGAGCGATCTCTCGACCACGACAAGAGCATGGAAGGTTGTGATTAGTCACAGACCGGCGTACTGCGCGGGTGGACATGGCGAGGACGCCAAGATGAAGATAATGTCGGAGAGGATCTTCGAACCAAACCACGTCGACGTAGTCATAGGCGGACATTCGCACTTCTATCAGCACAACCTGGTGAACGGCATTCACCATATGGTTCTTGGATCTGTGGGCGCTCCTCTGTACAACCCGGGGAGTGCCTTGTACACTGTGAAGTTGGCCAAGGACTATAGTTATGGAATCATGGATGTCACCCCCACTTCATTCGAAATGATGGTCTACAACGACAAGGGGATGCCTCTTGACACTCTTTTGTTGATGAAGACAGACGGTGCGAAGTCTAAGAAGCCCTGAGCGCCAGAGGGTTTCCTGATCCGCCCGGAGGTTCAAGGGAATTAGATTTTTTCGCAGCCATTCGCTGTAAAATGCAGGGAAACTCAGAGAGAAAATTCCAATGAATAAGAGCTCAAGGCAACAGGCCACCAGGCAATTGCAGGAAATACCGGGGGTGGGAAAGAGCATCGCAGAGGATCTTTGGCTGCTTGGCATTCGCCAGATAGCCGACCTGAAGGGAAAAGATCCCGAGAAGCTCTACATCAAGCGATGTGCACAGGTTGGGATGCAGATCGATCGATGTCTCTTGTACGTTTTTCGTTGTGCTGTGTACTATGCCTCAACGCAACGCCACGAGCCTGAGCTCTTGAAATGGTGGAATTGGAAAGACAGAACTCGCAACTGACACATTCATGCACTCATCTCCGCCACGACTGAAACTGATTGCTGCGTTCGCCTCCGTCTATATTGTCTGGGGTTCGACCTATCTTGCGATTCGCATTGCCATCGAGACAATTCCGCCGCTCCTGATGGCAGGCTTCCGCTTCATCATTGCCGGTTCCATGATGTATGCCTGGGGACGCCTCCGGAGCAATGAACGACTGACACGCATCCATTGGAAATCTGCCGCGATCGTTGGATTGATGCTCCTGCTTGTCGGGAACGGAGGACTGAGCTGGTCCGAGCAACTGATACCTTCTGGCATCGCGGCGCTGATCGTCGCTGTCAGCCCGCTCTGGTTCATTCTGATCGAATGGATGCAGGGGGGTACGCGTCCGACAGCCGGGGTCTTCATTGGATTGGCACTTGGGACACTCGGGATCGCCATTCTTGTTGACCCGGCTGACCTGGTTGGAGGAGGCGAAGTGAGCGCTCTCGGCGCGTCTGTGTTGCTTGTGTCGTCTGTTTGCTGGGCATTTGGTTCGTTCTACGCGCGGCGCGCAAAGCTCCCTTCTTCGCCCGCTCTCGCGAATGGCATGGAGATGCTCATCGGAGGCGTTGGATTGATCTTCGTCGGCATGATCGCAGGAGAGATGAAGGATCTTCACCTGGCAAACGTCACGACAAAATCCATTCTTGCCGTCGCTTATCTTGTTGTTTTCGGTTCGATCATTGGATTTTCGTCGTACATCTGGCTCTTTCGTTCTACGACCCCGACGCGTGCTTCGACATACGCGTATGTGAATCCCGTCGTTGCTGTTTTCATCGGTTGGCTCGTCGGGGGCGAACAGTTACCAACGCGCGTTGTTCTCGCCGCAATCTTGATCATTGCAGCCGTCGCCGCGATTACGGTATTCGGCACCCGAAAGAGCTCGAAGGCGCTCAAGACACTCGCGGCAAAAGGAAATGAGTGAGGGGTGGATGGGGGGGGTGAGTTGCTTTCAGACGACAGCTGACTGATCGCAGCGGACAGATAGGTGCTGACAGCACTCAGCTCAATAGAGCGGAGGTCTCCATGAGTACTCGTGTCAAGATCTGCTGCATCAGGAGTTTCGAAGAAGCGGAGATGGCAATCCGGTACGGCGCCTCAGCGCTCGGGTTTGTTTCTGCAATGCCGAGCGGACCGGGACCAATTTCCGAAGACCTCATAGCCGAAATCATCCCGCGAGTTCCCGCTGGTATTCTCACGTTCCTCCTTACGAGTAAGCAGGACGCGCCCTCCATCATCGGCCAGCAACGCCGAACGCGTGCCAACACGTTGCAGCTTGTTGATGCTGTTTCCTTTGAAACCTATCGCGAGTTGAAGAAAGCTCTTCCCAGCGTTTCGATTGTTCAGGTTATTCATGTCACCGGCAGCGACGCAGTCGATGCCGCACATTCCATTGCTCCGTTCGTTGACGCACTTCTCCTCGACTCCGGCAATCCCAACCTCCCGGTAAAGCAACTGGGGGGCACCGGACGAGCGCACGATTGGGCCATCAGCAAGGTAATCTGTTCTCAGCTTGCCACTCCCGTGTATCTTGCCGGTGGCCTGAACCCTGAGAACGTTGCCGAGGCAATACGCCTCGTTCGCCCTTTCGGTGTCGACCTATGCAGTGGTGTTCGAACAGACCATGCCCTTGATGAAGAGAAGCTCTCTCGGTTCTTCGACCAAGTGGCAACGGCATAGACGTTTCATCCCCGCAACGATCACGCGGAGGAAAGTCGGGAACAATTACTGATGAGCTGATTGCAATCGTGGAGCGCTCGAGCCACTAGCACCCACTGAAAGAATAACCCGTTTTCCATCCTGTTGTCCGACAGTTCAACTGTCGGGCATGGGCCTACTTCGACAGATAATCTGTCGAAGAACTGTTCCTTTCTTTTTCTAATGTACGGCAGACAGCAACTCCGGGAGCATTGAACCGTATGGATCTATAGTTGTACTTGGTCAGCTCATCACGGAAAGGAGAGTACTCACATGAAAATTGCAGGCGTTGTCCTCTTGTTATGTGTTGGCATGATCTCGGCATTCGCGCAGGAAGAAACACTTATCAGCGGTTCAATTGAAAACGGTGGATTCGGGGGACCGGTTCTCAAGTTCGGAAGCTTCAACGGAGAAGCGGCGATTCTTGTCGGCGGCAGAGGCGGTTGGATCATCAATCACTCGTTCATCATCGGCGGCGGTGGATATGGGCTCGCGAACAATGTGATGGCAAAAGTCTCCGGCCCCTACGGCGAACGGTATCTGAATTTTGGCTACGGCGGACTGGAATTGGAATACGTCTTACAGTCGGACCGGCTCATCCATTTTTCCTTCCAAACATTGATTGGGGCGGGTGGCTTAGGTTGGCGCGGTGAGGATGTTCGCGTCGGGATGCACGCTTCTGATAGCGATACGTTCTTCATTGTGGAACCGGCCGTCCATGCCACGCTCAACGTAACACTGTATTTTCGGATAAGCGGCGGGATGAGCTACCGGTTCATCAGCGGTGTCCAATCGCCTGCCTCCAGCAGCCCCGATTTGAGCGGCCCATCGGGTGTCCTCACATTCCGTTTCGGCAAGTTTTAGGCGTCTGACCGGTCTAATTGACAACGGCCGTCACTTTGCTGTGTCGGCCGTTTTTGTTTGTTCTCCTACGCAGACTTCGCCCGCGGCCCCCGAAATTGACGCTGATGGGGGACTCTATCACGTGCATCATAATCTTGACCGTAGTGGTGAAGACATTATCCATTTGATTTTTGTGAAAGTCTTCTTGTACTTGAGTCAGTGTTTCCTGGATTGGGCCATCTCGTGCGACTAAAGAACATCATACTCCTGCTGCTTCTCACTTCTACGGCACTGATTGGTGTCGTCGCACAGAACCAATCCAACAGTCCCGTCTACAAGAGCTACAAGAGCCCCTCCCCTTCAGCACAGCTCAAGCGTTCGGATATCGATTACAACCTGATGCACATTTTCGTGCTTGAGCGCAAAGCGTACGCAGGCGATGTGGCCGCGCAGCAGGAGCTCGGACTCCGCTACCTGCTTGGCGAAGGCGTCGAAGCGGACACGTTGAAGGGCGCATTCTGGATCAAGCGCGCAGCCGAACAGAACTCTGCTGACGCAGCATACAATCTCGGGATCCTCGAATTCAACGGAATGGGACTTCCGTGGAACCCGTTCGATTCATACAAGCTCTTCAAGTCGGCAGCAGAACAAGGCATGCCTGAGGCCGAGTACATCTTTAGCATGTTTCTGACAGAGAATCTTGTCGTCCCTCGCAACTGGGAGGAAGCCTACCGGTGGATCAAGAAATCGGCCGAAGCGGGGTACGCTCCCGCCAAAGAGGCGGTCGCTGATTTTGAGGCCAGGGGGCTTGGCGCCGGGTCACAGGGTCAAAATGTCAAGGCAGATACTGCTTCTTCTAAGAGGAAGGCGCCGGTAAAGCCAACCCTCAGCTTTGCATTTCTCGACGCTGAACCCGACACGACTACACAGAGCGATGCGATACTTCTGAAAGACGCGCTCCGTGAAGCAACACCTCAGTTAAAGAGAGCTCTCGGCTTATCCAAGGAGCCGACGAAGACGCTCGATCTCGACACCGCCGGAATGAGGGCCATTCGTGAAGCTGCAGAAGAAGGAAGCCCGGAGGCGTTGACGATCCTGGGACGCAGTTACGAACGGGGCATCGGCGTCAGAAGAGATCTTGTGACCGCTGCGATGTATTACATTCGGGCGATCAGGATGTCCTCTCCGCGCGCTCCCGGTTTGCTCGCGCGGCTGATCGAACAAAAGGGGTTCTTCGAGTTGATCAAGTCTCGCGTAGAACAGCACGATGGGGATGCAGAATTCACCTGGGCGGCAATGAACGCGTTGAAGCTCGACTATCTGATGGCCCAAAAAGAGGGATTCATTACAGACAAACAGGCGCTTGAATTTCTGATGAGAGCGGCCTCTGCGAATCACATACAGGCTATGATTGAACTCGGCCTCTGCTACTACTCCGGCCGCTGGGTGCAGGAAGACCAACGTCAGGCGATGGTGCTCTGGGCAAAGGCAAGCACGCGTGGAAGCCGTGAGGCCAGGTTGAGGATCTCGGCATTATCTGTGAGAACAGAAAAAAACATGAAGGTACTTCGCTCGACAATCGCCGAGCTCGAGCAGGCAGCCCAGAAAGGCTCTGTCCTTGCACAGGTCGCTCTTGGATACTGCTATGAGACGGGCACAGGGGTTGTGAAGAAAATTCCTGAAGCAGTCCGATGGTATCGGAGTTCTGCTCAACGCGGAAGCCAGGATGCCTTCTACGCTCTGAGGCGGCTACACGATCAAATCCGCCCCCCCGATAAGGAATTCCAGATTAGCGATCTGGAGTAGCAATCAGCTGCTTGCCCCGAGCGCCCGCCAGACCGCAAGCGGGCTGGGAGCCGAGGGGTCAGCAGTCGGCTATCAGCGGTGGGCACCTGGTGTATGGCTGCCCCACTATTGCAGAACAAATATCATCCCCCAACTCGGCTCGCTCCCTTCAATCTCAACCCTATAGAACTAAACGCCATTCACGACGATTCGAATCATCTTTTCTTGAATCTCAAGAAAAAAACACCTAATAAGCACCCGAAGGGTTAACGAGGAGCCGGGCGGAAGACAATGCTGACCCTCCTGGCGCACTCCGCATACTCAGAGGCTGCTGCATCGTTTGCAATCCTACTCCCTCCACACCGTGTCGCAATGAACACTGCTGACGTTGTTTTCAACATTCAACGCTTCTCGCTGCACGATGGTCCGGGCATCCGCACAACTGTGTTCCTCAAAGGATGCCCCATGCATTGCTTCTGGTGCCACAATCCCGAAGGGCAGCACCCGGAACCCGAGCTTCGCTACATAGCCGAACGGTGTATCGCCTGCGGCCAATGTGTCATCGCATGTCCGAACCATGCCCACGAAATCCACGACGGCGCGCATGTCTTTCTCCGCGACATGTGTGAGCTATCCGGGAAGTGCGTTGAAACATGCTATTCTCGCGCTCTCCAAATGGAAGGACGCGTGATGACGGTCGGTCAGGTGATGGAAGAGGTGCTTTCCGACAAGTCGTTTTACGAATCTTCAGGCGGGGGAGTCACGCTTTCAGGCGGAGAGCCCGCGTTGAGCAAAGATTTCACACGCGAAATCCTCGAACAGTGCAAGCACAATGGATTGCACACCGCGATCGAAACGTGCGGCGAAGTTCCGTGGACATCCCTCGAGGCTCTTCTCCCCTTCACCGACATGATCATGATGGATATCAAGCATGTCGATTCCGGCAAACATCTGCTTGCCACCGGCCATCCGAACGATCGCATCCTGTCAAATGCACGAAGATTGGCCTTGAGCGGAAAGAAGATTGTCTTTCGCACACCGGTCGTACCGTCGGTGAATGACACAGAAGAAGAAATCGGACAGATCGCCGCTTTCGTTCGTGAACTGATCGAGCTCTGCAAGAGCGTCAGTCAGAACGGGTGCGGAGAGATCAGGTACGAGTTGTTGGCATTTCATAAGCTCGCTGCGGGCAAATATCCAAGTTTAGGACTCGAATACGGAGCGAGGGATGTCGATCCTCCAACCAAAGAAAGAATGGCGGTTCTTCTCAACGCCGCACGACGCTGCGGCGTAGACGCTGCAATGCGATAGGCAATTTGGCCTCAATGCGGAACAGCACCATAGGGAAAACCATGATTCGCTCTGATACGAAAGCGCTGACGTTCACCGAACGCATCGACATGCTGCGCGCGACAAAGATGCGGCACACGGAGGAGAAATGGCGCGAACTTGGCTCCTTCGACATGGACGACCTCCCGGTCATGCTCCCTCCCCCTGAGTCGCGCAAAGTCGTTCGTGTTATCAGTGGGTCCGGTCTGCTGATGGTCGATGCCTTGTTCAAGGAGTTCACTCCAAAGAGCAATCATCCGAGCGGCGGAATCTTCGGAGCGCGGGCCTGCGGCGAGAATTTCCGCCGACTGATGGACCTCCATACGCCGTACGTGGATCCTGCAAGCTCTCTTGCCGGGGGATATATGGCCCATTTCCTCGCCTATCGTCAACCCGCCTGGAATCCCGACTTCGATTTCTCACATCTCCATGAGGATCAGCAGAAGTACAAGCTCCATCACGGCATTGGTGCGGTGCAGCACTTCTGTCAGGACGAAGCGATAGGACTCACACTCGGCTGGGCAGCTATTCTTGCGAAAATCCGACTTTACCGCACGCTCAACACTGACGAGGAAGCACAGGAGCTCTACGACGGGCTGGAACATTTGGTGCTTGGGATACAAGACTGGATCGCGCGGCACGCAGCAACTGCAGGCGAAATGGCGAAGCGGGAAGAGCATCCACAACTGCGCCAAAACCTGCTCGAGATTGCCGAGATCAACGAACGAATCGTAACCCGATCTCCTCGGACATTTCGAGAAGCGTGCCAGTGGATGCTGTACTATCAGCTCGCCGGGAAAATGTACAATATGGGAGGATCGCTCGGACGCATTGACCAATTCCTTTTCCCATTCTATGAAGAGGACAAGAAACAAGGGATCCTTACCGACGAAGAAGCCATCTTTCATCTCGCCTGCCACTTCATCATGGACACCAGTTATACTCAGATCGGCGGTCCTGACGCGTCGGGCAAGGATACGACAAATGCTCTTTCCTATCTCGTGCTTGAAGCCGTACATCGGCTAAAGGTGCCGGTAAATGTTGGAGTCAGTGTAGGCAAGAACGTCGATCCGAAGTTGCTTCGGCGGGGAGTCGAAATACTATTCGAGGACAAAACAGGCATACCGAAGTTTCTCGGTGTAGATCGCACGAGCGAAGGCTTCGCCAGAAATGGACTTCCGATCGAGCTGGGACGCCAGCGGGCATACTCCGGATGTCACTGGTGCGCCATTCCCGGAAGGGAATACACCGTGAACGATTGTGTAAAGGTGAACCTTGCAACCGTGTTCGAAGTGGCATTCAAAGACATGATGTCCACTCCCGGTATCGAACCGGGCATGAATGAGCTCTGGCGCGCCTACGAGAAACATCTCCGTCGAAGCGTTGAGGTGGTCGCAGAAAGTCTGGATTTTCACCTCGACCATATGTACCGAGTCTTCCCCGAGCTTCACCTTGATCTCCTTTGCTATGGTCCGATCGAGAAAGGGCGCGACGCTTCGCATGGTGGCGTTGAATTCTACAACCTGTGCGTCGATGGCGCGGGCCTGGCAACGGTGGCAGATTCTTTTGCAGCGGTTGAGCAGCGCATCGAGCGCGAGGGAAAGCTCACGTGGAATGCATTGCTGCGTCTGCTTGATACGAATTGGGCTGGAGAGAATGGGGAACGCACCAGGCTCATGATGAAGAGTATTCCGCGCTACGGAAGCGGCGGCTCGCGTGCCGACGAGTACGGGGTGAACATCTCCCGTCTTTTCACGGCAATCGTCAAAGAGAAGACAACTCCTCACGGATTCAACCTGATCCCGGGCATTTTTTCCTGGGCTGCCACAATTGTGATGGGGAAGGATGTTGGGGCAACGCCGAATGGCCGGTATTCGAAGAGTCCGATCTCGCATGGCCCGAATCCTGACCCCGGATTCCGAAAGGACGCTGCACCGACTGCTCTGGCTCTTGCGGTTGCATCTGTACAGCCGGGGTATGGGAACACTGCACCAATGCAGATCGAGCTCGATCCCGGTCTCTCAAAATCGAACGAGGACGTCGAGAAAGTCGTTGCACTCATCCGGACACATTTTGAGCTTGGCGGTACGCAGATCAACATGAATATTCTGAACAAGAAGACGGTGCTCGAGGCGCACAAAGACCCGAGCTCGCATCCCGATCTTGTCGTCCGTGTCACCGGCTTCAGCGCGTATTTCGCAAGCCTTTCACCCGAAATGCGGCAGATCGTGGTGGATCGGATCATAGCTGAAGAGTGAGTATTCCTTGTTCGAAGAAGAACCGCCAAGGACGCCAAGACCGCTGAGAGAGTTGTTAAAGAGCGTCTATCCCATATTTCATCATGCGTTGGCGTGTTCTTCGCGCCCTTTGCGGTTAAGCTCTTCGTTCTGATATCGGAGTTATGTGATGAGCACCTCACCGCGGGAACGGTTCTTATCGTACGTCAGGAATCCAAAAGAATCCGCGTCCGTCGTTTCCCCTTTTCTTCCTCATCCAGGCGTCATACGCGACGCGCTCGCGTTTCTGCATTTGCCCATCACTGAAGATCCCGTCAGAAATGAAATCCTGCTGTCGCAAGAGCTTGGCTACGAACCCATGTTCATGACCGACTGCTCGGGATTGATCTTCAACTGGAGCACCGATGAGGCGCGCTCAACGGCCGACATCGCGTATCGCACAATCACAACGCCAAAAGGCGAATGGACATGGCGGGCTCCACGGAAAGATATCCCATGGAGTGATGAGGCGGCTTGCCCTGTGGAATCGATCCACGATCACGAAATGCTGGTATCGGTGTGCGAGCAGGTTGGTGAGCACGAACAGGAAATTCGCAACTACTTTCGCACGTGGCGTCAAAAAGTGGCTGAGGACGGAGTCATTGTGCTTGGACATCCACACCCATCCTGGCTCGGGTGCCAGATCAATCCGACAAATATCTTCTATCACTGGAATGACTGGCAAGATATTTTCATACGGAGCATGGATGCGCTCTTTGGAGCATCGCTATTTGTCATGTCCATCGCCATCAAGGAGGGGATCGATTTCATGAGTGATTCCAGCTATGGGCTGGAAATGACGTCGCCTGAATTGTTTGCAGCGATGGACCTGCCTTATATCCGAAGGTTCGCAGAGTGGACGCATCGCCACGACGGCCTCTTCTGGTATCACAACTGCGGGTTTACCAGTCAATTCATCAGGGGTGGGGTGTTCAACACGCTCGGGGCAGATGTGATCGAAACTATCGCTCCTCCGCCCGAGGGGGACAATGACCTTGCCGAATCGAGGCGACACATCGATCGAAGCATCTGTACAAAAGGCAACCTGAATCTCCGGTTGCTGCGGGAAGGAACCACGGCTGAGATCGCGAAGGAAGCTCAGAAGATCGTCTCGGATGTTCGCGGTTATGCACACATTTTTTCCACGGCTGACGGCGTCCTGGAAGGATCCAGGCCCGAGAATTTCATCACGTTTGTAAGGTCGACGAGAGAAACATTGGGATTATAGTCGCATCCGGAATCGGAACTGGTGCCACCACCAAAAAGAAGTATTGTATTTCTCAACGCAGAGTCGCCGAGATCGCGCCAGCCCGCCATGCGTTCTGGCGGGGAGAACCGCAGAGAGGTTTCAAAAGCTCTGCGTTACTCTGCGGACTCTGCGTCTCCGCGATGAGAACTTCAAAACGATTTGTTTGAAATGCCCCTATCAACAGCAGCACCTCATCTAAAGGCAGATTATGAAGCGAACCGCATTCATTGCTTTTCTTCTTTCCATCTCCTTTTTCTCATGCGGAAAGAAAAGTGACGTTGTCGAGCTTCAAAATTGGAATTTCGGCGGAAGACCAAAGCTGATCGAGTTCCTCAGGCAGAGAGTGTACTCCTTTGAGAAAATACACCCGGGCATCAGGGTCACCAACAACGACAAGAGCTGGAACATGATACGGGAGATACTCTATGCAGATTTCAGTGCGGGTGCAGGTCCTGATGTAATGAATACTCATTCGAATTTCGCGGCCGAATTCGGTGAGGCGGGATTCTATTATCCGATAAACAAATTCCCCGATTTCGAACAGGTCAAGCAATGGTACGTCCCGCACCTTCTGGAATCGACACGGTACAAAGACAACTACTACGGTCTGCCATCGAGCGCCATCGCCTTCGTCCTTTGCTGTAACAAAGAGCTGTTTGACGGGGAAGGACTTACACCGCCGAAGACATGGTCGCAGTTCAGAGAGGCTGCAAAGCGATTGACGAAAGATGCTGACGGGGACGGTGAGGTGGACCAGTACGGACTTGTCCTTATGGGCGGGGATAAAGGAGGATTCGCCTATCGCATGATACCGTTCTTCTTCAAAGCGGGTGTCAACGTCATGTCGGAAGACCTCACTAAGATCGAATTCAACGCCCCTATGGGTGTTGCTGCGCTGAAGCTTATGGCCGACATGTATCAGATCGACCACTCCATTACTCCTGGCTTCCTCGCCTATACCCATTCCGAGATCAACGATTTGTTCTGCAGTAACAAAGCGGCCATGAGCATTGAAGGGCCATGGTTCAGAGGCATGGTCGACGATAAAAGTCCAGGCAAAGATATGTATGTTGTGCCCGTTCCGGTCCCCGACAACATGATCGCTCAGTATGACACCGCTCCAACATTGCAGGACATGGTGATGTATTCAATCAATGCACATTCAAAGCATTTGAATGAAGCCTGGGAGCTCCTGAAGCATCTGAGAAACGAAGAAGCAGACATGTTCTGGATAACGCAAGACCTGGGCGCCACAGCAACGACAAAGCACGCACTGAGCAGCAGCGAGGCTCGGAATGTGAAGGACATACAGTTGTACATCAATGAACTGAACCATGCCCGCCCGTGGCCTCCGCATCCAAGCATGGTAGCGATCGTCAGCAACGTCTTCACACCGTACTGTCAGAAGGCAATTATCGGGGAGTTGACACCGAACGCTGCTCTCGACCAGGCAGCGAAAGAAGCGCAGGAAATTATCGACGAAAAGAAATGAAGAAATCCCTCCCTTACCTGCTCCTCGTTCCAGCACTGCTCTTCACAGTGTTTGTTCTCGTCTACCCTCTTGTCCAGAACCTGATTAACAGCGTCTGCGATGTCAGTATGATCAAAGGAGCAAATGGATGGGTAGGCCTGCACAACTACGAACGTATCTTTAACGACACTCTCTTCTGGCATTCGTTCAGAAACACGGCGATCTACGCCCTCGTAGGGACTCTGCTCGCTCTTCTGGTTGGCCTAGGTTTCGCGCTCCTGCTCAATATGAAGCTGGGGAGAATCAGCAGCATCGCATCATTTTTATACATGATCCCGTGGGTGATTTCTCCTGTCGTCGCAGGATTTGCCTGGAAGTGGATCCTGAACGATCGATTTGGCATTATCAACTACTGGCTCGCAAGCGCCGGGATTGTCAAGCTCGGCACCTCCTGGCTGGGAGATCCCGGCACAGCACTGTTCTGTGTCATGCTGGCGCGCATATGGCAGTTCTATCCATTCGCGATGGTGATGTTTCTGGCGGGGCTTCAAACCATACCTCAGGAACAGTACGAAGCGGCCGCTGTCGACGGCGCGACCATGGTCAGAAGGTTCTTCTATATCACGCTCCCCAATTTGAAATCCGTGAGCTCCGTTCTCCTCGTTCTGGGAGTGATCTGGAGTTTTAATGATTTCAACATGGTCTTCGTCATGACCCGGGGAGGTCCGATGAACTCATCCATGGTCCTGCCTGTCCTCGTCAGGGAATTGTCGTTTGTTCATTTCGATCTCGGAAGAGGTTCCGCGCTCTCTATCGTGATTTTTGCATTGTTGGTATCTCTTTCCTATCTGTATTTGAAACTGATTGCCGGGAAGGAATCTGCATGAAAAAAGCCATGTTGACTTCCCTCATGGTCATTCTGGCGCTGCTTGTCCTTCTTCCCTTTCTGTGGACATTCTCCACATCGCTCAAGCCACTGAATGAAGTGAACAAGTTTCCACCGGAGTGGACGAGCGTCAACATGAGCCTGAAGTCGTACAGCGATATGTTCTTCTATCTTCCCTTCTCGACATATACGTTGAACAGCCTGATCGTTGCTTCTTCTTCGACGATCCTGACGCTCCTGATCGGCAGTCTGGCGGCATTTGCTTTCTCCAGATTTCAGTTCGCCGGGAAGAACGTTTTCCTCCTCATCTTTCTTCTCTCACAGATGTTGCCCGGCGCTTCGGTCATCATCCCGTTGTTTCAACTGCTTCAGAAGGTCGGACTCTACGATACGCACGTTGGGCTGATTTTGGTACACACAGCGTTTCTTCTTCCTTTTGTTATCTGGCTCCTCTATGGATTTTTTCTCGCAATCCCAAGGGACGTGGAAGACGCTGCGCTGATCGATGGCTGCTCCAGAATGCAGGCGCTCAGGAAAGTGATACTGCCCCTGGCCCTCCCCGGCATGGGCGCAACGGCTCTGTTCGCTTTCCTCGGGTCGTGGAACGAATTCTTTTTTGCGTTGCTCCTCACTTCTTCCGACTCGACCAAGACGATTCCGGTTGGCATCGGGCTGTTCGTGGGAGAATATCTTGATGTGTGGAACCAAATGGCAGCGGCTGCAGTGCTATTCAGCCTGCCGCCGTTGATTCTCTTCATGTTCACACGGAAGACATTTGTCAAGGGGCTGGTAGCAGGAGCCTATCGGTGATGATCAAGGTCGCAAATCTTTATCGCGGCAGTTACGCCGAGTAGCTTTTCTGGAATGCACGAGGACGTAGCAGGCGCTATGAACTATGAGGAATTGAAAACCCTCCTGGAGAAAATCCGGCAGGTCAGAATTGGGATCATGGGGGATTTCTGCCTCGACGCATATCTCCTTCTGGAGCAAGGCGCCTCGGAAACCTCTCTCGAAACGGGACTCTCTACTCTTCCCGTCCGGTCTCAACGCTACTCTCTCGGTGCCGCAGGCAACGTTGCCAACAACCTGCAGGCAATGGGCGTGACGAATCTCTTTGTTTTTGGGGTCATCGGTCAAGATCCCTTTGGAGAAGAAATGAGGCAACTCCTTGCTTCCGGCAGGATTAATACTACCGGCCTGCTGATGCAGCGGGAGCAGTGGGATACTCATGTCTACATGAAGCCGTATGAACGGGGGCAGGAACAGCACCGATTCGATTTCGGCAACTTCAACCAGCTTCACCCATCAACGGCACAATCCCTCCTGGAAAGACTTTCGTCAAGTCTACCAGAGCTGGACATCGTTATCATCAATCAGCAGGTGAAGCATGGCATCCACACTCTGGAATTCAGAGAACGGTTGAGCGCTTTTGTGCTCAGCCATCCTGAGAAGCTTTTCATTGCGGACTCCCGCCATTATGCCGATGAGTACGCCGACACAATCAGGAAGATCAACCTGCGAGAGGCAGGAAAACTCCAGGGGAAAGACCTGACTGCAGCCGGTCCAGAGGAGACCGAGGATGTTGTCCGATCACTCTATGAGCGCTTTCTCACCAGGGGTGAGAACGGCTGCATTGTGTACGATCAAATGGGGCTCAGGGAGATCCCGGGACTTCTGATTCTCTCACCGGTAGATCCTGTCGGGGCCGGCGATAGCGTGCTCGCCGGAATCTCAGCTGCACTGGCCGCGGGTGCGGACCCATTCAAGGCCGCAGAACTTGGCAGCCTCGTGGCGGGAGTGACCATTCAGAAACTGATGCAAACCGGCACAGCCGCGCCCGAAGAAATCCTGAAGATCGGCGCTGATCCCGACCGCCGCTACCGACCGGATCTCGCACGCCAGCACGACAAAGCGGTTTTTTATCCTGATACCGAGATTGAAATCGTCAGCGCACTCCCGGAGACCCGGCGATTTACTCACGTGATTTTTGACCACGACGGCACACTCTCGACGCTCCGGCAGGGATGGGAAACGATTATGGAA
>JACVXU010000220.1 GCA_015661185.1 Bacteroidota bacterium
GGGGTGTGCCCGTTGGGGGAGATGGTTCAGATGGAACCGAACAACGTGTATTTCAAAGAACTCACGATCGTCGGGTCGTACGTGAATCCACACACATTCGACAGGTCAATTGCCTTGCTCGTGGCTAACAAAGTTAGCTTCGAGCATTTTGTAATTCACAAGTTTCCTTTGGACGGGGTTCACGAAGCATTGAGGTCGTTAGCCGAAGGAAATACGATCAAGAGTCTCATTGTTCCCTCGCTCTGATACATTGTCGTGACGAATCCATCGATCACACCTTGCATCCTCTTGACGCCAAACTGCCGAAATCATCGGAAGGTGCGATGGGCGGGCTTAGACACCAGTTGTCCGACAGTTGTACTGTCGGACTCAGCTCATGCGAGAGTTCCACTCTCGGACCTTGCCCAAGGCGTTGAACTTCGAGCAATACACATTTGCACGACATTGCGACACGAAGAATCCTTCGACAAACTCATCAGGCCTCCCGGAGTATAACTCCGGCATGGGCCTTCTTCGACAGTATAACTGTCGAAGAACAGCAGGCCATTATTTGATATGAAGAAAACAAACCTCATTCTCATGTTTGCGGTTGCGACAGCTTTCAGTCAGCCGCAGAAGAATTCGTTGGTCAACTTTGCGCATCTCCGTCATCTCACCCAGGAGATCGCACTGAATGGCGAGCGCGTCAGTATCGTGCACGTCTATGCGAACTATCCGAGTTACGAGTGGGTCGAGGCAGCAGATTCAGGTGAGGAGGGCATGGCTTGCGTGGACGATGGTGCGCGGGCTGCGGTGGTCTATCTGAGGAGTTATGAACTTCGGAAGGACGCTTCGAGTCTTGCATCTGCTCGCTCTCTTCTGCGGTTTGTGATGTCCATGCAGGCGGACGATGGACAGTTTTACAACTTCGTCCGGCGCGACAGCTCGATCAATCGTGACGGCAAAACAAGCTTCAAATCGTTCGGATGGTGGGCAGGGCGTGGAGTGTGGGCGATGTCTCTTGGATATCGGGTCCTGAAGGATGTCGATTCGCAGTTCGCGGATGATCTGAAGAGGTGTGTCCGGCGGTCGCTTCCGCATGTTGAACAGTTGATTGCCCGATACGGTCGAACGGGGAAAAGCGTCAAGTTCCAACTCCCCAAATGGCTTCTGTATGAGTCTGGTGCAGACGCCACAACCGAGCTGATGCTGGGTCTCATCGAATTCTATCGTGCGACCAATGACAAACAAGCGAAAGCATACATACAGAAGTTGGCAGATGGATTGATGATGATGCAGGATGGAGATATGCGGACCTTTCCGTTTGGGGCGCATCGCTCGTGGGAAGTCATCTGGCACTCGTGGGGAAACAGCCAGTCCCACGTGCTTGCGTATGCGGGGGGCGTGCTCCGGGACAAGAAAATGATTGCATCGGCGGAGAAGGAAGCGAAGGGATTCTACGCTCGCTTGTTGATTGATGGAATGTTGAAGGAATGGAATTTTGCCGAGCCGCAAAAGAAATTCGCATATGAGCAAATCGCCTATGGCATCCGTCCGATGGCCCTGGGGTTACTCCGGTTATACGATGTCACGAAAAACGAAGTCTATTTGAAAATGGCAGGGCTTACGGCTTCCTGGCTTTTCGGCAACAATGTGTTGCACCAATCGATGTACGATCCTGCCACAGGCCGGTGTTTTGACGGCATCAGCGACTCGAAAAGCCTCAACCGCAATTCCGGTGCGGAATCGACAATTGAAGCCCTGTACACACTTCTCGAGATCGAACAGTATCCGCTTGCCAGAAAGTACCTGAACTACAGGAAGAAGTCGAGCCGTTCGGGGAAGGAGACTCTGTCCGCCACATTCCAGAATGACGCAGGCGATGAGTTAGTGCTCACGTTGAATCTCAAACAAGGGACCGTGCTCGCACGAGAACAATGACACAACTCCGGAAACACTCAGCCCTGAGATGCAAATGGGACATCGTTGTTCTCGCGACATTCACTGTCGCGAGCCTTTGCACAGGCCAGCAAATCACGGTCAATCGGATTGAATCGATGCCCAACAGGCCCTTCCCGTACTTCATGCGGGACTGGAAGAAAGTGGCCCAAGGTTATGATTCGCTTGTGTTCAACCTCAACGCGACCGGACAATACTTGCCACTTCTTTCCCGTTATTCGAGCACGGTGAACTATCCCGGTCAGGAGAGCTTCAGGCTGCCGAGCTACGTTGGATCCGGTGGTGCGGGAGGCGAAGGTGTGAATTGTTTGCCGGCCGTTGCCGGGGCAAGTCTGGTCGGTATCGATAAGAGCAATCAAAATGGAACGAACTGGGTGTTGATGTGCAAGGAGTGGTTCAACAATCGCCCGGCTGAGAATGTGTATCTCAATCAGCCCAGAGCAAGCAGCGGAAACGACTGGTGGTACGAGACGATGCCAAACATCTTCTTCTATCAACTCTATGATCTCTACCCGACCACCAGCAACTTCTCGTCCCAATTCACCACAGTCGCCGATCGGTGGCTTGCATCGCTTCGCGCGATGGGAGGAAGTGCCGTCCCCTGGAATGTCCCGAATGTAAACCACCGAGCGTGGTCGCTTTCAACCATGACTCCAAACGACGCTGGCGTGCATGAGCCGGAAGCGGCGGGTGCAATCGGGTGGATTCTGTACAATGCATTTGTTGAGACGGGTCAGACGAACTATCGCATCGGCGCGGAATGGGCCCTGGAGTACCTCAACAGTCTGCAAGCAAATCCGGCGTATGAACTCCAGTTGGCATACGGTGTCTACGCTGCTGCGAGGATGAACGCGGAGCTGGGGACAACGTATGACATCGCGAAGATGCTCAACTGGTGTTTCGACGTTGGCCCATTGCGGAATTGGGGCACAATGGGGAAGGATGACAACTGGTTTGGATATGATTGTGCCGGACTGACTGGCGAAGTGAACGGAGTCAACAACTACGCCTTCGCAATGAACACGTTTGAACAGCTTGGGGCGCTTGTGCCGCTTGTTCGCTATGATGCGCGATTCGCACGTGCAATCGCGAAGTGGGCACTGAATGCCGCGAACGCCGCCCGCCTTTTCTATCCGAACTACTTGCCGGATGAAAACCAGGACAGCCGCTCATGGTCGGCTTCAAATGACCCGAATTCTTATATCGCCCACGAGGCAGTTCGTCAATATAAATCGTACGTCGGTCCTTTCAATAACACGCCTGGTCCATACGCGACAGGTGACGCTATCGAGGGCGGATGGGCGGAAACGAATCTGTCGCTTTACAGCTCGTCCCACGTTGGCATCATGGGCGGGATCATTGACACGACAAATGTGCCTATGATCCTGCGACTCGACGTTCTGAAGACCGACTACTTCCACAGTGCAGCATATCCAACGTACCTCTATTTCAACCCGGATTCGATACTGCACGCTGTCAATGTCGATGCCGGGTCCGGTCAACACGACGTCTACGATGCTGTCACCCATTCATTCGTTTTGCAGAATGTGAGTGGATTGATTTCATTGCCAATAAACGCAAACATTGCGATGCTCATTGTCATCGCGCCAGCGGCAGGAGCAATCACGTACGATCTCGACCGGCTCATCATCAATGGTGTCGTCGTGGACTATCATGCGGGTCGGGTGGTCGCGAACTATCCGCCCAGGATCAAAAGTCTGGTTCCTGACAGCAGCACAATTCTCGCTAAGCACGGAGTCCGTATCCATTGCACGGCGACGGATAAGGACAATGACACTCTTACGTATTCGTGGAGCGGTTCAGGGGGAACTATTCTTGGCAGTGGACCTGTGGTCACATGGCTCGCTCCGGATTCCATTGGAACCTACATCGTGACGTGCACGGTGACGGATCTGCGCGGAGCGCAGGCGGTTTCGGCTAACACGATCAACGTTGTGCAATCAGTCAATCGCCCGCCGGTGATTTTGAAGATGAAGGCGATGCCGAGAAAAATCAATATTGGCGCGACGACAACACTCAGTTGTCTGGCTGTTGATCCGGATAGCAACTCGCTCTCCTATCGATGGTCAGCGCGGAGTGGTTCGTTGAGTGGGAGCGGCTCGATCGTTTCGTGGCAGGCGCCCACGACAGAAGGTAACTACTATATCCGTTGCGTCGTGGATGACGGTTTGGGTGGGATAGCGACAGACAGCCTCGGCTTGGAAGTGAGAGATTTCTCCAAGGTGCAGTCTGGCACGTTGGTGGCATTCTATCCCTTCAACGGGGATGCAAAGGACGGCAGCGGTTTCCGTCGCGACGGTCACGTCAATGGCGGGTCCTTT
This sequence comes from Bacteroidota bacterium, assembly GCA_015661185.1. Lineage (GTDB taxonomy): Bacteria > Bacteroidota > Ignavibacteria > UBA10030 > UBA10030 > UBA9647. The sequence goes on from JACVXU010000220.1 coordinate 4,281, forward strand.
GTCAGTGATAGGTTCGGTCGTCCATCAAGCGCTTTTGCACTGGATGGTGCGACGGCGTCAATTGTCGTTCCCAATGATTCTGGTCTGAATTTCCAGAATGGAATCACGCTAAACTTCTGGATGATTGTGCGAGCCTTCTATGATCGCGAACAGTATCCAATTTCTCACGGTAACTGGCAAAACCGGTGGAAGATCTCGATTTCAAACAAACATTTGCGCTGGACTGTCAAGACAACAACGGGAATCAAGGATCTCGATTCGGACACGCAGCTAGCATTGGACAGCCTGTATAATATTACCGTGACCTACAACGGTGCCGATATGGAAATCTATCTCGATGGTGGCTTGGATGCATTCTCGTTCTGGTCGGGTGCGCTTTTAACGACGTCGTACGATCTGACAATAGGCCAGGATCTGCCTGGCGATAACAACTACAATTTCAAGGGGGTGCTGGATGATATCCGCATATATGATTATGCAGCCTCGGTTCAACAAATTGCGAACCTGTTCGACATCAACACCGCCGTCACGGTGACAAATAATCCTGGAAGTCTCAAGAGTTTCGTGCTATGCCAAAACTATCCGAATCCATTCAATCCGACTACAGCTATTAGCTATCAGCTGGCAGCTACTAGCTCCGTTACACTCGGGGTGTATGACGTGCTTGGGAGGGAAGTCAAAACTCTCGTCCACGGTGTCGGACAGCCCGGAGTCTATTCTGTGCAGTGGGATGGAACGAATCAGCGGGGTGAAGCGGTGTCGTCTGGGATCTACCTCTATCAATTGCGTACCGGAAACTTCGTGATGACCAAGAAGATGCTTTTTGTGAAGTGAAAGACGATGAAAAGGATTGATCTCGACGGTGTATGGCGATTCAAGGCGGTTACGCCAAAGGTAAATCTCCCGGCCGATCACGCTGATATACAGGAGTGGATGGAAGCTTCTGTCCCCGGAACAGTGCACACAGACCTCATGGCGGCTGGCCGCATACCTGATCCGTTTGTCCGCACGAATGAACTCGATGTGCAATGGATAGATTCTCAGCGATGGCTCTACCGGAGGGAGTTCGAAGTTGATCGTGCTCTTCTTGACGAGGAGGCGTTATACCTGGTTGCCGAAGGACTCGACACGTATGCTCGGGTGACGCTCAACGGACGCATCGTCGGCCAGACGGCTGATATGTTCGTGGAGCATCGCTTCGACGTAAAGCGGTTCTTGAAGGTGGGCAAGAATGTGCTCGAAGTGATATTTGACTCTCCTGTGATCCGTTCCCAAAAACTCAAGCAACAGTACGGAGCACTGAAGGTTGCCCTCGAACCGCATCGAGTCTACGTGCGCAAAGCACAGTATTCATTCGGTTGGGACTGGGGGCCGAAGCTCACAACTTCAGGCATTTGGCGAGACATCTATCTGGAGGCAGTCTCCGGTTGTCGAATCGCCAGCGTGTTCGCTCGAGCGGAAAAGATCACGAAGAACAATGCCGTGGTTCGTGTCACCATTGGGCTTGAACGAAGCACCAAATATTCTGTTGATGTGACGTTGGAAATCCAAGGCGAGGGATTTGAACACAGGCAATCCTTTGCCATGCGCGGCAAGGCGAAATCGCTTGCCATAAGTGTTCCAAATCCCCGGTTGTGGTGGCCAAACGGATACGGAGATCAACCCCTCTATCAGCTTCGTGTGACGACATCAGTCAATGGGGTCGAATGCGACG
>JACVXU010000221.1 GCA_015661185.1 Bacteroidota bacterium
TAAATACCTCTCCTTTGAACGATTAGTGTTGTTGAATAGAATCGGGCCGTCTTGCACCTTCGAGCATCTGTCGTCCCCCCATCGGACCTCTTCCCATACCACCCCCACCGAATCGTCCTGATTGCGGACGGGCCTGCATAATGGCACGGAAAAACATATCCTGCTGCTCCTGGCTGAGGAACGACTTCGCTGCAAGAAGATTGTGTACGGCTTTTTGATTGATTAATAATCGAAGATCTGAGAGCTTCTTGAGGTTATCATTGACACGTTCCATCGGGGGTGGATCGTTCATCAGCAGCGCCACCGTCGTGTCTTCCAGAAAAAAAATCTTTTGCTGCAGCTCTTGAACGTCGCCCCGGAAACGCATCATCAGCGCATGCATGCGCTCCCGTACATCCGGTTGCATTCTCATCATCGGAGACTCCGCTCCCATCATTTCCGACGGTCGCCCCTCCAGGAATGGCAACGGTTCCCCCGGCCGCGGACCAGGCTGGAGAAGGTGATAAACGAAAACACCAATGGTAGACAAATTGACGACGATAAGAAACAGGAGGATGCCGACAAGGACTTTGGTCTTCATTTCAAGTCCTCCACGGTTATCTGTGCGACCGATTGCAGGCGATCTGCGATGCCGCCCATTTCAAACGATTCTGAGTACTCTGCGATGAGGTTCTGTTCGGTCACAGTCGATGGCCGATAAGACAGTTCTTCGCCGAGATAAATGCCGAAGACGACAGCAATCAGAAACATTGCAGATCTCAACGTCCAGAGAGCAACAGCGTTCTCTCCCCTGCGAACTTCAGCCCCAGATCGGCTTGCGATTGCCTTGACGCGGGTGGGAAGATATGGATCAGGCAGCAACGTGTCTTGCGAATGGTCCGGCGAAGGGAGCAATGCTCGGGACATAACATCAAAGTACTGCCGGCAGAAGCTGCACTCCTTGAGATGCTCTTCGACGAGCTGCCGCTGATCTTCCTTCACCGTCAGCTCAATCCACGGAAGAAGAAGAGACCGTATGTGAGAGTGTCGTTTCACCTGTTCTGACCTTTCATCCTCATTAGACAGCATCAATTGATAAAACTTGCAGTTCGAAAGCCTTTACCTGATCAACGGCCCCAGCCTCTTTATGAGCATTTTTCGAGCTCTGTGTATGCGTGATTCCACTGCGCTGTGGCTGATGTCGAGCACCTTCGCAATCTCATCATAACTGAGGTGCTCATCCTTCAACAAGACGAAGGGAATCCGGTATTTCGGTTGGAGGGCTTCCACAGCTTGGTGTGTGAATCGCTCCCTCTCTCGATCCTCGAGTGCTTCGTCGGGCCGCAGAACTTCCCCGGCACCAAATCCGGGCGTTTCAATCCTCTCCCGCCTCAAAAGTTCCCCGACCGACTCGTCCATCAGATCGAACCAGAGATTTCTTTTTTCCCGCTTGAGATGGTTCAGAGCATGATTGACCGCAATCCGGTAGATCCAGGTATAAATCTGCGACCGGTTTTCGAAGGAATTCATATGTTCGTACACCTTGACGAACACGTCCTGAAGCAGGTCGCGGGCGACCTGTTCACGCGGGGTGAATCGATAAAGCAGATTGAGGATTCGTCCACCGTGTTCACGGTAAATTTCGTCAAACGTGGGCGCTCCCCGACCTTCCTGAGGCGCGGGTGCTCTCGCAGGATGCTTTAAAGTTTTCTCCGCACTATTTCGACCGTCTCTCGTGTCCACTCCCTGATTTCTCTTGCCCCCTTTAGACAACAATGTCTGCGATTTCTTGCAGGCGGGAGCAACCTTGCGATGGAATCTGCCGCCTACTCTTTTACAGTACTCTTTTCTGGCCAGAGCCTGTTCATCACGTACAAGAGAGCGCTTCCGCTGACAACGAAGACTCCAGATAACATCAGAGCATAATCGGTCCTGCCATAGAGGAAGTTACCCACTGCGAAGAGTGAAGACCAGATGACGGTGCAACCTGCTACCCAGCCAAGCAAGGCCATGGGAATATTCTCGTGCGTCGCTCTCGCTTCTGCATCCGAAACCCCTGCTTCCTCACGGATCTTCTTCCAACCAGGGCCGAACGGCCGGACTTTCTTGTAGAACTCAATCAGTACGCGTCGGTCTGTCTCCGGTCCGATGTACACCGTGGCCAGCCAACAAGCCGTTGTGAATGCTATCGTCATCAGGAGTGCAACGTGAGTACTGAAGTGGATGCCGTTCTTGTTCAGAACCAGGAGCACGATCGATACGGCAAATGAGCTGACCATCGCGACTACTTCGCACCACGCGTTGATGCGCCACCAAAACCAGCGCACCAGGTAGAGGAGGCCGGTGCCTGCACCGACCTGCAGTATGATGTCGAAGGCGTCCTTCGCGGAGTCGAGGACAAATACCAGACCCGAAGAACAAAAGAAGAGAATGACGGTACCAACGCGTCCGGCCAGGACGTAGTGTTTTTCTGTCGCATCCTTGCGGAGAAATCTCTGGTAGAAATCATGCACGAGATACGAAGCGCCCCAATTCAGGTGCGTGAGAATCGTCGAGGAGTTCGCAGCGATCAATCCACCGACCATCAGACCGATGAAACCAACGGGCAGGAACTTCAGCATTGCCGGAAACGCAATGTCATGACCAAGCAGGTTGGGATCGAGATTGGGAAAAGCCGTCTGGATATCGGAGAGCTGCGGATAGACGATCAACGAGCAGAGAGCCACGAGGATCCACGGCCATGGCCTCAGGACATAATGAGCTATGTTGAAGAACAATACGGCACCCAGCGCGTCCTTCTCCGACTTTGACGCCAGCATGCGCTGGGCGATGTAGCTGCCTCCTCCCGGCTCCGCTCCTGGATACCAGACCGCCCACCATTGCACGGCGATAGGCATGATAAAGACCGCCACTGCAATGTCCCAGGTATTGGAAAAATCAGGAAGTATGTTCAGATAATTTAGTCCATTTGGTCCTTTGAGTGCTGAGATTTTTTCCACCATGCCACTGAGACCGCCGACCTCGGGCAGATTCACCGCAAAATATGCTGCTGCAATAACGGCGGTCATTTTGATGAAGAACTGAACCATATCAATCACCAGCACCCCCCAGAGACCGGAATGGGTGGCAAACACAACATTCAGCCCGCCGACAAACAGTAGCGTCTGCCAGCGCTCCATGCCGAAGAGAATTCCGGCAATCTTACACGCAGCAAGATTTACAGAAGCCATGATCATACAGTTGAAGAAGAGTCCGAGGTACACCGATCGGAATCCCCGCACAAAGCTGGCCGCCTTACCCGAATACCTGATCTCGTAAAACTCGAGGTCCGTCATCACCCCGGAGCGTCGCCACAATCTGGCGTAGAAGAAAACGGTCGCGACTCCTGTCAGCACAAATGCCCACCAGACCCAATTGCCGGCTACGCCATTCCGGCGTACGATATCCGTTACGAGATTCGGCGTATCGCTGCTGAACGTCGTGGCTACCATCGATATGCCCGCAAGCCACCACGGAACTGCCCGGCCCGAGGCGAAGAACTCCGATGTGCTCTTCCCGGCGCGCCGGCCGAAAAACAGCGCTGGGAAAAAACAAACAACCAACGATGCTGCGACAATAATCCAATCGATAAGCTGGAGATGCATGCAAGGATTCCCTTCCTACTATGAGGAGAAGCCCGACTTCTGGCTTGTCTGACTCGTGTGCGAAACTAGCAGAGTTTTCGGTGAAAGGCAACTGCGGACACTTCATCAGCCGTGGCTGGATTACGGGCAGGTGTGAGCATCTCTGTTGTGTTGCCGTGGCTTTTTTCAGTGAATCATGACGTGAGGACCGCGGCCTGAACAACCGAATTCAGATCCAGAACTAGTTAGGCGGGAAAACGAAGAACAAAGACTGGAGGGAATCTCTGGGAGATTCAGCGAAAAGGCTCGATCATTTTTTCTCGAGCAACGCCGTCCAATTGGTCACCAGAATCACGGGGGGCACGTGCCAATTCAGCCAATCAGTATTGACGATAATCTTTGCACCATCACGCGAGACGTCATAGTTCCCGCCATACGACACTGCAAAGGTTTGGAATGCACTCCTGGTATCTGAAATCTCAACATCGCCCCGCGTGATTTTCAACTCTGCTACCCAGAGCATGTTATCTAGTCCAAGGTAGAAGATTTCTTTTCCTCCGCGAGCCCATCGAGGACGCGATCCCCCCACCGGGGCTGTTCGACCTGATGATGTAATATGGATTTTTTCTCCCGGACCGGGGAAGGGGACCACGTAAATCTCATTCGGCCCTGTCTCGTCCGAGCAATACACTATCCAGTTTCCATCTGGAGAGAAGTGCGGATCCCACTCATTGGCCTTGGTTTGAAGGAACGGGAACGGTTCTTTGCCGGATTTAATAGGAAGGATCCAAATGTCGCTCCTTGTCCCCTTGGTTGTGACGGTTTTGACAAAAGCAATGTACTCCCCGTCTTGCGACCAGTCAAATGGTTGTTTGGTTTCACTACCTGACAAGATGAGCTTCGCATCGCCACCAGCTCGCACCGGCATTAGGTAAAGGTCGAGTATGTTCGCTTCCCGTCGATCGGAACCGAAGACGATTTCTTTTCCATCCGGAGACCACACGGGAAAGCGGTCACGAGCCGGGTTATGGGTGAGACGAATCGTCCCTTTGGATTGGTCGAAGACCCAGATATCGAGATTACTTGTGGTTGTATCTGACACTGAATAGGCAATCCGGTTACCATCGGGACTCAATCGGACCTCCCAGTACTGGTTCGATACACCGAGGGGTCCTATGGGCACTGATGGTATTCCATTTCGGTCATAGAGCAGTAACTTATTCCTGGCGCCAGCGGGGCGTGTTTGATAGACAAGCAGATCGCCGTGAGAAACCGAGAAAACCGCTCCGCCATCGCGGGAATTGACTTGGACTCGGTCGGCAAGAGGTTTCGCTTCACCAAGAAGAACTTGGTTTTGAATGTCAAAAGCCGCTGCCACCAATTTGTCAGTTCTTGGGCCATCATAGTAAACCAAGCATCCGCTTGAGTAACCAACGTTTGTTGTTGCGCAAAAAAGAGAGCGCCGTTCTGTCCCGTTGAGCGATGTAACATAGACAGAGTCAGCATCAGGTTTATCATTAGTGTAGATGGTTCGAGCAAGGAATAAGAAGTGCTCGCCATCAGGGAGGAAGACTGGATATTGATGATATAGCTCTTTCTTCGTGGTGTCAACTCGTGTGACAGGTACGGGGTCACCGCCCGTGGCTTGCACACGAAAAATCGGATCGTTCGTTGAGGGTGAAAAGATGATGGTCCCGTGTTCGTTCCATGATCCCCCTCCACCAAATTTCGCTTTACATATCTTGTACGGTTCCCCTCCGTCTACATCGACACTCCAAAGGAAGCCTCCAGCAAAGTACCCCACTGATCGGTTATCTGGGGACCAAAAGGGGTATGCTGCATCCTCCGTCCCCTTCAGGAATCTCGGTGTGAGCTCACCCGTATGTCGTAACCAGAGCGTTTTATTTCCCACATTTCCAACTCCAGACGCGAGAAAGACCATCCGAGTTCCGTCCGGCGAGAGAGCGACGGGTCCGGCTTGTTCCCCCGTCAGATAGAAGCGACCATTCTCAGGTGGCGCAATCTCTGACCTGCTGACGACCCGCTGTGACAAATCGTGCCCAAAGAAATCCTGAAGAGCAAACAGAACGGTAGTGCAAAGCAGGATTGCCGAAAGTGCCATCCAAATCCGTACCCGACGGTCCTTCGATGTCTTCGCGAATGCGTACCTCCTTGCAACTGACGGACTGTCCCCCCGACCCGTGTACGAGTACGATGCACTCATCTGCCGCATCGTTTTCATTTCTCTCTTGATACGCCGGCAATCGACAGAGACATCTTTCGCCGATTGATACCGCTCCTCGGGATCTTTTTCGAGACACCTGGACACCAGCTGCTGTAGTTCCGGTTCGAGATCGGGAACGGTGTCGACCATCGGAGGCGGTCATAGAGCAACGCGCCTTCATGTTCGCCGCGGAACGGTGCGACGCCGGTGATCATCTCCTGCAACAGAACGCCGAGCGCCCAGATATCCGCCCTGGCATCGACTTCCTGACCGTGCACTTGCTCCGGCGCCATATACATCAGGGTACCGACGGTGGAACCGGTTTTTGTCAGCCTAGTCTCGCCGGCAAGTTTTGCCAGTCCGAAGTCGAGGATCTTGACACTTCCCTCGCGCGAAATCATGATATTCGCCGGCTTGATGTCCCGGTGGACAATTCCATTGTCATGAGCTTTCGCGAGACCATCGGCGATTTGCGCAGCGATTTCGAGCGCCTGTTCGACCTTCAGCGGGCCGCGGGAAAGCTTTCGCTTCAATGTCTCACCGTCATAGTACGACATGACGATGAAGGTCTGACCCTCATCGGTGTCACCGATGTCGTGAACAGTGCAGATGTTGGGATGTTCGAGTGAAGAAGCCGCCTGGGCTTCATGAGCGAAGCGTTCCTTTGAGCGCGGATCGCTTGTGAGATCGGGAGGAAGAAATTTAAGTGCGACCAGACGCTTGAGCTTGATGTCCTCTGCCTTGTAGACAACCCCCATCCCACCGCCACCAAGCTTCTCGAGCACGTGATAATGAGAGATCGTTTCCCCGATCATGGTGTCTCCTTCGATCGGTACCGAAATCGCAAAGAACGACGCAGAACTTGAAAGGTCACGACGATGGATCTTCCATCGAGAGGATGATCTGTCGATGGAACAGGTGCGAGGTCCACTTTGGCTTCTTCTGAATGTAGATCGGTCGGCAGGCGGTTAAGATTCCTCTGACACGGAAATGAGTCGAATCCGCGCCTCAAAGTCAATACCGGTCGCCGGCTCCATCGGTCATAGAGCGTGTTCTTCAGCCCTTCTCACCGTTTCACTAATGAAAGGCGGTTTTTCCGGCCATTTTCCTCCAACGGACGACAGAAGGCTCTGGACAGATTGCGAATGTGCGCGCACCCAGTATTACCGGTGGCATCAGAAGAAGTATTTCTTCGCAATGCCGATGATTACGGCCTCGTTTACGTTCGACTGATCGCCCGTCACGTTGTCGTTGCCGTTGGTCACGATGACCATGTTCCTGGCTGGGACGATATATATGAATTGCCGCGCGAATCCAGTCGCCTTGAAGACCGAATCCCGACCGCCGTAGTTGTTCCACCAGAGGTAACCGTAGTTCACTGAAGTCAGATCAATGGTCATGGCAGTCGTGATCTTCGTCGCGAACCTTCCCGAGTGTTTCATGCCATTTGCCTTCCGGTCAGATCACCAAGGTTATCCGACGCAGGTTCGGTAGCATCGGATTCCAGCGGCTGGAAGACAGGATGGACAAAACTATGTCGATTCGGAAAAGGGACCAACATTGGAAGCTCGCACGGACGTTGCCGCATCCTTGTCATGATCAGCCGTTTGATTTGCCAGCCCAGGTCAAGGCTTGTCTTTGATGGCACAATTTTATAACGTAGAAGGCCGTTGCAACCATCTTATCATCCCATCACATTTGAGGTCAGTTCCATGAAGAGACTTACTGTATTCCTCATCCTGTGTGTCTCAATCGCAGGCGGCCAGGAGCTCAGAATAAACGTCCCATACACTCGATTCACCCTCCCGAATGGACTTACCGTGATTCTGCACGTCGACCGCAGCACACCGCGCGTCTCCGTTAACACCTGGTATCATGTCGGATCGGGCAACGAGAAGCCCGGACGGACTGGATTCGCGCACTTGTTCGAACACCTGATGTTTATGGGCTCGAAAAACGTCGCAACGGGCAAGTTCGACGAATGGCTCGAAGCGGCAGGTGCGGACAACAACGGGTCAACAACGTCTGACCGGACGAACTACTACGAAGATTTGCCGAGCAACGCGCTTGAACTCGCCCTCTTCCTCGATTCGGACCGCATGGGATACCTCGCTGAAGCCATGAGCCCCAAAGCCGTCGATGCCCAGCGCGACATCGTTAAGAATGAGCGTCGTCAATCCTATGAAAATCGACCCTATGGTATGTCTTCGCTTGTGCTCGAAGAGAACCTGTATCCACCGACACACCCTTATCACTGGCCCACTATCGGCAGCATGGCGGACCTCTCGGCAGCATCATTCGAAGACGTTGTTCAGTTCTTCAAAACGTACTATTCTCCGAACAATGCCAGCCTCACAATCGCCGGCGACATCGATGTCGAGAAAACAAAGGTGCTTGTTGAGAAATGGTTTGGCGAGATTCCCCGCGGTCAGCCGGTGCCTTTGATCGATGCTCCGCCGGCATTTCTCGCAGAGGAAAAACGCCTCGCATTCGAGGACCGCGTGCAGCTTCCGCGTCTCTATATGGCATGGATTTCCCCCCCTCTATTCTCACCGGGCGATGCGGAGCTGGATATCCTCGCCAACATACTCACCGGAGGCAAGAACTCGCGATTGTATAAGCGACTTGTCTACGACCTCCAGATCGCTCAGGATGTGAGTGCCTTTCAGGAATCACAGAAGCAGGTTTCATCCTTCCAGGTTGTTGCCACTGCCCGCACGGGTCATACACTGGCAGAGATCGAGAAGGTGATCCAGGAGGAAATCGACAAGATCAAGAACGAATTCCCTTCGAATCGTGAGGTGGACCGCGCAGTCAACCAGTATGAATCGAGCTTCATCAACAGGCTTGAACGCGTCAGCGGCAAGGCAGACCAGCTCAATGCCTACTTCACTGCAACGGGGAATCCCGACTACTTCAATGAAGACCTGGCTCGCTACAAGGCGATCGATCCGGACGATGTGCGCGCTTGTACACGAACATATCTGCGTGACGACGGCCGGGTTGTCCTCAGCGTCGTTCCGAAAGGAAAAAAAGAACTCGCCGCCCCCGGAAACTTTATCAGCGTGGAGGGCAAATAACATGAAAACCTCATTGAAAGTTTTTCCGCGCACGCTGTTGGTTCTTTCGGTCCTGACGATTGCGTCAGTTTCCCATACCCTCGCTCAAAAAGCCGATCGCAGCAAGCCGCCAGAGCTTGGTGCTCCCCCATCGCTCTCGCTGCCGCCGATCCAGAAAGCGACGCTTTCGAACGGCATCCCTGTCATCGTGGTAGAGAAGCACAGTGTGCCCGTGCTCCAAATGAGCCTGACGCTGCGCGCCGGCTCGGTGCTGGAAGGGCCGGACAAGATCGGATTGGCAAGCCTGACGGCAGCAATGTTGAAAGAAGGAGCAGGCGACAAGTCATCGCTCGAACTGGCAGATGCCATCGATTATCTTGGGGTCTCTCTGTATGCTTCGGCGGGGACTCACACGACCGGGGTTTCCCTGAACACGCCGCTCTCGAAATTCGAGAAGGCTTTCGATCTCTTTGCAGACATCATCCTGCGTCCCACCTTTCCAGCCAACGAGCTTGAACGTCTCCGAAAGGAGCGCCTGACTTCGCTTGTTCAGATGCACGATCAGCCTACGATGGTTGCAGCAACGGCCGCCGCAAAGCTCGTATTCGGTGAAAAGCATCCGTACGGACGTGGAACAATGGGGACAGAGAAGACGCTCAAGGGGTTCACCCTGGAGGACCTGAAGGGATTCTACAGCAAGTACTTCCACGCCTCCAACGCCACCTTCATTGTTGTGGGCGATATCAAGATGTCCGATATCGTCGCGAAACTGGAGAAAACGTTTGGCAACTGGCAGAGAGGCGAGACAGTGAAAGTGAAAGTTCCGGTCGCCGACCAGATCAAAGGGCGGACGATCTACCTGATCGACAAACCCGACGCACCGCAGTCCGTAGTCCGCATCTCGCGTGTCGGAGTGGAACGGACGACACCGGACTACTTTCCGATAATGGTAATGAACACAATTCTGGGTGGGTCATTTTCATCCCGCCTGAACAACAACCTGCGCGAGAAAAACGGCTATACGTACGGCGCCGGATCGGCGTTCGATATGCGGCCTGCGCCTGGCGCATTCAGCGCGAATTCCTCGGTCCAGACGGGCGTAACCGACAAGGCAATGACAGAGTTGTCGCTTCCCAGCTCGGTGATCTGATGCTGTACAATCTACCGGGTGACTATTTCAACACTTACATCAAGAACGTCCTCTCTGTAACCAAGTCAGACGTGCAACGAGTGGCAAAGAAATATATCGACCCGAAGAACATTGCCATCATCATTGTCGGGGACAAGAAGACCGTGGAGAAGGGCTTGAACGATCTCAAACTTGGCACACTGAAGAACATGAAGATTGAAGACGTGCTGGGGAAAATGCCGGTGCTGTAGCTGCAGTTGAAGACGAGGGAGTCGCGTCCTTCCGTCATCGCCTCTCAAACACAAAGCCCCTCATCGGCCAAGGCAGGTGAGGGGTTTCGTTTTGCAATCAAGCGGTTCTTCGTTAGAACCGCGGCCGAAAACATCAACTTTGTTCCGCTTTATGAATCCCACTTATGAGCGGAATCTCCCGCTCTTTGGATCCCGCCATGGTGCGGGATCCTGGAAAGCGGGACAAGAGCGGTACCACGAAGTCACCAACCTGCCTGCCGAAGTGCCTCGGCACGCAGGCAGGGACACGAAGAAGATCTTTGAATTTTCTTCACTTTCAAGAACCTTTGTGACTTTGTGTCTTGCCTGCCCCGAAGTTTCCTATTCGGGGGTGGCACCACTTTTAGACTGGACCTCTGACCAGCCTTCAGTGTTCCCTCAGTTTTGGGAAGAACACCCACAGAACCACAGCAGCCACCAGTGCGATAAGTGCGTTGATGATTACTGCCTC
>JACVXU010000440.1 GCA_015661185.1 Bacteroidota bacterium
CGCAACGGTCGTAATCGCCTCGACCGATACTTCGTGAGAACGGAGGGCCAGGATCAATGCCAAGGCGTCATCGACGCCGGCGTCTGTATCGATAATGATCGGACGAGCCACGAATTTTGCACCACGGGTTTGGAACTATGAAATGATGTCTTTGACGGTGTGTTTTGGCGAATACTTGAGTGTTTCTTTTGCTTTTACGCTGCTGATCAAAGAAGATGTCCCCTTGAATCCGTCGTGGATCTTCGTTGTCTCGGGGTAAAACTCCTTCAACAGAGCAAGGCTGTCTTTTCCAGTCCAATTGTCGTCGGCGCATACAAAATACGAATCGTTCGGCGGCAATTCAGTCGATTCCACGGCCAGTCGCACGGCCTGGACCAGATCATGGATATGAACGTAGGCCCAGAGATTCTTGTGCCATTTCTTGTAATCCTTGACCAGCTGTTTGTACGTTTCAACCTCTTTCTTTTCCGGCACCCACACCCAGGGCGGCCGGAGGCAAATCGTTTGCATACCGTAGGTCCGTGTGTATGCCGCACACAGAAGTTCTGAGGAAACCTTGCTCAACCCGTAGGGATCTTGCGGGCGCAGCGGATGGTTCTCGTCAATCGGTGCATACTCAGGCCACATCCTCGTTATGGAAAAGGCAAAACCGAGTGTCGATTCGCTCGACATCAGGATGACTTTTGAGACGCCGTTGAGTGCGCACGCTTCGAGGACGTTGAAGGTCCCGACCGTGTTCACTTGAAACACCTTCTCCGGAGGCTCGTTCAAGGGGTGAGGAATTCCCGCGAGATGAACAACGACGTCGTAGTTCTTGATGATTTTGACAAGACTCGACAGGCTCAGGATGTTCGCCCGGTGAAACATGTGATGGCTTCCCCGGGGGTTCTTCAAATCCAACACTTCAACCGTATGCGACAGGGCGAGGTGTTCCAGGAATTCTGCTTTTTCCGTTCTCTCGGGAATTCGTACCGAATGATAGCCTTGCTCCCCAAGTTTCAACCTCAGTTGATCCGCTTGGTTGAATTCTCCGTGCACCAGGAATATTTCCTTCAGGCGATCCTGACGAAGATTCTTCGCATAGTCCACCAGTTCATCCTGCCCGGCATGTGCGGAGAATGAGTTGAGAATCGACACTTCGGCTTTGAGCTTATACATATTGCCAAAGATTTTCACTTCCGGCTGTTTCTCGACGATTCGTCTTCCGAGCGTGTGTTCCGCCTGAAAGCCCACGATGAGGATGGTGTTCCTGGGATTCTCGATATTGTTCGCCAGGTGATGCAGAATCCTGCCAGCTTCGCACATTCCCGACGCGGCGATAATGACGCAGGGCTCTTTGAGCGAATTCAGTTTCTTGGACTCTTCGACTGTTCGAACGTACTTGAGCCTGTCAAAACCAAAGGGGTCTTCGTACGCGTGAAGATGGTCGAGCGTCTCGTGGTCGAAGCACTCAGGGTGCAGCCGGAACACTTCGGTGGCATTCACCGCGAGGGGGCTGTCGACGAACACAGGAATCTGCGGCAGGCGATGCTCTTCAAAGAGCTCGAATAACACGTACAACAGCTCCTGCGTCCTCCCAACGCTGAAAGCCGGGATGATGATTTTTCCTCCCCGGTCGATGGTCCTCATCGCGACGGCGTTCAGTGAATCCTGCATGTTGCCGGTTGGTTCATGAACCTTGCCGCCGTACGTGCTTTCCGAAATCAAAACATCGACATCACCGAGGGCTTCGGGGTCCTGGAGAATCGGAGTGCTTTTCCTGCCCAGATCAGCGGTGAAGCCGAGGCGCATCGTGCGATGGTTCTCTTCGATCTCGCATGCCGTAACGGCCGACCCAAGAATGTGTCCGGCATCCCGGAATTCCACAACGCAACCCTCGGAAATCTCAAGCGGTCTCCCGTAGTTGACGCTGACAAACCTCTTCATTGTCTCTACGACGTCCTCCACAGAATAAAGAGTCTGCACCGCCGGCGAGTTGTCTTTCAGGAGCTTCTTGTTCAGGTATTCCATATCCTTTTCCTGGATATAGGCGCTGTCAAACAGCATGAGGTTGCACAGGTCTCTCGTTGCCGGCGTCGAGTAAATGGGGCCGCGAAATCCTTGTTTTACCAGGTTCGGCAGATTCCCTGAATGGTCGATGTGAGCGTGGGAAAGAATGACAGACTTGATCGAGGAAGGGTCGAACGGAAAATGCATGTTGCGTTCATACGATTCGAGACGTTTGCCCTGGTAGAGCCCACAGTCCAGGAGGATGCGCTGATTATTGACCGTGAGGTGGTGCATGGAACCGGTGACGGTTCGGGCTGCCCCGAGAAATTGAATTTCCATCGCGGATGCTCTGCAGACTTACCTTATCGTCTGACCAATTCGACTCTACTGTTGCGAGCTCTCCCGGCCGCAGTGAGGTTACTTTCGATGGGCCTGCGGGGTCCCAAACCCATCGCCATCAGCCGTTGAGGGTCCATTCCCCTGCGAACCAGTGCACCCATTACTGCACGGGCACGCTGCTCAGACAATCTCTGATTTGTCTTCGTAATCCCGACATTATCCGTGTGTCCCTCGATGCGCATATACAGATTCTTGTCTGCCCGCATGAGGTCGAAGATCTTGTCGATGGTGCTCTCGAACTCCGGTTTAATCTCGGCTTTCCCTACATCGAAATTGAGGTACAAAGCGATACGTCCATCCAGATA
>JACVXU010000222.1 GCA_015661185.1 Bacteroidota bacterium
CGCCGACATTCAGATCTGTGCCAGCCGTGAAGGTCCCTGCAGTCCGTGTGAGCGCACCAGTGACGCTCATTGTTGCAGGTGCAGTGAAGTTACCGAGGGTCTCTGTCAGGTTGTTGACCGTCAGAGAAGTGGTACTGCCGCCAACCGAGAGAAGGATGCCGGCGGCCTTGTTGATCGTAAGGTTGTTGAATGTCTGGGATGCTGCGGTTCCACCGATGGTCTGAGCGGTGGTAGTGTTATTGAACGAAATCGTGCTGGTACTTGGTGTGAACGTCCCGCCATTGTCCGTCCAGTTGCCGTTGACGTTGAAGATTGCCGCTCCCGTCGCAGTGACACTGCCGCCGGCATTGATCGTCATCGTGCCGCCATTCGTAAGTGCGACGGTTCCCGTACTGACGGAGATCACACCGTTGTTGTTGATCGTAATGTCTCCCGGAAATCCGGCTGTACCAACCGTCAGCGTCTGTGTCCCAACCGTCAATGTTGCAGTCGCCGAGCCTGTGAGTGAGTCAACAAATGTAATCGTTCGAGCTACACTCGCGGCACTCAATGTGGGGAGGTTCGCCGCTAATGGAATTCTCACATTGTGGGCATTTGTCGGGACCGCGTTCAGCGACCAGTTCGAGGCTGTGCTCCATGCCGTCGTGGTTCCTAACCAGATATTGTCCTGTTGTGCGAAAGATTGTGCACCGAAGACAATGGTCAGAACCATCGAAAGCACGAAGGCCTTCAAACCGAACGAGAAGCGGCTGGAAGCACAGGAACGTCTAGAGAGTATCCTGGCTGTCAGCGCGCTGCGGGGCAATATGGAGTTCAGCCATCGCATCACAGTAACGCGCCGAACCTCCGGTTGTCATCAGCCGAAATCTGCATCAGGATGATATGTTGTGTTCGCTGTTTCACGTTACGCCGCATTCGCCGCCACGTTAGTACGCCGGGCCTGCTCATCCATAAGGATGGCAACCAGTGCAAACTTCATCGAATTCTTGTCGATGAAATCGTCCGCGTGAAATTCCCGGGCTGCGCGACGGTAGACGTCACTGGCGTGCATCGAGAGAATGACGACCCGCGTTTGCGGTAAGCGGCGCTTGATCTCGCGGGTGGCATCGAAGCCATCCCTGTTCGGCATCTCCAGATCCATCAGAACCAGGTCCGGATGCAACTGCTCGGCTTTCTCGATTGCGTCATTGCCGTCCACTGCCTCGCCGACGACTTCGAAACCAGGCTGCGACTTCAGGAACAAGCGCAGCGAATGGCGGAAGCCTTCGAAGTCATCCGCCAGAAGAACTTTAACTGTACACATATGGAATCCTTTCAGTGAATTGTGAACGTGATTGATGAGTGAGTTTACTTTTTTGTCTGAAGTTGAATGTTCAACGGTCCGCGCGTCACGGACCACGACCATGGGTGGCTCTCGACCGCCGGCGCCACAACCCGGACTCCTTCCCCAAGCCGCCTCCGTTCATCCGCAACCAGCGCCATGAGATCGTTCTTCATCGAGGTTTTCTCGATGAACCCGTCGGCCGCCGAGCGCCACGCCATCCGGCGGTAGGAATCGTCGCCATGCATGGACAGGATGAACACCCGCGTGTTCGGGACTCTCGTTTTAATTTCTCGCGTCGCCTCGAATCCGTCACACTCCGGCATGTCAAGGTCCATCAGGACAAGATCGGGGCGCAATCTCTCCGTCTGCTCGATGGCTCTTATACCATTTGCCGCTTCGCCGATTATCTCCACTCCCTGCTGCCTTTTAAGAAACGACGCCACCGTGGCCCGGAGCCCATCGTGGTCGTCAACGAGAAGCACTTTGAGTGTGACCATGTCCGATTCCCTTTCGAAGTGCGACTGATATTCTGTATTTACCTGACCGAGTGCGGTGAAAGAGCTATTTACCGCTCGCAACTGACCACTCAGCAACCATCGGCGAAAAGACGCCTTGCCCAAAGGTGGCCAACAAACCTGATCGGATTGACGACTTCACAATGAAACCATCCGCCGCGACTTCTTCTGCCCGGGCACGGTAGTACGCGTTGTCATGCATCGTCGCTATGACAACTTTCTTCAGCGGCCAACGGTTCTTGATGATGCGCGTTGCCTCCAGCCCATTGCGCCTCGGCATCGTAATGTCCATCAGGACAATGTCGGGATCGAGCGACTCTGTCTTGTCGATCACTTCGACGCCATCATCTGCTTCGCCAACGACGATGATGTTTGGCAACCGACTGAGAAATTCGCACACAACATTGCGAAAGTCCTTGTGGTCGTCGGCAATAAGAATCCTGATTGCGCTCACGTTTCCTCCAGCGTTATGAATAGCCACACGATGCCCTATGAATTGCTGGATCAAATGTGCGCGAGAAGAGCGTCGATAAACATAGACTGTGCACCGTAATTCGGGTCATACGGGCAAGAACGTGTATGACTACGGTGCACACCGTAGACAGAATGAGACACGAAGCGGCGCCTGGAATTGGCCAATTCTCGTTTTTAGGAGAGAAGAATCGCGCGCCGGCCAGAAGGGCTCGTGATGTGGAGCACAAAATTCGCGAGCGCAGGAGAGAATGGAGATGAAAGGAGATGAAGGAGAGAAAGAACAGCGGATGTGGAAACGAGCAGTAGAGACAATAAGTCTATAGCACGACGCAGAGATCTAAGCAGACATCAACTCAAGCTTTCACGAAAGAAGCACACACCCCTCAACTCCCCTCTCTCTGCCCGCGTCCTCTGCGCACGAGAGGGGACGTCTGGTTCTTGGGATCAAGATTGCAGTTTATCCTACTCAGAGTTTGAGCAGTCCCCTCCCCGCCCGCCTGACGTCAGTCGGGTGGGTGTGTCTTGGATTGTGTGGAAGGGAGAGGGGATGGACTTGTCCGCCATCTTTCTGGCGGATGGGGTGTGTGTTTTGCTCTTTCTGAGATTTCACGAAAAAGTCAAATTGTGATCCTGGGGTCGCATTCTGTGGTGCAAGAAGTTCAACCGCACGACTTATTCAAAGAACATGCGAGAAGCGGCACTGGGAAGGCAATGACGAGGCAAACGCTTCGAATCAGAGAAGAAACAGGAAGAATGAAACGAAAAAAGTTGAGAGAGGAGACACGACAACAGGTACAGAGAACGCGGCACATAGTACGGAGTTCATGTACGTGGGGAAAAAATTTCAACGAAGTGTGAAACCGAAAGGCAGGAGGCGAAGAAAAAGATTACTCGGTCAGCGTGATTACTAGTCTGTCGGAAGAACTAGATTTGTGATTCCTGAGCATTGCGATGGGAACTGTTGCTTTACGGGGGACTAAACTATTCTGGTACACATTTTCTCCGGAAGAAAATCCCCGATCAAATTTCGTTACAGACCGATCTGCACCGCCACCGCCGAGATCGGCAACGATGTCCGAACTTGCATCAGAGCCTGCGGTGACCTTCAACGGAATCGCGCTCGTGAGGCTGACGTCATTGATCGACGTCGCTGATGCCTGAAAATTTGCAGCTATGATCGTGGCACTTCGTTGCACACCGAACGTCACCGTCTGCGTCGCTGAGCTCCTGTTCTGCGCCGACACTTCCATCGCACCGATGGCGAGTATGAGGAGAACTCCAACGATTGTGATCGGTGATTTCATCGCAGCGGATATCAGTTTGTTAGTGTGAGTGTCACAACACGTGAATCAACATTTATCTGTCCAATCGACGCGTTTGCGGCAAACGTATACGTAATCGACTGATTAAGATCACTCCCTTTGCCAAGAGCCGTGACGACTTCGACCGGACTCATTGCACTCGAAACATCGACAAATCCGTTGCTCGAACCCTTCGAACTCTCGAGCTTCATCATCAACCGTGTCCCTTCGGGCATTGGATTGTTGATGGAAGCAACGATTTTCATGTTGTCGAGATTCGTCATCATGCTGTAGTTCGAATTGTTGTCGCTCACCGACAGAACGTCAGAACCTGCGCTAGCATCCGTGATGTACAATGCGCCCGGGTTCCCGCTCACCGCGATCTTCGTGATCGGCTTCACTTCGATGTTCAGAGTCTGAACGACGCTGCTACCCGTTTGGGCCAATGCGACCAGTGGAATGAGTAGGCAAATGGCGAGTGACAATCTGATGGAAGGAGGTCTCATGGATGGTTTGAAATAACGGAATTACTGGGTTAATGTCAAGGATAAGAAAATTAAAAGTGTGCTTTTTAATTGCAGATCAATGAGGGACAAATAGGGTGCCAGGAAGACGCCGTTCCCTTTGCTCCTCCGAGGAGAGCCCAGGCTCTTTGATGGCGGAGCATTTGTGCATTCGTGAATCTTCACAGAAACGTTTTGCAAGAAGACTCTTTGTAGTTTCTTCACATTGATAGGATTTCAGTGATGGTTCGCGGGGCAGGGTGAATGCAGGATCGTTGGAAGGCGTTGAGGATGTTCTGTCTCAAAAGGAGAATCCCCGGCCTGAACACTTCATTGCAGCTAGATTGACACATGGAAACGGATTGCTTCTTCAACGTATCTCCGAGACTCGACACCAGGAGGAACCTGCCGGAGGGATCTGGTCCGGCTTCTACATGAGGTCCTGCAGCCTGTCACAAGCCTCTTCAGCGGCCTTTCTCGACTTGAATGATCCGATGAGAATCCGGTAGGTGACCCTCCCATCCTGCGATACCACGGGGACGACGAACACGTTAAGGACGGATTTTTTCGCCAGCACCGCAGCCGCGGAGTCGGCTGACGATTTCTTCCGCCAATCTGAATAGTGGATTCCAAACACCAGCTTCTCAGGCCAGAATACCACGATACATGGAACCTGTTCCGGTGTTGCTGTGGGTTGCCTCGGAACAATCGCCTGTGTCGGTGTCTCTTTCGCAGGAGTTTTCTCGACAATCTTTTGCTTCGGCACTACAGTTTCAGCTGGCTTCACGATCTGCGGGGCCGGCTCGACAGGCTTCTTTGTTTCAAGAGCAGGTTCGAGCGGTTTCTTTGTCTCCGGCGTTGGTTGGACACCTTTTTCTTTCGGCGGAGCGGTCTCGGCCAGCTTCGGTTTCTGAGGGGCGGGCTCGACAGCTTTCTTCTCCGGAGGTGGTTTGACACCTTTCCCTTTCTCGGGCGAGACTGCGATCGTAACACCCTGCGAGATAATCTGAATTCTCCGTTTCTTCGGCAGCGCTTTGAATGTCCGTTCAGCCGCCTGGCCCGGAGCAACGTCGAACTCGACCGCTTCTTTGTCGAAATAATAGTTCTGTGGGAGATTCCCATCAGCGATGCGGAGCGTCCAGTGTCCTGGGCGCATGTTGGAAAATGTAAATCGACCGCGATTATCTGTGACCCTGCGATTGACATCATCACCGTTCACGAGCTCCACGATGACGTTCGGGTGACCTCCAAGCTCCACAATTGCCGGCTGCGTGGTGTCGTTCGCTGCCTGCTCCTTCGCGCCAAACATCAGAACAGTCCCTGTGACGGTGATCGAACGGCTGAGAGTGATATCGAACCGGCTTTCCTGTCCGCCGACGATGGTGATTTCATGCGGAAGCTGCTGAAGTGCGACGCGGTTCAATCCGACACTCGGCATGTCAAGCTGCACGAAATATTTGTCGGGCTTGAGCGATGGAAAGTAGTACTCGCCGTTGCGATCGGTCAGTGCCGTAGCTCCTCCCGCGTAGACGAGAACGTTTTGTATTCCCACACCCTTTTCCGAGTCCATCACCTTTCCGACAAGCTGACCGTTCACAGTGCTACGCGCAACAGGCACGCCGATCGGGATTGAATATTCGGCGAGGTACGCGAGTTCCTTTCCTTCCAGGGATGGAGTGAAAATGCTTTGCCGCCCACGTACTGTAACAGAATGCGCCCACGGGAATGTGTGTTCAAGACTGATGTCCAGGAGGCTGTACGTTTGTTCAAAGGATCCCCGTGTCCGGTTTCCGTAG